>JAVBRZ010000150.1:0-12225 GCA_031547425.1 Desulfovibrionaceae bacterium
CAGCGGTCAGTTAAGCCGTGAGGATATCGAAAATCCGCAGGGCTGGGTGCTCCTGGGCTTTATCATGGACCCGCGCACAGGCCTCGGACGTTATCGCGACTACCGCATTTCCAACTACCAGCTCATGGAAGCCATGATTGAATTTTGCCGCCACAATACGGCCGATGAGATTCTCGCCCATCCCGATGTGCAGGAACGGGTTAAACGCTATTACGAACACGTGCCGCTGTTCAAAAAAATGCTTACCGACAATTCCAGGGTCCACGACAAGCTGGTGGTCACCGATTTACGCAACGTGGATGAAATATGCTGCGGCAACCGTTTCATGCTCTATACCCTTTACCCGGACTGCAACATCAGCATGCAGGTGATGTGGGGCATGCAAAAGCAGAATGTGGTGGCCACCCTGGGCTACAGCATCTTGAACCGCACCTGTAAAATCAACGTGGGCAGCCTCATGCTCAAATATGGCGGTGGCGGCCACCCTCAGGTGGGAACCTGCCAGATTCCCCTGGAGCGCAGCGAAGCCGTTCTTGAGGAACTCATTTCCGTTGTGACGGATATGAACAAGTAGCCGACCCCAAAACCGGCGGCTTGACTTTTCAGCCCGCAAGCACTTAAAGTTCAGCGATAGTCAGCCTGGCGCATGCCGCGCAAGCATGCCCAGGCTGAACACATTTTACCGGGTCAATCTGTAAGTTATGTCCATTCGTCGTCCCCTGCCGGAGAAACTACGACCGGCCACTCTTGACGCCTGTGTGGGGCACCCGCATTTGCGCGGCAAGCTGAGCACACTGCTCGGCAGCAAGCGTCTGCCCAGCCTGCTGCTCTTCGGCCCGCCCGGCTGCGGCAAATCCACCCTGGCCCTGCTGCTGGCCAATGCCCATTCCGAGCATGTTTTACGCATGAGCGCGCCCGAGGCCGGCTTGCAGCACCTGCGCAAGGCCCTGTCCGGCGTGGAAATTCTCATCCTGGACGAGTTGCATCGTTTTTCCAAAGCCCAGCAGGATTTTTTTCTGCCCATGGTTGAGAGCGGGGAAATCACCCTGATCGGCACCACCACGGAAAACCCCTCCTTCAGCATCACCCGCCAGCTGCTTTCCCGCCTGCACGTGTTGCGCCTGCGCAACCTGGCCCCGGAGGAACTTACACACCTCATGCGTCGCGGCCTGGCCGACCTGGAAATCGACCTTGCGCCGCGCAGCCAGGAAATGCTTATTTCCCTTGCCCACGGCGACGCGCGCACCATGCTTAATCTTTTGGAGTACGTGTCCGCCCTGTCCGAGGAAGACCGCCTGCCGGAGCGCCTCAAGGCCTCGCTGCCGGAAATCGTCATGCGCCACGACAAAGACGGTGACAGCCATTATGAGCTGGCCTCAGCGCTCATCAAATCCATTCGTGGCTCCGACCCGGACGCGGCGCTGTATTATCTGGCCTGCCTGCTGGAAGGCGGCGAGGATCCGCGTTTTGTGTGCCGCCGTTTGATGTTGTCCGCATCCGAGGATATCGGCCTGGCCGACCCCGCCGCCCTGCCCCTGGCCGTGGCCTGCCAGCAGGCCGTGGAATTTGTGGGCATGCCCGAAGGCTTTATTCCCCTGGCTGAAACCGTGGTTTATCTGGCCCTGGCCCGCAAAAGCAATTCCACATATGCCGCCTATCACAACGCGGCCAAAGAAGTGCGCGACAACGGCCCGCAGCCCGTGCCCCTGCACCTGCGCAACGCCTCCACAGCCATGCAGCGGCAGTGGGGTTACGGCCACGGCTATAAGTATCCCCACGTCTTTCCCGATGGTTGGGTCAACCAGGACTATTTACCCGACAGTTTGCGCGGCGCGGAATTTTACCATCCCAAAGAATACGGCGTGGAACCGCGTCTGACGGCCTGGTGGCAGAAGCATCGCCAGGCGCGCCCGCAAGGCCCGGCCAAACGGGAAACGCGAGAAAGAGAACGGGAACGCGGGGAAGACGATGAATAACTTGCGCCATCCTCGTTTCTCTCTGATCATGCCCAGCCGGGGAGATCGTCCTCGCGCTCTGGCCCTGGCCCTGGATCATATTGAGGCGGCCGCCCGCAAAGCCAATCTTTTGCCGCACGGCCTCGAGGTGCTGGTGGGCTTTGACGGCCGGCGCGGGGACCGGGTACGCGATTTTTCCTACATCACCTACTATGACTTTCCCAAGGACAACGACTTCGGCAACGCCATTCGCCACGGCCTGCTCAAGGCTTCCAAAGGGGAACGGATTATTTTTCACGACGACGACAACACCCTCACCGACGACGCCTTTCTCATTCATGAAAGCTATCCGGATGCGGAAATGGTCATTGCCCGCATTGATGTTTCCCGCGCCTTTGACAAGCCTTATCTGCCGGAAATTGTGCCCGGACGCGACATAGTGCGGCAATGCAATATCGACCCCTTATGCCTGTGCTTGTCGCGCGATCTGGTGGTCAACCGTTGCGGCGGCTGGCAGGGCAAAAAGTATGAGGCGGATTTTGTGAACATGGTGCGCTATTTCCGCCGCGCCAGATCCGTGGAAGTTACCGAACGCGTGGTGGGCATTTATGACGCCGGTTGCGGCCTGGACCAGGACGGCCTTAATTTTCGCCAGATCAGGAAGGATTGAGCCATGAGTTTTTTAGAGGTGAAACACGCTTCGCCGCTGACTTTCAACAAATATGACTCTTCCGAAACCCGCTTGGGGCCGCTTGCCCGGATGTTTCCGTCGTTGCGCTTTTACGCGCACATGCTCAAGGTGGTTTGGGTGTCGGGCAATCTGGCGAAAAAACACGGCTATAGCGGAGAAAACTGGGTAACCAGCAGCCTGGGCATGTTGGATGCCCTGGAAATGGCCGGGGTGCGCGTGCATGTGGAGGGCGTGGAAAAATTCATCGGCCTGGATTCCCCTTGCGTGTTCATCGGCAACCATATGAGCACCCTGGAAACCTTTATCCTGCCCTGCCTCATCCAGCCGCACAAAGACGTCACCTTTGTGGTCAAGGAAAGCCTGGTCAATTACCCCCACTTCGGCTGGGTGCTGCGCGCCCGTGATCCGGTGGTGGTCAGACGGCAAAACCCACGCGAAGATCTGGCCGTGGTTCTCAGGGAAGGCGCGGCGCGTCTGGCGGCGGGCCGCTCGGTGATTATTTTCCCGCAAAGCACGCGCAGCCTGACCCTGGATCTGAAGCTGTTCAACAGCATCGGCGTCAAGCTGGCCCGCAACGCGCAGGTGCCGGTGGTGCCCGTGGCCCTGAAAAGCGACGCCTGGGGGTGCGGCCGGGTTTTGAAGGACTTTGGCCCTATTTATCCGCAAATACCGGTGCACTTCAAGTTCGGCGATCCCATATTCTTCACGGACACGGGCAAAGACGCCCACCAGCAAGTGATCAGCTTCATAGGCTCCAACCTGGAGGCCTGGTCAAAGGAGTTGCCGGCCGGAGAATCCGGGCAACGATTGAAACTCGGAGAGTGAAGACGACGGCGCGACGGGGCTTACGCCTGCGGCGCTTCATCCGCGGTCCATTCCTGGAGCGCGGCGATAATTTTCTTGGCCTGTTCGCGATTGGAAATCACAAATTTGGATTGAACCTTGAATTCGCCGGCTACTTTGCGGTAGCGGCGAATCATGTATTTTTCGGGCTCGTAATCCTGGGCCTCGGGGTTCCATTGCTGGTAGCGGAACAGAATGGTGGTCCAGGCGCCACGAGTCAAGATGACCTTATCAAGTTCCTTAATCAGCAGTTGGTCGTTTTCTTCGTAGTTGACAGTGAGTTCATCAATGGTCGCAGACATGGATCATCCTTTGCGTTAGCCCAGGCGAATCGCCTGAAAATAATCAGGTGTTGATTTTGGTTAGCCGACCGCGCAGGGCATCGTTTAAATATTCGGCGGGCGTGTCCGGCAAAGCAATATTTCCCGGCGCCCCGCCCCGGCTGTTTAACAGGTAGCCTTTAAGCTGGCCGATGATTTGCGGCGGTAGCGCGGAAACGTCATTTTGCGGCGCAGCGGCACTGAAGGACCGGGTTGAATCGCGGCTGAGCATCGCCAGCCCCAGGAGCTTGTCGCTCAGGGACAGGTTCGTGCCGCTACGCAGGCGGGAATAAAGATAGTCCCGCAGCACCCGCGAGGTAACCGGCGGATTGCTGCCGGGCGTAAGATCGCTGGCCATGGCGTTGCGCGCCTCCTGTCCATTTATTTAACCCGTGCCATGGAATATGGCAAGAGGGCGAGTTGCAGGAATATCCTGAAACGTTCATTTTTTCCGCCAGGCGATTGACTGCATATGAAATATATATCAAAATGCGGCTTGTACGGCTGCTTTTTATCAGCACGTCCAAAGGACTTTCGTGAATATGGATGATGAAGATCTGATCAATATCCGTTGCCCGTATTGCAGGCGAGTATTCACTTACAGCAAAAACAAAGTGCCGGGCGATCGGCCTTTCTTTAATGCCAAATGTCCCTATTGCGAGGAAGGCATTGTCTTATCGTCGGAAGCGCTTTTAAAAGCCCACATCGTTAAAGCTAAAAAATGACTTCGGCCCTGCATCCGGCGCGGGCATGGCATTTATGCCGCAAACTATCCGCGCAGGCAAGCCAGCGCGTCATTCCCCGCCGCTTCCAGGCGGTCGCATACCCTCCACATTTCCGGACCATGTTCCATCCCGGCCAAATGAGCCATGCCGTGGGCCAGCAGCCGCACGGCGTGATCAGCCGGATCCTGGCCGTAAAGCAGGCTTTCCCGCCGCAGCACCGTGGCCGCCAGCACCAGGCTGCCGGGAAGGGGCGCGCCTTTGGGCCGCTCAACCATAGGGAAGGAAAGAATATTTGTCGGCCCGGCGCAACTAAGGTGCGCTCGGTTACACGCTTCGCTGCCGGCATCGTCGGTAATGACCAGCTCGGGAAAAGGCGCGGGCTCGCCTGTTTCCACCTCAAGCAAGGCGCGCATGGCCGTGATGACCGCCCATATTTCCCTGCGATCCAAGGGAAAGCACGCCGCCAGGCGCGGCGTCGTGGCCCCCGGGTTCATATTTTGCCGCCGCCCTGCATGGGTTGGGGGTAAGCGGGAGGTCCCGGCTCCGCACTGGTTTTGGAAGGCGTGGTTTTGCCGGGCTTCTGGCCGTTGCCGCCCCCTGGGGCGCTCGGGCGCATTGCTTCTGAAGATTCAAACGATTCCATGCCGCCCGGGCCGGGCGCACACTCGCCGTTGGGTCCTTTTCGCTTGTCATCTTTGACCACCACGTCGGGGTATTCAATACGGTGATGGAACACGGCGGTGATGATACGCATAAATGTTTCCGAAAGTTTATGCAGATCCTTGAAGGTCAGGGCGGATTCATCAAGCTGCCCTTCCGAAAAAATGTTGCGCATGATTTTATCTATATGGCTCTGAATGCGGCCGGGAAGAGGATCGGTGAGCACGCGGCTGGACGCCTCCACAGCATCGGCCAGCATGATGATGGCCGCTTCCTTGGTTTGGGGCCGGGGGCCGGGATAACGGTAATCTTCTTCTTTGGGATTTTCGCCCAGGTCTTTGGCTTTTTCATAAAAATAGCGGATCACGTTGGTGCCGTGGTGCTGGCGGATGATATCCATGATCTCGTCGCCCAGCTTGTGCTGTTGCGCGAGTTCCACGCCTTTTTTGGCGTGGGAGATAAGAATCAAAGCGGACATGGACGGTGAGAGCCGGTCATGACGGTTTTCGCGCCCCATGAGGTTTTCAATGAAATATTCCGGCTTGGGCAATTTGCCGATGTCGTGATACAGCGCTCCCACTTTGCACAACAACGCGTTGGCGCCCACGGCCTTGGCGCCGGCTTCGGCCATATTGGCCATAATCAGGGAATGGTGGTAAGTGCCCGGCGCGGCCATCATCAATTCCTGCAGCAGGGGCTGTTCCAGATTCATCAGCTCCATGAGCTTGAAGCGGGTGGTATAGTTAAAGATGATTTCCAGCACCGGCGAAAGCACAAAAACCACCACCAGCGCCCCCACGCTGTGCAGCACCACGGCCGCGATGCCGGCTGGGTAGTTGAGCTGGCCGGCCGAATCAAAAGCGGCGCAACCCAGCCAAATCAGCATAAGTACAATGCTCAGGGGAATAATTGAAAAAAACATCTCATTGCGGGTCTGCGCCCTGGACACCAGCCAGGTGTTGGCCATGCAGCCCAGAAAATAAAACAAAAATAAAGATAACCCCGCACCGGCCATAACCGTGCACAAAAAAGCCAGCAACAGACCGGTGACGCAATAGCGCCGGGCGGAAAAAACCATGGAGGCCAGCCCGGCCGCGCCGGCCACCGGGAAAGCATACGGCAGAGTTACGCTGCTGAAGAAAGAGATATCGCTAAGCCCCTCACCGTGCATGGCCAAGAACTTGCTCAACAGCGCAAACACCAGCAGCACAAAGGAAATGAGCAGCAGATCCCGCCTGGTGACCAAGCTGCCTTTACGGCCGCTGGGAGAAATGAACAGGCCGAGGCTGAGAATGAAAGAAATGGCCAGAACGCCCAAAAACGGGGTGACCAGGAACCGATTGTCCATGCTCTGCCATAAAGCATTGACGCGCAGTTGCTTTTCCCGGTTGATGCGCTCGCCCTTGCGCACCAGCACGTCACCCTTGCGGATTTCGTATTCCACAGGCCGGACATGGCTTATGGCCGTTTCAATATTGGTCGCGGTCAACTCTTTATTGTAAATAAGCGAGGCCGGAATAATGGACTCCAAAAGCGTGTTCGCGGCCTGGCGGATCTGGGACGACGCGCGCAACTCGTTTTTAAGGTATTGGTTTAAGTCCACATCCAAAGACTTCAGATCGTATATGTTGCTGGTGTCCAGATAAAAATCGCGAGATTGGGTTACCGGGTCCAGCAGCAGTATGCCGCCTCGAAAATTCAAAAACTCGCGGGAATCCTGCACCACCCCCAGACGCAGGCGCGATTCCAGAAACGGCAGCACCCGGCTGCTGATCAGGGCCTGAAACTGGCTGGACCCCCAAATCCTGATGACCGCCTCCTGGATTTCAGTTTGCCTGTCTTGCGAAATTTGCAAACGGAACTGGTTGATCTCTTCGCTGGTGAAGGTATTCAGTTTGTAAAAAATTTCCTGCACAGCATTGCGCAGGTTGGAGAAAGCATCCACATCCAGTTCAAAAATGCCGGGTTCAAGCTGCGCCACTTGTTCGCGTTTGGCTTTGGTGGCTTCATCGTCGTAAATGGTAAAGTTTTTGGGCGCAATGACATCTTCGCCCGCCAGATCACCGCTGACTAAATATTGATGCGAACCGTGAAAATTGACTCCCACCAAAAAGGCAACGGCCAGCAAGGTTGCGGCCAAGGCCAGCAAACCTGATTTGCTGTGCTCATCAACAATTATTTTGAACGGCATGGCGAAAACCACGCGTTTCTTGCTGCGGGTAAATTTAGGTATGGTCATAAGCTTCCACTATTTTGGCCACCAAAGGGTGACGGGTAACGTCCTGACTGCCGAAACGCACCATGCCCACTCCGTCCAGCCCCGCCAAAATGCGCAGGGCCTGCACCAGGCCCGAGCGTTCCGCTCCGGCCGTGCCGGTAATATCCGGCAGGTCAATTTGGGTAATATCTCCGGTGATAACGGCTTTTGAGCCGAAGCCCAGCCGGGTGAGGAACATTTTCATCTGCTCCGGCGTGGTATTCTGGGCTTCATCCAAAATTATAAACGCGTCGTTCAAAGTGCGGCCGCGCATAAAAGCCAGGGGCGCCACTTCAATGATATTGTGTTCAAACAATTCGGCCACTTTGCCCATGTCCATGAGATCGTAAAGGGCGTCGTACAAAGGGCGCAGGTAAGGATTGATTTTCTCGGCCAGGTCACCGGGCAGGAACCCCAACTTTTCGCCGGCTTCCACCGCCGGGCGGGTTAAAATGATGCGCCGGATTTTCCGCTCGTTGAGCGAAGCCACAGCCATGGCCACGGCCAGATAGGTTTTGCCCGTTCCGGCCGGACCCACGGCAAAAACCATGTCTTTGCCCTTTAAGGCCTCAATATAATCGCGCTGATTTAAAGTCTTGGGGGAAATGATTTTGCGCGGCGTGGCGATGGACGCGTCTTTATGAAACAACGCCGTAAGGTCGGCGGCGGCGTTTTTATGCGCCGCTTTGCAGGCATGGTCTATGTCCGCCGGGTACAGCGTCCGCCCGCCTTTAAGAATTTTATACAACTGAAGCAGAATATTGGCCGCGGTATTGCCGGCGTCCTGATCCTTGGCCGCAATAGTCACCGCGCTGCCCCGCGAATGCAGTTCAACGCCGCAGTGTTCGGCGATGACCGCCAGATTTTGATTTTGCGGCCCGAACAAGTCATTGGCCAGCTGAGGCTGGTCAAATTCCAGGGTTTTTAAATATTCTTGCATATTTTAATGCGCCCGGCAAAACCGGCACATCCAGAGGTGTATACATAATTGCTTTTACTGTCCATGTCCAGCGCCAGAGGCGCCGCGCTTCATTTAACAATTTACCTGGCCCCGTTCCCCCGCCCTCCTCTCCCTTGCTCCTTATTGAAGGCAGGCCATTCTATCCTCCCGCTGCGGCCATATTAACACGCCTTGGCTTAAGCAAAAACGATCCCGGCACGAATTATGCTTAAGAGCGGGTACAGGAAAAAATTGCACGGCTTGTCACTTTTCGGCCGGGCATGAATTTTATAAAGCAATATACGCAGAAAGGGGAACGACCATGTCCATCAGCGGCATCAGCTCAAGCAGCAGCGGCATTAATTTTTATCAGACCGAAGCGGAAAAGAAGGCGCAACAGGAAGCCGCCGCCAAGTCCGGCGAACAGGAAGCTTATGTCTCTCCGGGCAAAGCCCTGCTCAATACCAACTCCCGAGCCATCAACATTATCCAGCAAATGAAGGCGGACGGAGTCACGGTCAATGCCACGTCCATTGGCGAAAAACTGGGGGAACTGGAGCAGGAATTTGCCGAACTGGTCAAACGTGAGCTCAAAGAACGCGGCGTGGCCGAGGACGTGGATTTTCGCGTCTCTCTTGATGAGAACGGCAAAGTGAAAGTATACAGCGGCCACAAAGACGCCAAGGCCGTGCAAAAATATTTTGAGGACAATCCCAAGCTGACCGAGCAGGTCGCGGATATTGAAGCCCTGAGCGGCCTGAAAAATGCCTTGAACAAAAACAAGGAAGCCGCCGCCAGCTTAAACCCGGTCGCGCTCAAGAAAAATTTGCAGATGGAATCCATGGATCTTTTTTATGCCGGCCTCAACGGCGAAAACAACGGAGAACTGAACGACATGTTCACGCCACAAATTTTGTCCTACGCCGACAGCAAGCTGAGCACCTTCTCAGGCGTACGCGCGGTGGCTTGATTTACCCCTCACAGCTGAAAAAATACGGCGGATGGCCCGATCTGGGCGATCCGCCTTTTTTGTGGCGGGGTGAACAACCTATTGAAACATTACATCTAGTCCAAAGTCTTGCGGTAAAATTTCACAGCAATGCCCATAAACAGACAGAAAAACAACAATATGGGCCAGATATGGGGCCAGGAATCATCCCAGCCCGCGCCCTTGAGCAAAATGCCCCTGATAAAGCGGTTATAGTAAGTAAGCGGCAGGCAACCGCCGATATATTGCGCCCAGACCGGCATGCCCCGGAAGGGAAACATGAACCCGGACAACAGAATGCTGGGCAGAAAATAAAACACCGTGAACTGCATGGCCTGAAGCTGGTTGCGGGCAATGGACGACAAGGTGATGCCCACGGCAAGATTGGCGGCCACAAATAGCAGCGCGCCCAGACAGACTACGCCGAGGCTGCCCTGAAACGGCACCTTGAACAGAAAATACGCGGCGCCCAGAATAATGCCGGCCTGAACAAGACCTATGACTATATATGGCGTAATTTTCCCGGCCATGACTTCCAGGGGCCGCACCGGCGTGGACAAAAGATTTTCCATGGTGCCGCGCTCGCGTTCCCTGGTCACGGCCAGGCCCGTCATCATGACCATGGTAAAGGTCAAAACCACGCCCATGAGACCGGGCACGGTATTGTACTGGCTGTTGTTTTCCGGGTTGTAAAGGCGGTGCACCCGCACCTCAAAAGGCGGTTGCCCGCCCGCCAGGTGGGCCAAGGGGCCGGTGAGGTCCTTGGCCGCCACGCTGAAGGCCAGGTTTTGCACCACGCCCAGGGCCATGGCCGTGGCCCCGGGGTCCGTTGCGTCCGCCTCCAGAAGCAGGGCCGGGCGCTCGCCCCGCAAAAGGCGCCGCGTGAAATCGGCCGGAATATTGAGCACAAACTGCATCTTCCCTTGCGTTAACGCCTCGCGCGCGCTTTGCTCGTCGGGCAGGTCCTCGACAATGCGGAAATAGTCGGAATTGCGCAGCGCGGCCACAAAGGAGCGGGTGAATTCGCTGTGATCGTAGCTGATTACCGCTGTGGGCAACTGTTTGGGGTTGGTGTTGATGGCAAAGCCGAACAGCACCAGCTGGATGACCGGGATGCCGATAATCATGCCCAGGGACACCCGGTCGCGGTGCAATTGCAAAAACTCTTTGACCACCATGGCCCACCAGCGGCGCGGGGAAAAAGCAAGCAATCCGTTTGCCGCGCTCATGTCGTCTCCGCAAAATTGTCCTTGGCGCGGTTCATCATGTAGATGAACACATCCTCCAGGCTGGTGTCTATGGGGGCAAGGCTGACGCCGGGCGCGCCGGCCAAAACGCTTTGCAGCGCCTGTTCCAGATTGCCGCCGGCCAGGCCGCTGACGTGCAGGGTTTGGCCAAAGGTGGCGGTTTGCAATACTTCCGGACGGGCGCGCAAACTTTGCTCCAACGCCGGCAGGTTGTTTCCCTCCACCGCCCAGGTGGCCAGGCCTTGCGCGGCGGTGATCTCACCCGCCGTGCCTTGAGCAAGGAGTTTTCCGTAGGCGATGTAGGCCAGTTTGTGGCAGCGTTCGGCTTCGTCCATGTAGTGGGTGCTGACCAGCACGGCAATGCCCTGCGCGGCCAGGCGGTGCAGTTCCTCCCAAAAATCGCGCCGCGCCGCCGGATCCACCCCGGCCGTGGGCTCATCCAGCAATAAAAGGCGGGGCTTGTGCAGCATGCATGCGGCCAGGGCCAGGCGCTGCTTCCAGCCGCCGGACAAGGCGCCGGTAAGCTGATCGGCGCGAGAGGCCAGCCCCAGGTTGTGCAAGGCTTCCTCCACCACGACGCGGCTGTCCGGCATTTCATAAATGCGGGCCACAAATTCCAGGTTTTCACGAATGGTCAGGTCTTCCCAGTAGGAAAACTTCTGAGTCATGTACCCCACCTGGCGCTTGATCCGCGGGCGCTCGCGCAGAATATCAAAGCCCAGACAAACGCCTTCCCCGGAATCGGGCGTGAGCAGGCCGCACATCAGCCGGATGGTGGTGGTTTTGCCGCTGCCGTTGGGGCCGAGAAAACCAAAAATTTCGCCGGGCCTGACTTGCAAGGATACATCCCTGACCACATGGCGCGCCCCGAAACGCTTATTCAACTTGCGCACGTCAATGGCGTATTCCAGGGGAGCGTCCCCGCCGTGGTCCAGGAAGGGCGAGGCGAACATCAGGGCGCGCTCACGCTGACCGGCTGGCCGGGGTGCAGGCGCACGGCGTTTTCCGGCGCGGGATAGGCTTCAATGAGATAAACCAGTTTGCTCCGGGTATCATTGCTGAAAATCACGGGCGGGGTATATTCGGCTTCGGAGGAAATATAGGTGATGCTGGCCGGCATATCCGGCGCGTTATCAAGGTGAATGAAGATGGCCTGGTCCACATGCAGCCCGGTCAAAGCGGTTTGGGGCACAAAAAAGCGCACATAGATGTTTTGCGGCGGCAAGAGGCGCGCCACCGGGCTGCCGGCCGGCACCCACTCTCCTTCCCGGAACATGGTGTCGTAAACGAGGCCCGCCTGGCAGGCGACCACCCGCTTCTGATCGAGCAACCAGCGGGCCTGCGCCAAGGCCGCCCGGGCTGACTCCACCAGGGCTTCCTGGGCTTTGATCCGCTCTTCGCGGCCGGGAAGCCCGCCCACGCCAAGCTGGCTTTGCATCTGCGCCACTCTGGCGGCATCGGTCTCCGCCGCGGCGCGGTAATTGTCCAATGCGGCCCTGGCAATGCCGCCCTGGGCGTAAAGCGCTTCATTGCGCTTGAGCATCAGCGCGGAATCATGGGCAAGGGCTTTGGCCTGCTCCAGTTGAGCGCGGGTGACGT
>JAVBRZ010000081.1:0-5287 GCA_031547425.1 Desulfovibrionaceae bacterium
GAAGCATCCAGATCAACGGCAAATAGCTTAATAAGTTGCCTGGTTTTGGCCTCTGAAATTTTTGCATTTTTGGCATACTTGTTTTTGATTGGCATAGCTAGCTTTTAGACCCTTTTAGACCTCTCTGCTAGTCATGACCCAAAATTTTTCCTATTCAAAACGCTTTTGATTACATTTTGCTCAATATCGTCACGGGAGAAAATATGCGTCGCATCCTGTTTTCTTGTGTATCTTTTTTCTATTTTTTCCTATCCGTGCACACTCTCCCGGTCGCCGCTGAAGAACTGCGGGTGACCATGGGGTACTTCCCCAATATTACTCACGCGCATGCCTTGATAGCCCAAAACATGGCCTCCCGGGGCGAGGGCTGGTTTGAAGCGCGCATCCCGGGGCTACGCCTGGAATGGGTCAGCTTCAATGCCGGACCTTCGGCCATGGAGGCCCTGTTTGCCAAGGCCGTGGACATCACTTACGTGGGGCCTAATCCCGCCCTGAACGCCTATGCGCGCTCCAACAGCTCAGGCTTGCATGTCGTGTCCGGGGCCGTGCGGGGAGGCGCCGCGCTGGTGGTGCCTAAAAACAGCTCCCTCGCGGCGCCGCGAGACTTTATGGGCAAGCGCGTGGCCACCCCGCAACTGGGCAACACCCAGGACATCGCCTGCCGCAACTGGTTTTTGCAAACCGGCCTGCAGGTGACCATGACCGGCGGTGATGTGCAAATTATCCCCACCGCCAACCCCTCTATTTTCGACCTCTTCTCCACTGGCGAAATTGACGCCGCCTGGACTGTGGAGCCCTGGGTTTCCCGCCTGGAGCTGGAAGCCGGGGGAAAAATTGCGTATTCCGAACCGCCCGACATCTCTTTGACCACCCTGCTGGTGTCCGGCAGCGACTTTGCCGCGGCCCAGCCGGATATTGTGCAAAAGATCGTGGCGGCCCATGAGGAGTTGAACGCCTGGATACTCGCGCACCCGGAGGAAGCCAGGCAGCGGGTGGCTGACGAACTTACCCGCCAGACCAGGCACGAGTTCCCCCTGGCTCTGGTTGAGCATGCCTGGCCCCGCCTTGTTTTCAATACATCCGTCAGCACAAAGGACTTTGCTTTGGCGCTGCAGGCCGCGCAAAAAGCCGGCTTTATTAAGGAAAATCCCGATTTATCAGGTTTGGTGATACGCCCATGAATAACTTTTGCCTCACCCTCAAAGGTGTGTGCAAGACCTATCCTGACCGCAACGGCGAAGACTTCGTAATTGCTCTTTCCGGCGTATCTTTCACGGTGCGCTCGGGAGAATCTCTTTGCCTGCTGGGCCGCAGCGGTTGCGGCAAATCCACGCTGCTGGCCGCCATCTCCGGGCTCACGGTTCCGGATACGGGCGACATTCACAGCAACGGCGCGCCTGTCTGCGGCCCGGACCGCCATCGCATGCTGATGTTCCAGCAGGACGCCTTGTTTCCCTGGCTGGACGTGCTCGGAAACGTGCTGTACGGGCTGCAGTTTGTGGAGGATTTAAGCCGAAAGGAAAGGTTGGAAAAGGCCGCATGGTATCTGGAACTTGTCGGGCTGTCGCGCTTTCACCATTTTCGCGTTGACCAGTTGTCCGGCGGCATGCGCCAGCGGGTGGCCCTGGCCAGGACCCTGGCCCCGGACCCCGACATCCTGCTCATGGACGAACCCTTCAGCGCCCTGGACGCCATGACCCGCGAGCAGTTGTACGCCGATGTGCAACACATCTGGAGCGAAACCCGAAAAACCATAATTATGGTGACGCACAACGCGCGGGAAGCGGCCTGTCTCGGCACCCGCATCATGCTGATGTCCGAAGGCCGCATTATAGACGACCAGCCCGTCTCGCTGCCGCACCCCCGCACCATGAACGATCCCGGCATAGGCCAGACCGCGAACCGGATTTCCCGGCTCCTGCAAGAAAAAGAACTTCCGGAGCCGGCGCGATGAAAACCAAAATGTTGGCCGGTTTGATTTTCGCCGCCTTTCTCGGCCTTTGGCAAATGGTTTGCGTTCTGGGGTGGGTCCCTCCCATTCTTTTGCCCTCGCCTCTGGATATTGGAAAATATCTGGTTACCGCCACTTTTGACGGCGTGCTGCTCTCCGCCCTGGGCGTGACCTTGAGCCGCCTGGCCATCGGGTATGCCCTGGGCATTGCCAGCGGGGCGATCATAGGCCTGCTGCTTTACCGCAGCGCCCTGGCCAGGTCCACACTGGGAGTCGTGGCTCTGGGGCTGCAAACGCTGCCTTCGGTCTGCTGGGCGCCACTGGCCCTGCTCTGGTTCGGGCAGAGCGAAGGGGCCATGTATTTTGTCGTGGTCATGGGCTCTTTGTGGGCCATTGCCCTGAGCACCAAAGACGCCATTGCCTCTGTGCCGCCCATTTACATCCAGGCGGCGCGCGTCATGGGCTCTCGCGGGTTCCACACCTGGCGCACGGTCATCTTTCCCGCAGCCCTGCCCCAGTTGCTGAACGGCGCACGCATGGGCTGGGCCTTTGCCTGGCGCTCTCTCATGGCCGCTGAAATTTATGTGACCATCATCAGCCGTTTCGGCATCGGGCAACTGCTGCACTTCGGGCGGGAGTTGCACGCCATGGATCAGGCCGTGGCCGTCATGGTGGTCATTGTCCTGGTGGGCTTTATTTCCGACAGGCTGCTTTTTGCGCGTAGCAAGATTGGCCGGGCGTGAAAAGATAACGGAGAACATTGATGTCGGCACCACTGCACACTCCCGAAGATACGGACCTGACGGCCGCTGAAAGCAAGATTGCGGCCATAGTGGTAAACTATTGCGGCTGGCGGGACACGATCGCTTGCGTTGAAAGCCTGCTGCGCAGCAACCGGCCTTTGCAGTGGATCATCATCGTGGACAACGCCTCGCCGGATTACTCCCTGCGCCGTCTGCAAGACTGGGCCGCCGGGGTGCGCCCCATCGAACACGAACGCTGGCCGGGCATAGACAGCGAACCCGCGCCTAAGCCATTGCCTTTAACGGTTCTTTCAGAAGATGCGCCGCCGGATCTCGCAAAACTCCAGCCCGGCGCACAGCCGCATTGCATCTTGCTGAGCAAAAATAAAAATACCGGGTATGCCGGCGGCAACAACAAGGGCCTTAAGTTGGGCCTCTCCTTGGACGCCGATGCTTTTTGGATCCTGAACAACGATACTCTCGTGCACCCGGACGCCTGTGGCGCCCTGCTCCGCAGGGCCTTCGAACATGAAAAAACAGGCCTGGTCGGTTGTTGCGTGCGCTATATGCAATACCCGGACATCGTTCAGTGCTGCGCCGGGGGGTATACCAACACCTGGACTCTGCTTTCAAAAATGGCCGGCCAAGCCCTATCGCTTGAACAGGCCCTGGACATTCCTCCGGAAGAGGTTGAACGCGGGCTCAACTTTATTTACGGCGCGTCCTTCCTGGTCACCCGTGAATTCATCGATGCGGTGGGTCTCATGGATGAGCGCTTTTTCCTGTACTGCGAAGAGCAAGATTGGGCTTTTCAGGCCGGGGATTTTGCGCTTGGCTATGCCCCCGACGCTCATGTGCTGCACAAAGAAGGGGCCGCCACAGGCATGCGGACGCAACGCTATCCTTTAAAGCGGCTGCTGATGATCACCCGCAGCCGGCTGTTGCTTGCCGCCAAGCATTTCCCGCACCATCTGCCCACGGTTTTGTGTGGGGCGGCATACGCCGCAATATGGCGAATTCCCTTAAGAAAGGCGCTTGCTGTAAAGCGTTCGCTATTACCGGGGCATGTAAATTACGAAGAAAACAGTACTGAAGATGACACGCATACATCGGGTTATGTGCCTTCGTGGCAGCAGGAAGCCGCTCTGGCCTCCATGCCTCCCTGGCGTAAATTCTCTATCCGCGCGAAGTTTCAAATTAAAAAAAGGCTGCCCCGTCCTTTGTGGAATTTGCTGAAAATCTGCCGCAATCTCGCGTACATAGCTGGACGGCAAGCAACACACACGATTACTTTTAATAAGAAACTGTCCGCCTATAAAAGACAAATCCTCCAACTCCCGGCCAAAAATTCTCCGGACTTTATTGCTTTCAGAGACAGCGCCGCCGCGATTTCTCCGGCTTGCCCCAGAACCATCGCTTTTTATCTGCCGCAGTTTCACCCCTTTCCTGAAAATGACCTCTGGTGGGGGAAAGGATTCACGGAATGGACAAACGTCACCAAGGCCGTGCCGCAATTCATCGGCCACCACCAGCCCCGGCTGCCTGTGGACCTTGGATTTTATGACTTACGCCTGCCCGAGGTCATGGATCAGCAGATAGAGATGGCCAAGCACTATGGCGTCTATGGCTTTTGTTTTCATTACTACTGGTTTTCCGGCAAGCGGCTCATGGAGACCCCGCTGTTCAATTTCTTGGAAAATAAAGAGCTTGATATGCCCTTCTGCCTCTGTTGGGCCAATGAGTCCTGGTCGCGCCGCTGGGACGGTTCGGAAGACGAGCTGCTTATCGAGCAAAAGCTCAGGGATGAGGATGATGTTCTTTTCATGAAAGACCTTCAGCCGTTCATTGCCGACAAGCGGTATATCACTGTGGAAAACAAGCCATTGCTGATTATTTACCGCCCCCACCTCTGGTCCCGGGCCAGGGTTCTGCGGCTGCTTGAAACTTTTCGCAAGTCCGCACAAGAAATGGGGTTTCCCGGACTTTATATCGTTTGCGCCTTGACGCATGATTTTCAAGATAATCCGGAACACTGGGGTTTTGACGCCGGCGTCGAGTTTCCGCCTCACATGTGCGGGCACGTGCCCCATGCCAAAAAGCCGCGCGTAATCAACCCCCAGTTTTGCGGCTCCATACGGGATATGCGCGCTTTGGTGCATATAAATGGGTTTGTGCCCCCTTCAGCTTACACAACGCTGAAAACCGTTTTTCCAGGCTGGGATAATACGGCAAGGAAGCTGCACCAGGCCTTTATCTTTCACCACGCGGAGCCGGAAGTCTACAAAGACTGGCTCAAGAACGCGCTGAGCTACACCAAAGATCACAATCCGCCGCATGCGCAATACGTGTTCATCAATGCCTGGAACGAATGGGCGGAGGGAGCCCACCTTGAACCTGACAGAAAATACGGCTATGCCTTTTTGCAGGCGACCGCCGAGGCCTTGGAAGAATTCGCGCCTGTTGCCGAAGATGACAAGGTGGAGTTGCTGAACTCCCCAACAGCGCGCCCTGCGGAAAATCGTTTTTAATTGCACGGGCTTGGATAAAGGATACGGCAATGTTTTTGGCAACGCTTCCCAGCAAACAGCACCTC
>JAVBRZ010000122.1:0-12936 GCA_031547425.1 Desulfovibrionaceae bacterium
TCCGAGAGCCCGAGAATCAGGCCGCCGGCGATGGCGCCGGGAAAGCTCCCCATACCGCCCAGAATGACCACGGCAAAGGCCCTGGACACCGCGAATTCGCCCATGGTGGGTTTAAGACTGAACAAAATGCCCAGCAGAATGCCGGATACAGCGGCCATGGCCGCGCCCAGGCCAAAAGTCAGCGGAAAGACGCGGTTGACGCGCACGCCCAGCATGGAGGCCATTTCCATGTCCTGGAAGGTGGCGCGCATGCTCTTTCCCTGCATGGTGCGCTGAATGAACAAATGCACGGCCACAATGATCACCATGGCCGTGGCGCAGATAAACAGCCGGAACGGCGTGAAGCTTAAGCCAAAGACATTGATGGCCCCGCCCGGAAACGGCTGCGGAATGGCCTGGGGCACCGCGCCCCAAACCAGCAGGGCCAGGTTGGAAAAAGCGATGCTCACTCCGATCATGGCCATCATATTGGTGTTCAGCTCCCGGCCGCGCAGGGGACGCAAAACCACCTGCTCCACGGCGCAGCCCACCAGGGCCATGCATAAAATGGCGATGGGAAAAGCCAGAAAGAAGTTGATGCCCAAAAGTGTGACCAGGCTGTAGCACACATACGCGCCCAGCATATAAAATTCGCCGTGCGCGAAGTTGATTACCCGCATGATCCCCAGAATCATGGTCATCCCGACGCCGATAAGCGCATAAGCTCCGCCGATGATCAGGCCGTTCAGACAGTGCTGTATGAGTTCAAGCATGATTAAATCCCCTTGGCCTTAAAGCTGTGACTAAATCCCAAGGTAAGCCTTGCGGATGTAGTCATCCTGCAAAAGTTCGCTGGAGGGCCCGTGCTTTTCTATCCTGCCGGTTTCAAGCACGTAGGTGTAATTGGAAATGCTCATAGCCAGAAACGCGTTCTGCTCCACCAAAAGGATGGTGTGTCCGCCCTGATGCAGTTCTTTAATAATATCGGCCACCAGTTCCACAGTATTGGGCGCCAGGCCCAGGGAAGGCTCGTCAAACATAATGATCTTGGGACCGGACATCAGCGCCCGGGCAATGGCCAACATCTGCTGCTCCCCGCCGCTCATGGTCCCGGCAAGTTGGGCGGCGCGCTCGGCCAGGCGGGGAAAGCGCTTGAAGCATTCCGCCATGAGTTCCGGTGTTTTGGCCCGATTGGTGATGCCGCCCACTTCCAGGTTCTCGGTCACGGTCATGGCCGGAAACACCCGCCGCCCTTCCGGGCAATGGGCGATGCCCAGCTTGATGATCTCGTCGGGTTGGGATTTCTCTATATGCACGCCCTCAAAGACGATGCTCCCCTCCCAACCGCGCACAACCCCGGAAATGGTTTTGAGCAAAGTGGTCTTTCCGGCTCCGTTGGCGCCGATAACGCACACGCAGTCGCCCCGGGCCACGCTGAAGCCCACATTATGCAGAATTTGGGCGGAGCCGTATTTCACACACAGGTTATCTATTTTCAGCATTGGTCTAATCCTCGCGCCGGTCCGCTCAGGCGTCGAATTCCTTTTTAATCTCCGCGATGATGCCTTCTGTGCAGGTTTTTAAAATCAATTCGCCCTTGTCCGCCGTGGAGCCTTCCGGGGAAGACAAGGTGCCGGGCGCGGGAGTCCAGTCTTCGTGGGGCGGAAACACGTCATACAGGGGAAATTTAACCGAAGGATGCTTGACCGCCCTGGACAGGTCCACGAGTTCAGGGCGCGCGGCCAGCATAATGGATGTTTCCATAAGCCCCGCGTGCTCCGCGTCCCAG
Source organism: Desulfovibrionaceae bacterium (assembly GCA_031547425.1). GTDB lineage: Bacteria > Desulfobacterota > Desulfovibrionia > Desulfovibrionales > Desulfovibrionaceae > JAVBRZ01. Next base: position 1,769 of record JAVBRZ010000122.1, read on the forward strand.
CCGGGCATGCCGTCAGGGTAAAGATATTCAAGCACCTTGGGATCGGAGATAAAATCCCAGTACGAGATGAGCATGGCCCTGACGTCGCGGATGCCCTCAAGGCGGGCGTCACGCAAAGCCAGGTCAAGGCCTTCGATCATGAAAGCCTGGTTTTCAAAATGTCCGTTCATCATCACAAATTTACGCGCGCCGTGGCGGATAAGGTCGCGCAAAATATCGCGAATCAGGGAAATATAGGTGGCGCCGTCCAGGGAAGTGGTGCCGAGCATGAAGTTGCCGCCGCCGGAACGCTGCTGCGACTTGCAGCCATAAGGAACGACCGGAGCCACAATGCCGCCCAGGGCCCTGGCCACGCGCTCGCTGACTGCGGCCGGACAGACGGCGTCCACATTAAGGGTCATATGGTAGCCGTGCTGCTCCAGAGCACCCAGGGGAATGATCACCGTGGCCCCCGCGTTAAGCTTGGCCTCATACTCCTGCCAGGTCATCTCGCCCATAAGTACGCTGTTGTTCATGACAAACTCCTGCAACTGATAAAATGTTACTCAAAAGATACAACAATATCTTATAGCAACTAAACTATACGCAAAACACTTACATATCGACTATAGTATGTTGCGAAGATGAGTTTTGAGATTGACCTTCTTGTCCACAATATTCAATTTCTTGCGAATATTATGGCGATGAAATTCAACAGCACTGTTAGATATATATAAAATTGCAGAAATATCCTTATTGGTCATTCCTTCATTAATCATATTTGCAATTTGTATTTCACGTGGAGTCAAGTTAACGCTCTGTTTCGCGAGCTGTAAATTGAATGATGAAACAACATTTTGTAGATTTGTTTTGATAATATTTAAATATGACTGCTGTGCTTCACCATGCGAGATCATTTCAAGCTTATCCATATACGGCATGATCATGTCTCGGATATTAACAAAAACTTTGTGCTCCAGCTCTTCACGGTCTGAATTCATGCGATTCAAAAGCACGCGCAAGGCTGCGTTCATTTCTTCCAGTTTTTCCGACTTTTCATGCAGTTCTTTTTCCCGTTTCTGCAAAGCGCGCTCATAAATAATTTGAGCCGTCATGTCCTCATACGCGATAAGCTTACGATTGCCGGGCAGTTCGACCAACTTGATCAACGCATGCTTTATGGAGCTGTCCTTGCATTGCACGTCACTAAGCAGGCCGGTGGCCGTGGCCTTGTGCAGCGCGGCAATAAAAGCCTTGCGCGCTCCCGGCTCCGGACAGGAAAGTTCCCACCAGGCCGCGAGGCTTTCCAGTTCCTCCTGGGCATAGCCATACAGTTCATTGAAACGCGGGTTGGCGTAAATGATGCTGTCGTTATCCCCTATGAGCACAATGCCTATGGGCGCATTCTCCACCAGGTTGCGAAACAGGGTTTCGCTCTGGCGCAAATTTTCCTCAGTACTCTTCAACTGGTCGATATCAATGTGCGTGCCCACGGCCTCAATGGGTTTGCCTTGCTCGTCACGGCGGATGACCCGGCCGTGCCCCAGAATCCATCGCCATTCCCCATTTTTGGCCAAAGCCCTGTACTGGCATTCGTAATATGGGGTTTCGCCGGCAAAGTGGGCGTCCAGGCGGCGCTGCACCTCGGGCAGGTCATCGGGGTGGGTGAGCTTGTCCCAGATTTGCGGGGCGTTTTTCAGATCATCGAGAGGATGGCCGATGCGGGCAAGCGCCTCCCCCACATGAGCCAGAAGAAAATTCTCGTCCTTGAGCTCCTCCGGAACATAACCGAGGATGGTCAGCACGTTGGTGTAGGCGAAGTCCATGCTGTCGCTACGGAAGTCAATGGTCCACAGGCCTTCCCGGCTGCCTTCCAGCGCCATTTCCAGCCACTGCTTATGGCGCTCAAGCTCGCTTTTGTTCTCCTGGATTTTGCTGTCAAGCTCACGGCTGTAGCTTTCCAGATACTCGACCATGGGGTCGGCCGAAGACAGGCTTAAAAGATGCAGCACCCGACAATTGTCCGGATAGTCATCGGCATATGGCTGCCAGATTTGCAGCTCGGCAAAATAATTGCGCCCGTCCTGTCCGGCGCAGGTCACGGGGCTGCGCTGCAGTTCCCCTTCCGCCAGGGGAATATTCAGGATCTGCTTGTAAACTTCACGAGTCTCCGCATAGCAGAGCAAGGCGTCCACAAAGTTGGTGACTGTGGGAAATTCCCGCAAGGCATAGCCGGTCAATTTGCTTAAAGCGGCATTCCAGAAGATGATATTTTTGCTGGGCACATCATAAGCCAGGGTGGGAACCGGATATTCCTCGAAATGACGCAATCCGGCGTAAGCGGCCCTGGCCTGATCGCCTTCCAGGGAAACCCCGGCTCCGCGCCCGATCAGACCGGCCTTGCCGGAAATCGCGTCGCGCTTGTTTTGAGAATGTGGTCCAGGCATCGGGATAATCTCCGTTGTTGTCTGGTTTCGCTAAAGGCAAGCGGCCTTTAGTTCGCTTGGCGCTGAACATTCGCGCCCCACAGGGGAACCGTTTTCCCCGGGGCCCGTCCGTGCGAAAAAGGCGGACGGGCCGTGATTTCTAAGCCGCTGCCAAAGCATCGGCGCGAAAAGTGATCCGTCAGGCGCTGCTGGCAGAGGTTTCACCTTTTTTTAGGGAGACTCCTTTGCAGGCGCCGCTGATGGAAAGGCACCTTGCCTTTCTCTCCTGGAACTTCTTCACAAACATTAACAGCAGCAGAAAAATGCCCACATAGCCGTTAAGCACGTAGACGATGTTCACCAGTTCGCTGAAAGGAACGGCAATGGCGATTAAAACGCCCACACCGGCCAGAACAAAGGTGGTCACGGTATAGCGCCTGGTGCCGTGTTCGGCCAAGCGCGCGATTACGGTCCAAAGAAGGGGCACGGCGGAAGCGTACACGCCAAGCACAATAATCACGGAAAAAGCGGTAGCCACATAGGGATGCATGGCCTCGGCCAGGTACAGGGAAGGGATCTGCGTGCCCGCCACTTTGTCGAGAACGGCCATGAGCCCGAACAGCACAATCACCAGCGCCACACAAAAGAGGCCCGCGCCGTATACGGCTCCAAGCCTGGCTTCTTTCCGGCTGTTGGACACCTTGCCCAGGGAAGCCAGGAAAGCGCCCAGCCAGAGCATGCAAAAGCCCACATAAGACAGGGAGGCCATGCCCCAGTGCGGCGAGGCTTTCAGCAGGCCCATTTCAGGAATAATGGCGTTGGCCTTGGCGATATCGCCGAAATTGTGAACTATGGCGTACAGCCCGATGGTGATGAACAGCCCGGCCTTGAGCGGCCCTATTTTGCCGATAATCTGGACAATCCGGTCAAGACCGAGAATGACGGTAAAGGCCACACATACGCCCATGACCGTGCAACCGATATTTTTAGCAATGCCGTAATGCTGTTCAATGGTTGATCCGGCGCCGGAAATCATGATAAAATAGGACATAAAAATGAAGATCACTGAAAAATAATCGAAAAACCGACCAATATACCTGCCTCCATAATAGAGATAGATATCGTTGCCTTTTTCAAATTTTTCTTTCTGGCCCACAGCCATAAATTCAGTGCCCACATAGAGGAACAGAACCAATACAACCAAAACTCCGGCCAACCCCTGGTAACCGTAAGCGACAAAATACTGCATCACTTCCTGGCCGGTGGCGAAACCGGAGCCGATCAACAAAGCACAAAACGCGCCGGCAAAAGCGAACACGTTACTCCATTTGACAGTCTGTTTTTTCATACTTGCGCTAAAATCCTTTAAGCTCTCGGGTCAAGGCCCTCTTGTCGCGGCCTCAAAAGAATTTGGGGAGGGCCGGCAGCCCCTTGAGGCGCAGGGGCTGCCGGCAGGTATGGGGTATTATGGGCGCCTGTTAAATCTTCGCGCCACGAATGGGAATGACGCGAAGCTTGGGCCGCTGGTTAACGAATGCGGGTCGGGCCTACTTGCTTGGGAAAGTAGTCCTGACAGGCGCCTTCGCGGTATACGTCCGCCGTGGAACAATGCAGGCCGCCGCCGAACGGATAGGCATCGCGGAAGGGAATCGGAATAACTTCCATGCCCAGCTTGTCCATCTGCTCGATCTGGTTCACTTCACTGGCTTCCACACACACGGTCTTGTGGTCAATGACCAGGCAGTTCATGGACAGCCACACCGAGGAGTAGCAGAGAGGCGGCGGGTTCTTGTGCGCGGGCTGGGCAGCGTCCACGATTTCCCAATCGTTGGCGCGAAAAATTTCATCCAGGCCCGGGGCCAGGTGGCGATTGGGGTTGTTGATGATGAGGCCCGGACGCAAGGGCACGAAGGTGGCGTCAATGTGAATGGGATAAGCGTCGCCGGGGAAGTTCACGGAATGCACACGATGCTGGGGGAAGTGGCGCTGCAGCCAATCCATGGCCTTGCGGTTGGTGGTCAGGCCGTGCTGGCAGAACAGGTCTTTGCCCATGCGCATAATGTCGGCGGCGTCAAACAGGGGTTCATATTCCGTGGTCACAAAGTGCAGGTCGGCCACCATCTTCAGGCGTTCTTCCATGGTGATGCCTTCATGCAGATAGCCCTGATGATAGGACTTGTCGGTCAGGCGCGGCTTGGGCGCGGTCTCCCAGCGCATGCCGGGGTCGTTGTCAAAGTACTGCTGCAGCAGGGGACGGTAACAGAGGTATTCGAACCAGCGGGAACGGTAAGACATGGTGGCTTCAACAATTTCGTTGCCCACGGTCAGGAGCACGTCTCGCGGCGGCATGCAGCCGAACATGCAGGCGTTCTTCCAATCCGGGGTGCTGATTTCCTGATAAAAATCAAGCGCGGTGGGGCGATCAACCTTGATTCCCCGCTTTTCAAGCACCTTAACGAAATAATCCAACTGGGCATTGCCGGCGTCCACACTTTCCTTGGAACGGGGCCCATAGCCGATATGGCGCATATCGCTGTCTTCGGGAATTTTCATTTCACTGGGAGCTTCAGAAGGGGGAATGCAGCAGTTGTCACAACGCCCGACGATCACATGCTTCAGAGGGTCAAAGTCGTTCCATGAATTTACAATTTTTGCCATCTCTCATACTCCTGTAATCTGTTTATTTTTTTATTATTTCGCCAATAAATGACTCTTCATGAAGCGAGGTTTTTCCGGTAAAGCGGTCTGTCGCGGAAGCGCGATTGGCAATCAACTGCCGCGATGTCCGGAAATTTTCCTCACCCGCAAGCGCACTATGGCAATAGTCACCCCCCCCACACAACCCCAGAAAACCATTAGTATTTCATTAGGTTTACAGGGTTGCTGTTCGACACAGGCTCCATGTCTATGACCGATTACAAATTTTATTTTTATGTAATATATTTATTTAATTGAATTAAATTATTAAAATCTTTCAAGGCTCAACTAAGGGAGGCTAAAAATTACCAAAGGAATACCTAATGGTTTACATTTGAAACGTGAAGGTGAAAATAAAAAAATTGTGTACTTTTATTCCAATCTTAGAGCATTTTAACATTTAAATTATATATTAAGAAAAAATGCTCTGGCGGATGTGCCGGCGGACGCCCGCAAGCGAACAGCGCAGCGTGTCTTTAGTTCAGGCCGCTTCGGCCTGAACGTGTATGATAAAAGGCTGTGTTTTTTGTCTTTTAAATGCTGCATATGGTGTAACATTTCAAAGTTAAAATGCTCTAAAAGTATGCCTGTATAAATGTAATAATTTCACATGGTTTTCTGTCGGATCTGGCTGAAACACAAAAAACCGGCGGACCGCTCAAAAGCGTCCCGCCGGCCAAAACCAACCGGAATGTGATTATAAGGTTGTAGCCCCGAAAATCAAAGCTCAGCTCAAAAACAGAATTTTGCTTGCCGGCCGGCGTTCCGGAACTTCCGGCGTTGCCGTTTTTTCCGAGGCGATGTGCTTGCTTACGTACAATCCGCAATAGCAAGCGCCGTACTCAAGCACGTCCGGCTCGCGGTAAACGCAGGGGCAGATAATGTCCCGGTCGTGTTCGCGCTGGCCGTTGGCCAGGCGACAGGGACAGGCCATATAGCCGTAGCGCTCCTTATTGACCAGCAGGCCCTCCAGCAGGGGCAGGGTCATGTCTCGCAGGTCAGGGTTGAAATAATAGCCCTTGGCTTCCTGAATGGGCCGCAGCACGGCGTAAAGGCTTTCCGGCGTCTGTTTGGACTTATCCGGCATTCTCAAACTCCTCGTCAAAACGCTTTTTGGAAAACCCGATCAGCACTTTTTCACCGCCGTTAATAACTATGGTTGGGAACGAGCAGGCGGGATTATATTTGCGCACCTCATCCATGGCCTCCGTCTGCTGATTTTTGTCCAGCCGGTCCACCTCGGTGACTTCGTAAGGTATGCCTTTTTCACTTAAATATTCTTTGCAGTGCCTGCAATGTATACAGGTGGACAGGGCAAACACCAGGATATCTTTACTCATGGCTGACCATCCTCATAAAACAGCAGGAGCGGCCGGCTGATTCATGCCAAAAGATGCCCGCTCCTTTTTATGGCCGGCGGCGCCACATCCAAAAGATATCTGGCCTGCCGCCTCTTGGTGCACTTACCGTTATAGTTAATGCTGTTCAGCCGCCTTGGCAACTTAGGACGCCGCCCGCGCTGCGCTCCTGTCATATTTGCCCGGGGGAACTTAACTCAAAAGTTCCAGAACACTTCAAGCGTAAAATGCTCTAAGACCCTGGCGGGTTGGAGAACTCCACGATCAACGCGGCCACGCGCTCAAGCAGGGGTTCAAGGCCCGTAAAATCTTCCGGAGCGCGGCGCGGCATTTCCAAGTGAAATCTTTCCAAGCGAGTCAGGTAGCTGTCGCTCAAATGCTCCCGGTCCAGGTCCACCTCGTGCAGATGGTGTGTGATAAGCAAATTCTCACGCTCAAACACCAACTCCACCGCCTCGGGTTTGCGGGAGGCGGCGAATGCCTCCCCGGAACTGAGCGCCCCACGCATATCCTGCACCGCGGCAAAAAGTTCATCCAGCCGCACCTGGGAAAACGCTCCCACCCTGGTCAAAGCGGCATTAACCTTATCCTGCTCCAAGCGCCTGGCTTCTTCCTTCTGCCGGATCATCTCGCCGGGCGTGGGCGGCTTGCGCAGGGCGCCGCGCAGCAGCCAGGCCATAATCAGCAAAAAAGCAATGCCTATGAGAATATTGATGACCACAACGCGCTCCTTTTTCGCTAGATGTAGAGCATTTCAACCTTAAAATGCTGTGCCGCCTGTAGCATTTTAACCTTTTCAAAATTAAAATGCTCTAAATCTCAATCCCATTGCGTAAATGCCCGAATCACTTCCTTACCGTCAGCCAAGTTATAAACGCTGTGCGCAAACGCCCGCTCCAGGCCGGGCAAGGCTTCGGCCCTGGCCTCCAGGATATCCCTCAAGCGGGCTTCAGACTTGAAATTTATCTCAAACCGCCGCAGCCCGGCGCTTAAACACGACCTTTCTTCGGCGCCGGGCACGCTTTGCAGCACCCAGTCCAGATAGTTGGCATTATTGACATGCTGGTTAACGTCAATATCCGACCAGCGCACGGGCGCGGCCATGTTCGTTTGGCCCTCCTTGACCTGGGGCAGGCGCAGGCCGAAATCAGCCAGGGCAAAGGGCGCCTCGCCGGGGTAAACGTCCGTGACTATGGACGGCACCCTTTCCAGGCGGAAGGTGCGGACATTGACCACCACCCACCAGGAACCGCCCCGGGCCAGCACCTCGCCTTGGGCGTCGCGCATGATGAATTCGCGGCGGCACTGCAAACGCTCCACAACCGAAGGCCAGGTTTCCAGCACAATCTCTTCGTCGGCCCTAGGCATTTTTTCCAGGCTCACCTGCCAACGGGCCAGCACCCAGGTCAGGCCAAGCGCATGCAGCCGGTCAAAGCCCACCCCCAATTTTTCCGCATGCTGCCCGGCAATCTGCTGCATGTAGTTGCACAAGTGCTCCACAGCCAGGCGCCCGCCGGCATCCACTTCATAATAACGCACCACAAAGGAGCGCTGTAATCTCATTTCCATAACAGAAGCATTACCCTAAGCGGTTCCTTAATTCAACTTCAACACCAAACGCACCGCCTCGTCGTCATCGGGCGAATTTTCCACAACCATGCCCACCCTGCGGGCCAAAGCCTGCATAGCCGTATTTTCACGCATGGTCTCGCTGATAAGGTACTTGGAGCCGCGGCTTTTGGTGTACCTGATCATCTTTTCCAGCAACAAACGCCCAATGCCCATCTTTTTCATGTCCGAGCGCACCATCATGCCGAACTCCGCATCCTCATTGTCCGGCGAGGTGGTGGTCCGCACCACGCCGATGATCTCCCATACGCCCTGGTTGAGCACGCAAGCCACAAAGGCCATTTGCCGTTCGTAATCGAGTTGCGTAAAATTGGCCATGTCTTCGTGGTCAAAGGTATGGGCCGCGTTAAAAAAGCGCAAGCGCAGGTCTTCCGGGGTCTGACGGTCCACAAAGGCCTTCAGGCCGGGCTCGTCCTCAGCCCGGATGGGCCTGAACAACAACTCCATACCGTTTTCCAGGGTGAACACTTCCTCCAGTTCCTTGGGGTAGGGCCGGATAGCCAGGCGAACGGCCATCTGATCCTCCTGGGGAGGACTGATGCGGACACCGCCCATGCTGACGCTCACCGCGCCTTCATCCACAAACACCGGATCCAGGTCCAGGGAGTCCAGTTCGATAAGATCTTCAAACAGCTGGTCCACGCTAACCAGGAGGCGGTTCAAGTCCTGCATGCGGGCCGCCGGTTTGCCGGCTTTAACCAGCTTGGCGATGCGTGTGCGCGAAACCAGTTCGCGGGCCAGGGCCATATTCAGAGGCGGCAGAGCCGTGGCCTGGTCCTGAGCCGCCTCCCTGGCGCCGCCGCCGTGCCCCACGGTAATGATTGTGCCAAAAGTGGGATCAATGCCCACCTTGATGAACAGCTCCACCAATCCGGTGGCGGAGTTGGCTTTGCGCACGCTAAGGCCCCGCACCGCGCCCGGCGGCAGCGCCTCGGCGGCGCTGTGCAGCAGACGCTTAACGCTCTTCACGGCCGATTCCGGCGAGAGCACATAATCCACCGCATATTCCAGGCCTTCGGGCAGCACTTCGCAATTCAGGTCCAGATCAAGGCTTACCGGCAGACCCAGTTTTTCCACAGCGGCCTGAACCCGCCTGGGCAAATCCTTTTCCTGGCAGCCAATATAGATATGGGGGACCATAGGCAGCCGGTAGGCCTCAAAAATAGCCGCCGCCTCGGCATGGGACAGGCGGGAGCGTCCATCGCCCAGGGCCGCGCTTAAAATTTTACGCGCGCTCTCCCGGTCCGGCCGCGAGGAGTTGTCCAGGGAGTCGGGAGTCTGCATGAGCATTTCCTGGTTGTGTTGGTATTCCGTGAGATACAAAAAGGCGCGGATGGCCTGCTCCGGGGTTTCATAAGAAGGCAGCCCGGCCGCGTCAAACAGGTGCCTGGCCGCCACGGACGATTCCGCGCCCATCCAGGCCAGCAAAGTCAGGCGTCTGGCTTTTTTCAGGTGTGGAATGAGCGACTCGGCCACGTCCATGCCGTTTAGCCCGGCAAAGGGCACATGCATGAGCAGAATGGCGTCCACGCCCCGGTCCCGGCTTAAAATATTCATCAGTTCCGCATAAACGGCGCCGTCCGCGTTGTAGGGAATGCCCACGGGGTTGCCGCCGGTCCAGGCCTGCCCCAGAAGGCTGTCGATGGCCGCGCAGGTGTCTTCCGAAAGCGCGGCCAGTTCGCCCTTGCCCGCCAGCAAGGCGTCCGCGGCCATTACCCCGGCCGAGGTGCCGTTGGTGACAATGGCCAGGCGTTCACCGCGCAGCGACTTGCCCGAAGACAAGGTGCGCGCGGCGTGAAACAGCGCGTCAATGGTGCGCACCCGCAGCATCCCGGCCCGCTGGAAAGCCATGTCGTATATTTCCGAAGGCGTGATCTGCTCCTGCGACAGGGGCGGCGGCAAGGTCAGGGCATCCTGCACCAGCATGTGGTCAATGGCCGCGCCGGGCCGCAGCACCAGCACGGGCTTGATCTTGGCCACGGCTCGCGCCGCGGACATAAAGCTGCGTGCATCAAGAATGGTTTCCAAATACAGCAGAATGGCCTTGGTATGGATGTCCGCGCTCAAATAATCGAGCATGGATGAAAAGGAAATATCCTGGCGGGCGCCCAGGGAAACCACGTGGGAAAAGCCGATGCCGTTGGCTTTGCCCCAATCCAGAACCGTGGTGAACAGGCTGTCGGACTGGGAAACAAAGGCCACCCGGCCGGGCGTCACCGAAGTGTGGGCCATGGTGGCGTTGAGCTTGACGTGGGGAACCATGACCCCCATGCTGTGCGGCCCGAGAATGCGCATGGCGCCGGCCGCCTCGCGCAGGGCTGCGCGCGCGGCCCGTTCGTCGGAAGGAGAAAGGCCCGCGAAGTTGCTTCCCAAAAGAATGGCCGCTTTAACCCCGCGCCGTGAAAGCTCTTTCAGGCGCAGGATCGTTTCCCGCAAAGGCTGGCTGACAACCGCCAAGTCCGGAACAAGAGGCAAGTCATCCACCCGGCTGTAAGCCAGCACTCCGGAAATGGCCGGAGCATCGGACACGGGCATGACCGGCCCGGCAAAGCCGCCGCTGATCAAGTTGCGCACAATAATATTGCCGGGGTCTTCGCCCCTTGCGCCCGCCCCGATCACCGCAATAGAGCGGGGGTTGAACAGGTACTGCAAATTGGTGATACTCATGCCGGCGCGCCCCGCTTTAGGCCCGAAAACGACCCCTGCTTGATGGTTGTGTATTTTGCCTTGCGCATCATAACCCATACCAGGACCGTTGTTCAAGAAAAAGCTGTTAGCGGTGGCTTCTTGCCGGTCTGCCGTCGCTCCCCGCGCGGGAGCATGGAATCAAACCATTCACCTTCTTCTCATAGAATAAGCCAAACCATGTCGCTACCCGCCATTTAACTTGCGGCGGTAAGACACGATGCCATCCACTATGCCGTCGCTTAAACATTCCAGATACTTATCCGAAAGCAGGCGCTTGGCTTCGGCGGAGTTGGTGCAGTAGCCTATTTCCACCAGCACCGAGGGCATCCGCGCGCCCATGAGCACAGAAAACGGGGCCGAGCGCACGCCGTTGTCGCGCACGGGGTAGCCG
>JAVBRZ010000027.1:0-4158 GCA_031547425.1 Desulfovibrionaceae bacterium
AAAACGGCAAAACGCGCGGCATCGGCCCCGGACACGGCCAGAACACGCTGCGGGCCGAAATGCGCCCACCAGGATGCGGGCAACAATTTATAGCGGCGCAGACTTTTGGCGGTCAGGCGGCCGTTGCCCACCAGCACGGGCACGCCGGCCACGCGGCAGGTTTCCAGCAGCCCCGGCCAGAGTTCGGTTTCCAGCAGCAGCACCGCGCGCGGTTTGACCAGATCCAGGGCGCGACGCATGAGTGCGGGTTCATCCAAAGGAAAAAAACAGACCTGAGGCGCCGGCAGTCCGGTCTCGCTCGCAAACCACTGCGCGGCCCTTTGCAGCACTTCCCGCCCCTGAGTGGTGCAGGTAGTCAGCAGCATGCCCGGCACGGGCACTCCGGCCGCATGGTCTTTGGCGGCCTGGCGCAACAGGGTCCAGGCGAGATAAGCCTCGCCTCCGGAAGCCGCCTGAACCCAGAGCGGGGTCGGACGCGCCCAGCCCTCGGGCACAAGGCGTTCGGCAAAACTTTCTTTCAGGCGTTTGTGCCGGACAAGACAAGGCCTGGCCGCTTTCCACAGCCAGCCATAGGCCTTGAACGCGGGCCCGAGCAAACGGGGGGGCACGACGTTAGCGCTCATGTCCGCCGGGCGTCCAGGCCCAGTTCAATAAGCCGGGCCACAAACTGGTCATAACTATGGCCCACCACGGCCGCTTCCTGAGGAATGAGACTGGTGGCGGTCATGCCCGGCAAGGTGTTGATTTCCAGCAGCCAGGGCACGTCGTCAGCCGTGAGGATAAAATCCGCCCGGCTATACCCGGACAAGCCCAAAGCCTGGTGCGCGGCCAGGGTCATGGCCTGCACCTCGGCGGTCGCTTTTTCGGAAATGGGCGCCGGGCACAATTCCCTGGCCCCACCCTGTTTATATTTGCTGTCGTAGTCAAAAAAACCGCCGCACAAAGGCTCAATAAGAATGGGCGGCAAAGGTTCATCGCCAAGCATGCCGCAGGTCACGTCGCGCCCCACGATAAGCGGTTCGACTATGGCTTCGGCTCCGGCCTCGAAAATATCTTTTAACGCCTGTCGTAATGCGGCCTCATCCAGCACCCGGTACAAATGCAAACTGGAACCGCCGGTGTTGGATTTGGCAAAGGCCGGGTAAGCAAATGGCAGATCAAAATCCTCAGCCGGCATCTCGGTCAAAAACATCCAGTCCGACGTGCGCAACCCCTTTTCCCGGAAAATCTGCTTGGAAGCCGCCTTGTGCAGGGCCAAAAACGAACCTCTCGGCCCGCTGCCCTGATATGGAAGTCCGGCCGCGTCCAGCACGGCCTGCACCAAACCATCCTCGCCCGGCGCGCCGTGCAGATTGATAAAAGAAAAATCATGTTCCCGCGCCTCGGCAATCAGCCGGTCAAACCCGGCGCTGAGATCAAAAAAGGTCACCGCGTGCCCCAGGCGCAGCAGCGCCCCTTCAATCACCCGCGCCCCGGACAAAGACACCGGGCGCTCACTGGACCAGCCGCCCGCAATCAGCAGAATACGCATAAGGGTCTACCTTGTAAGTTGTGATCAAAATGTGTTCAATGGCCTGGGCGTCCGCTTCCATCCGGGCGATGGACTCTCTGGCCCGTTCAGTTTTGCCGTAACGCTCCATTAGGTCCGTAAACCGCGTTTTAAGGTCCACCACCTGGTCATGGCGCACCAGCTTGTCCGCATACTGCACCAGAATCGGCAGGGGCCAGGCTTCGAGATCAAGCTCCCACGGCCAAAAAGCGTGAAAGAGCACCCCCTGGGCAATAAGCGGCCGCCCGGTTTCCCGCACCACCCAGGCCGCGCCCAGTTGGGTGTGATTGCCGCCGTGGCCGATGGTGTAGGTTTTGGCCAGATCGTGCAACAGGGCCGAGGCCTGCAGGGTTTTCAGGCACAGCGGCACCCCCGCGTTTTGCAGGCGCCGGCCCAGACACAAGGCCACTCTCGCCACCATCAGGCTGTGCTCCTCAATATTGGGGAGCATGGCGTAGCGCCGCCACAGGGCGCGGCAATCCTCCAGGCCGGGCACGGGCCCCGCTTCGGCCGGGTTGGGCCGGGGCGGGGGCAAATCCGCCCAGGGCAGGGGCTCTCCGGCCCGGGGACCGACGGAAGAAACGCTCATAAACCATCACCTCGTTTGGTAGTGGTAGCAATTCAGATCAAAAAAGGCAAAGGCTGACTTTTGCCTGAAATTGGCGTACATAGGCGCAAGTTACGGAGGTAGCAGCCTATGGACCGTTTTGACGCCCTTTGCGAAGAACTGAAAACACAGCCCAAAACCTGGCTGGTCACCGGCGCGGCCGGATTTATCGGCTCCAACCTGGTGGAGTCCCTGCTTGCCCTTAACCAGAAAGTGGTGGGCCTGGATAATTTCTTTTCCGGCTACGCCCACAATCTGGATATGGTGCGCGGACTGGTGACTCCCGCGCAGTGGGAGCGCTTCACCTTTATTGAGGGCGACATCCGCGACCCGCAAAATTGCCTCGCGGCCTGCCGGGGCATTGACCACGTCCTGCACCAGGCCGCCCTCGGCTCGGTGCCCCGCTCCCTGGAAGATCCACTCCTGACCAACGCCTGCAACATTACCGGGCACCTGAACATGCTGGTGGCCGCCAGGGATGCGGGCGTGCAAAGCTTTGTCTACGCGGCCTCCAGTTCCACCTACGGCGATGAGCCCACTCTGCCCAAGCGCGAGGACCGCATTGGCAAATCCCTGTCGCCCTACGCCGTGACCAAGTACGTCAATGAAATTTACGCTGATGTCTTCAACACCTGCTACGGCTTTCCGGCCACCGGGCTGCGTTATTTCAACGTGTTCGGCCGCCGCCAGGACCCCAACGGCGCGTATGCCGCGGTCATCCCCATCTGGTTCGCGGCGCTCCTGCGCGGCAGCAAGATCACCATTAACGGCGACGGCGAAACCTCACGGGACTTCTGCTACATAGACAACTGCGTGCAGGCCAATATTCTGGCCGCCCTGCCGCCCCACAAGGAAGCTGCGGACCAGGTTTACAATGTGGCTGTGGGTGAACGCACCACCCTCAATGAACTGTTTGCCCTGCTGCGTGATGAAGTGACCCGCTTCAAACCCGAAACCGCCAAGGCCAAGCCCGCCTACGGTCCCTTCCGGGCCGGAGACGTGCGCCACTCCCAGGCCGATATCAGCAAAGCCCGCGACCTTTTGGGCTACTCGCCCCGCTTCACCGCTCGCGCGGGTCTGCGTCTGGCCGCTGACTGGTACGCTGAGCATCTGGCAAAGGGCAGTCTGAAAGCCTGAAAGTCATGCGCCCGCGCCCGGCGCTCAAATTGCGTTGCGCAGCACGTAAAAATAGTGCCCCAGACCGGTGCTGAAAATGATCTGGCCGTAAAGGCCGTGTTCCAGCAGCAGAGGCCACAGGGCGCCGGGCCGGGTTCGGTTGTGATGATAGTTCCAGCCTAAGGCGAGGCCGGCCAGAAAGGTGCTGAGCATCGCCGCATAGCCCGCATAAATGACGTGCGCCCAGCCGAAAAGCAAGGCGCTGCCCAGGACGGCCACCCAGGGCCGCCCGGCCGGCGTTGTCTCCAGAATGTCCATGAGGCAGACCCGGAAAAGGATTTCCTGGGGCAGCACGGACAGCAGAGGATAAAGAACCATGAGCATGAGCCAGAAGCGGGGGCGCTCAAACATCAGCCTGAAAGCGGCGTCCGGCTCATAAACAAAAGCATACGCCCCGGCCGCCAGCGCCAGAACACCGGCCCGCAGGGCCGGCCCGCGCCACCAGCCGGGCGGGGGGCGCGCCCAGAGCCTGCGCGGCGCGAATTTCCGCCGGGTCCAGACCA
The DNA here is from genome assembly GCA_031547425.1 of Desulfovibrionaceae bacterium. GTDB lineage: Bacteria > Desulfobacterota > Desulfovibrionia > Desulfovibrionales > Desulfovibrionaceae > JAVBRZ01. Next base: position 3,836 of record JAVBRZ010000027.1, read on the forward strand.
GGGCAAAGCCGCCCGTCGCCAGCAAAATCAGCAGATGCAAGGGCAAAGGCCGCAGCCGCGCGCCATACTGCGTGAGTAGCAGCGGGATAAGGATAAACGCCGCCAGCGCCAGCCAGAAGAAGGCGCGGCAGGCGCTTTGGGAGCGTGCGCTTAAAATGTTCGGCTCCGCCGTCTGTTACAGCATTTTCGCTTTGCGGTTGCCGCTTAACGATTGGCAAAGCCGGCCCCGCGGCAATCTTACGGGCGTTGCGAAGCGGGACTTCACAACGTCAGAGCATTTTACCAATAATACAACTTGCAGGTTGAAATGCTCCGGAAATTAT
>JAVBRZ010000063.1:0-15162 GCA_031547425.1 Desulfovibrionaceae bacterium
CGAGAGTTCGAATCTTTCCTGGCGCGCCAAAGAATACAAAAAAGGACTTGGAGCGTAACTATCCAAGTCCTTTTTATTCTTCGGCGCTGCGAGGCGATAGCCCTTACAGTATATATGAAATATACCCAATAACATACGATAAATGCAGGCGCTTTTTTTCTTTGACAAAGAAATACGGGCATGATGTTTCTTTCCTCATGAACAAGAGCATCATCTCGCGCGTTTTTGCTATGATTTGGAGCCTTTTTTTTCGGTTGGCGGACATGATTGGCATAACCATCATTCCGTGGGCAGTGCGGCATTTGGGTCAAAGAAACACCGGCCGGCCTTTTTCATGGCTCCTCCTTCTTGCGGATATTTTCTGGACAGCGGCAATTGTTTTCGGCTCTCTGCTGGTATATCTTATATTTGCTGCCATTTTTACAGATATTAAGGACGGTTACACCGCATTCGTATTTTTCGCGCTGATGTTTTTCTTCCTGCTGTCTCTCCTGCTTTGGCGCCTGTTTCGATTTCTGGCCCAAAAGATTTCCGGAATCTCTCCACAGAGATAAATCACCCCTCGGGTATACAAAAAGTCCCTTCAAGACTCCAAAAAACTCTGATATATACAAAGCGCCGAGCAGGTCAAAGCGGGCTAAAGCCTTTGTTGGAAGGCATAAATCTTCTAAGCGTCGAAATGTCCCCGGTCCTCCAGCACCGCCAGCAGCTGTCCGCGATTGCGCTCAACAGAGGCGGCCAGTTCGGCCAGCAGATCATGCACCGCCTCCAGATCATTGGCTTGCGCGGCGCGATCCACGCAACGGGCGATGCGGTCCAGATTCTCCAAATTATGATTGGCCGCCACATCGGCCAGACGCAGACAAGCCCGGGACACAACCAGGCAGTTCTCCTCGGCCAGCCCCTCTTTGGCGGCCCCAATGGCGGCATCCAAACTTTCCAGCACCTGAGGCACAAGCCTCAATTGCTCAGGCCCGGCCACCTTCAGACTTTGCGCATCCAGCGGAACCGGCTCAGGTTGTTCCGCTTCAGCTTTCTCCGAAACTCGGGGCCGCTGCACGGCCGCTCCGGCCACCTTGCCGGCGGCATCCAGAATACCACTAAGCCAACGGTTCCTGCCTATGCCGGTTTCCGGGCCGGCTGCGGAGTTTTTTCCGGTCCGTTCCGGACCATCGTTGCCCGGTTTCACGAGACCTGGCTTTTCCGGATTCGCTGTTTCCCATTGCACATCAGTGAAATCAAAATTTTCCGGCTCGCCAGCCTCCAGGGTGGGCGACGCGGGCTCCGGGCCGGCTTCCGCTTCGCCGCGCGGAGTTGAAGCGCCTAGGTGCAAAATATCCAGGCCCGCCATAAGATTTCTGCGCTGCTCCTCTTCCGGATCGCCGGCACTGCCCTTCTCTGCCGGCCGCTCCACGCCCCCCCCGGCCGGGAACGTATCGGACATCGCCGATCCGTTGTTTGCAAGAGCTGTTTTTTCTTCATCCGGATCCACGGCGGCCTCTTCCGCAAGGCCAAACTCCAGATGGCTGACATAGTCTTCCGGCGAGCCCTTCAACGGCTCCCTGCTCGCCGTTGCGCCGCCCGCAGCCGCGCTTTCAAACCCAGAGCCTGATTCGGGAGTTTCCATTTCGCCAGAGTCCGCTTGCTCTCTTCCGGGCAGCAATATCTGAATCAAATCCCGCACCCGCTTGCGGGACAAAGGCTTGCGCAAAGCGCCCTTGCACCCGGCGCTGAGCATGGCCGCAACTTCTTCCTGGTCCTGAATCAGGGCGATCACTGGCACAGGGCTGAGTTTCAGGGAATTGTCCACACCATGCAGCGCCTTCAGCGCCTCGCCCATAACCAGCCCCTCCAGGCCGGAGTCAAAAATCACCAAGCCCGTGGGCTGTTGCGTATAAACGGCCATAGCCTCATCCAGGCTCCTGGCCTCCACTACCCGATAAGGCAAATTGCCCAGGAAAAACGCGATGAGCTGGCGATTGGTGGCCTGCTCGTCCACCACCAGGATGTAATTGTCCTGCCGGGAAATAATGGAAATATGCTCCGTGCCGCCGGAATGCAGCCCCAGCATGGCCGGATCGCTTTCCAGGCCGGGCATGGCGCTGTAAAGATCATCCGGCGGACGCTTTAAACGCATGGTAAAGGCCACGGTGGAACCCTGGCCCGGCGCGCTTTCCACATTCAAACCGCCGCCGTGCGCGGCCGCAAGGCTCCAGGCCCGCTTCAGGGCTAAAGGATTGCGCCGCGCCGCGCCCGGGCCATTGCCCGAATCCGTCACGCTGAAAATTAAATGTCCGGGATCGGTGCTGTCCGGCACCCGGCGCACCGCAAGCTGCACAGTGCCTTTTTCCGTGGCCGCCACTGCGCTGGCCAACAACTGCCTCAGCACTTCCCGTAATTCTTCCGGGTCACCCAAGTATAAAAGCGGCAAGTGAGGCGGCATAAACCAGGATAAGGCCAAATTTCTGCGCTCAGCTTCGCCGCGCACCGCTCCGTGCGCGTCGCTGAGCACCACCTGCAGGTCAAAGATCTCTTCTTTAGCCGCAGCGCCACGCTCCGGCAAGTCGGCAACTTCCAAGGCTTCGGACTCCGCCTGGGTCTCCTGGGAAAAACCGCTGCGCGCCTGGGCCATGATGCGTTGCCCCGCATCCAAAATAGTACGTGATTGTTCCCTGACAGCCTGATACAAATCCTGCCCGCTACGGCCGGGAGAGTCCAGAAGCGCCTGCAGCACCGTCAAAGAAGTTTGCAGCTCTTCTTCTGCCACAACCAGCCTTTGGCCGGGCAAAACAGTTTCCGCTTTCGAAGCGGTTGCCGCCTCGTTTTGCGACCCTTCCGCGGCCGGCTCATGAGGAACCATGGCAGCTGATTCTCGCGGCGCGCGGCCATGATGAGCCATATCGCTGAGTTTCCAGTCATCCGGCTGGGAAAAAGCCCGCTCGGCATCCTCAGCCCCGGATTCCAGCGGCGCACGTTCCATGGAAGCCTCATCCAGCCACAAAGCATCGGCATGGGCGGTTTCATCCACCAGATTGTTAAAATCCACGCCGGGCGCAGCCGCGGGCGCCTGGCCGGGGGGAATCGCCGCTTCAGGCCCGGCAACCGCCACAGGGGCAAGGTGCAACCCCTGGTCTTCTTCCTCGGCCGCTTCCTCCGCGATTACCCGCGGCAAAGCCTCCAAGGATTCATCATTTTCATTGACGGCTTCCAGCGCCCGGTCAGACCATTGGGCTGCTCTGAGCTGCACTTTGAGCAAATCCGGGCCAACCAGCAGAGGCTGCTTGGCAGCCGCTTCTGAAATTTCATCCGGGTCGCCGTGCCGAATGAGGTCCCCAACCATGTCAATGCCTTTCCTGGCGCCGCCCAAAGGCCTGCGCCAGGGCAAGGCGGAATCGTCTTCTTCGGGCGCCTTATCACCCCCGGCGGGCGCGGCGGCGGACACGGGCCTGGGTTGGGAAACCGAACTTGAGGGCGGCAAAGGCTCCGGAGTGGGCATTACAGGTTGTTGAGGCTCCGGGGAAAATGCCTCGGGCTGATGCGGTTCCGGGAAAACTTCCGCAATTTTTTCCGGCTCCAAGCCAAATTCCGGAGACGGCTCCGCCTCTTGAACGGGCGCGGGCGCGGCAGCCTCGCGCTCGGACGAATCCAATTCAGCTTCTCTGTCAGTAACGATATCTTTAAGTTCGATGAGCGGCTCCGCAATATCGAGATCAAGGCCGGAAGGCTCCACGTTTTCCTCACGGCCGCCAGGATGGTCCCAGGCGGGGGCGGGAGCCGGCATCCTAGCGGGCACAGGCATGGTCGCCAGCTTGGGCACCAGCTTGAGCGGGACTTTGGAAGCCGCCATTCCATCCGCGCCGGCCATGGACAGCAGGCCGGAATCATTCCCGGCGGAAAAAAGATCTTCGCTCGCGGGCTTTGCATCGGTTGCGTCAGCCAAATCCAGCTTCCCTATCACAAGCTCAGGAGCGGGCTCCGGGCTGAATTCCCCGGCGGACGCCCCGGTCTGGGGCAAAGGAGGCAGAAGATCGTCCATGGTCTCGCCGCCCATCATATCGTTCAGGCGCAAAACTTCCACAGCCTCTTCGCCGGAGTCCTCTTCTTCCACATCATGGCGCCGCCGTTCCCGAACGTGAGTAACGCCAACCAGAAAAACGAACACCGCCGCGGCCCAAAGCGGGGCTTGCACCAAAGCCGGATGAGGAGCAATTTCGCCAGCGGCCCGCCAGGCCAATATGCCCCCCAGGGCCAGGACCAGGCAGGACACCGCGTATCTCTTGGCGCCCGGAACATTTCCAATGGCCGCGCCCAGACAGGCCAAACCAGGCAAGACGGCCAACACGGGCCACAAGGGCATGACGCGCAAAAAACCGCTCATGCCCGGCGCCAATGGAATAACCGGCAAAATCACGCCCAGCAGCGACATAACCACCAAAAACGAGTCCAGCTTTGTCCTGCGTTCCTTTGAATGCAACAGATGACGCCCCACGTGCACAAGAAGGATAAAGCAAAGTCCCGGCACAACCACATTAAGCAGGGCTTGCAGCGGAATTTTGCCGGCCGGGGCATAAGGCATGGGGATCATGCCCTGCAAAAAAATCAGCACCGCAAATACAGCTGTCCACAGCCGCCATTCCCCTCCCCGTCGAAAAGCGCGCGCCAGGCACCACACCGTGAGCGCGCCAAGCACCACATAAACCAGAGAAGACGACGGCGAGAGCAGCCAGGACCAGAATACGGCCAACATGTCCAGTATTGAAGCCCCGGACATGTCTTCAAGGCTCACAGGCGGCGTGGTCAGAAGCTGCGGGGCAAACCACAGCCCCACAGCACCGGGGATTTTCACATAAATGGTCACCGGCGCCTGCGCCTGATGGGAAAGCCCCAGGAGTTGCAGCAGGAAAATATTTTTCTCCACCGGCGCCTGGGGAATCCAGGTGGCCAGGGCGGCATTGAGGTTGCCGTCAGGCATATACAGCACCGCTCCGGCCGGCGTGTCCCACCCCAGGTCCAGGCGCAGGAACGGCGGCTCAAGGCCGGATGGAGCGGGCGGCAGAGTAAAACGCAGCCAGAGGGTTCCCCTAAGGCTCACAGGCAGGCCGGAACTGAGCGGCAAAAACTTGCTCTGCTGGTCCTGGGTGAATATCCGCTCAATATCGAGGCGGCCGCCGCTGTCCACCAGGTATTCCAAATAAGGAGTCAGGGGCACGGCTTCCTTGCCGCCCGAATAATCGACAAACCCTACTACCGCGCGCGCCGGGGCGACGTGCAGGCACAGCATGAGCAACACGGCCAGGGCAAGCGCCCGCGTGTGCCCGCATACCCGCGCCGGGGCATGGCAACTAGATATTATCAATGAAATCATAATCCCTCTTCGCAAGGATTGCGGTTCTGGAAGCGACGCAACCTCGCCGGGGCGGCCGGCGCGCCGTTCTTATTTGATCTTCGGATGTTACAACGTCCGGGCCTACTTAAAAACGACAATAATGCTTAACTGGGAAAATTTAAACAAAAAAAATCAAATACGGCCAGCCTGGGCGCGGCTGCACAGCCACCCCCGGCGGTTATTTATGAAAAGGCTTTAAGAAAGCCGATGCGGCGCGGCCTGCGCGTTCATCCGCCAGTCGCCGTTTCAACAACCGGCTTTTGAGCATTTCAAGTTTAAAATGTTGTGCCGCCTGTGGCATTTTAGAGCATTTTAACGTTGAGATTATGTATTCGGGAAAAATGCTCCCGCGTTGCAAACCCCGCTTCACAGCGCCCGCGAGATTGCCGCAGAGCGGCTTTGCCGACCGTTACGCGGCAATCTCAAAGCAAAAATGCTCTAAAAGATAAAAAAACATAGCCTTTGGTTGTACCCGTTCAGGCCCAAGCGGCCTGAACCAAAGGCACGCTGCGCTGCTCGCTTGCGGGCGTCCGCCGGCGCATCCGCCAGAGCATTTTTCCTTAATATATAATTTAAATGTTAACAGGCCCTAGCGCGCGGCGTCCACCGCGCTTCGCTTCGTGCCCGCCAAAGCAAATCAGCTTTTTCAAAGTTAATTTGCTCTAAACGTCGTCGTCGGGCATGGAATCCCAGATGCCGACAAACAGATCTATATTGTTCAGAAGTATGTCCACCAGCACAGGATCAAACTGCCTGCCCCGCTCGCTGCGGATAAATTCAAGCACTTCGCGCCGGCCCCAGGCTTCTTTATAGCAGCGCCTGGAAAGCAGAGCGTCAAATACGTCGGCCACGGCCGTGATTCGCCCGTAAATATGGATATTCTCGCCAAAGCGGCCATCGGGATAGCCCTGGCCGTCCCAACGCTCGTGGTGCTGCAGGGCGATAATTGACGCCGCCTGCAGAATCGGACGCTCGCTTTTGCACAAAAGGCGGTGGCCAATGGCCGAGTGAGTGCGCATGATGGCCATTTCCTCTTTAGTAAGGCGCCCTGGCTTGAGCAGAATGTAATCGGGGATGCCGATCTTGCCCAAATCGTGCATGGGTGAGGCCAGACGCAGAAGTTCCGTTTCCTCGTCGCCCAAACCGCGCAATTTGGCCAGATGATAAGAAATTTCGGCCACCCGGGCCACGTGGTTGGCGGCCTCGTGCAGGCGGGTTTCCACCACTTCGCCCAAGGTCAGCACCACTTCCTTCTGGGTCTCTATAATTTCCTGCCCCAGGTAGATGTTGTCCAGGGCGATGCCGATGTTGCCGGTCAGCACCGTGATCAGATCGCGGTCCAGGTCGGTGAAAGGCTTGTTGGTCTGGATGTAAAACAAACGCTCGCTGCCGTCGGGTGAACTGTAGTAGCCCACATACACCCTGTCGCGAAAAATGTTGGCCTTGGCGGCCACCGCCTCATCCAAAACCTCACGGATAGCGGGCGGCAAGACCGCTTCAATGCTGGAACCCAACGGCATATTCACGGGCACCAGATCAACGGTTCCGGAAAGCACATAATAGCCGTCGTCTTCCTTTTCCACAGCCAGCGCCGACACCTCGCGGCCGGGGTTTCCCACGCAGGACCTTTCCTCGCGCGCCGGCTCCAGCAACCTGGGATCCAAATAGTCCTCGCAAACCAGATCCATCATCTGACCCAGCATATTATTGGTAAAGTCGGGCAAAGACTGCATTCGGAAAATATCGCGGGAAATGCCGATGATATACTCCAGGCCGCGCTTGCTGCGATCAATGGTCCGCAATCCCCGGTAAGCCCGCAAGGCCGCGATCACCGTGGTGAACAGCCGTTGCGCCGTTAATTCGGTCTTGTGCTTGTAATCATTAATGTCGTAGCGGGTGATCACTTCCCGCTCCGGGGCCTGGCCGGGTTGCCCGGTGCGCAGCACGATGCGCACAAAATGATTGCCCAGATCCTCCCTGATGCGCTGCACCAGTTCGAGCCCCGCCTGAGCGGTTTCCATGACCACATCCAGAAGCACCACAGCTATATCCGGCCCAGCGGCCAGAACCTCATAACCTTCCCGGGCCGAATGGGCGCTCAGGCAAACAATCTTGCGATCCTCAAAAGTAATGTCATTGAGCACCAGCCGAGTGACCACGTGGACCTCCTCCTCATCGTCCACAATAAGCACTTTCCAAACCTTATTTTGCGCCTGGGGAACGCACGCCGCTCGTCCAAGGGACATTTCCGCATCTTCAGGGGCAAACATAATCTCGTCGTTCATCTATCGGCTCCGCCTTCTCTGATATCGCAAGGAATAATAATTGTGTAATGCAGACCCTGTCCTTTTTCACCGCTGCAATTAATCAGTCCTTTTAACTTTTGAGTCACCAGATTATAAATTATATGCAACCCGAGTCCGGTCCCTCCTTGACCTTGTTTTGTGGTATAGAAAGGATTAAACAACAACTTTATCTGATCGGCCTCCACGCCGCAGCCGTTATCGTCAAAATGCATCTCCACCAGACCACCCTCCCGTTTACGGGCGGAAATGGAAATAACGCCGCTGTCCATACCCTCAAAGGCGTGCAAGAGACTGTTTATAACCAAGTTGGTGATGATTTGCATGACATCGCCCGGGTAGCTGTACATTTCCAGGTCGGGCGGAATATCCACCTTCACTTTATGGTTGGTGCGCTTATACTTGGGGCGCAGACTCAAAAGCACTTCCTTGGTCAGGTCATGCAGGTTGAACTCCCGAGCGTCTCCGGCGGCCTGGTCCACGGCCACCTGTTTGAAACTCTGCACCAGATCCGCGGCTCGCCTTAAATTGGTAAGGATAGCCAGACAAGATTCTTTGGCTGTTTCCATATACTTGTCAAGCTCGGAACGCTTAAGTTCCCCTTCTTTAAGACGTTTGCACACAGCGTCCGTGCATTCCGTAAGCCAGGAAGCGGCGGTCACCCCAAGCCCCACCGGAGTGTTGATCTCGTGAGCCACGCCGGCCACTAGCCCCCCCAGCGCCGCCATCTTTTCCGACTCCACCAGGTTGGCGTGCATTCTGCTTAAGGCTTCAAGCGATTCGGCCAGGGCCGCGTTGGCCTCGCTGAGTTCCTGCGTTCTTGACTCCACTCGGCGCTCCAGGTCGCGGTTAAGCTCTCCCAATTCCTCCTGGGCTTTCTTCAGGTCGGTAATGTCCATATTGATGCCGATAATCCGCAAAGCCATGCCGGAAGGCTCGCGGCGCACGACTTTGCTGCGCGATAAAATCCAGCGATACTCTCCGTCCGCGCCTCTCATGCGGTAAATATCCTCAAAGGCATCGGCCTGCATGCTTCCGGACTCAAATTGCGCCATTTTAAACATGGCTTCCACCCGGTCGGCCGGGTGAAGCAGCCTGGCCCAGCCTTCGCGGGGCAACTCGGACTCGCCGGGAGCATAGCCGAGCATGGTGAAGTACCGCGGGCTGTAGTAGCACTGGCCGCTGGGCACATTGTAGTCCCAGATGCCGTCGCTTGAGGTTTCCAGCGCCAGACGCAGCCGTTCCCTGTTCGTTTCCAACTCGGCCCGGATCCTCCGGTCATCGGTAACATCCGTGGCCCGACCTTCAATGAGATCTATCTTTCCATCAGCGGAGCGGACCGCCCGCAACGTGACCCACAAAATCAACTCTCGCCCGTCGTTGCGCTTTACGCTCACGTCCGTGCCCGTCACCACGCCGGAAGTCTTCAAGCGCGAGAGCAAAACCCGCTCTTCATCGGGATCAACCAGGACGTCACCCACCCGCAGCCCGGTTTTGAGCATTGTTTCCACGTCGCCGTATCCCAACATTTTAGCCAGAGAAGTATTGGCGGCCACCAGTTCGCTGCCGGGCGCCAGGTGAAAGATGCCTTCCGCCGCGTTTTCAAACATGGCCCGGTAACGCTGCTCGGCCATTTCCAAGCTATGCGTGGCCCTACGCCGGTGCACCAGGAGCAGCAAGGTGGCCACGAGGCAGATGAGCAACATGCCCGCTCCGGCGAGGGCGGCATAAACCAGGCCGGGGTATTGTTCATTGAGCCTGAAAGAGCGTTCAGGAGAAAACATGTCTTTTCGCGCCAGGGAAGGGGGGCCTGAAAAGAAGGAGTCAATGGCGTTCAATATTGAACACGATGCCAGCTGACAATTTTCCGGGAAAAAACTGATGGTTCCGGCCGGGCTCGGATCAAATATGCCGGGCAAACGGATTGCTGGAAACAACTGGCGTTCCCCGGCCCGCATTAATGCCGGGGAGTTTTGCGGCGCACTCGCGGCAAAAAACAAACAAGCTATGATTCCCAAAAGGCATTTGGCATAAATGTTCATCTCACCGCTATCACGCTCAACCGATACGCAAACCTTGCCGCGTCGGAGGATTCCTTAAGGCTTGCGAATTTTAAACATACATCGCGGCGCTGGCGCAAACAATCAAGTTCTGGTACGAAGTGAAATTTACAATAAGCTCTTGGGAAGTCAAGGCTTTACATCTATATTGATAAAAAATGTTATTTAGCGCCCGGATGGTGGACCCGGATAACCGCAAACCACCTGAAGAACTATCCTTGGCGGTCCAGGACACGGCAGTTGAGGGCCTCGGCCAGGTGGTGCACAGCGAGCTTGTCTTCGCCGGCCAGGTCGGCCACGGTGCGGGCCACGCGCAAAATGCGGGTGTAGGTGCGGGCGGACAGGCCCAAACTGTGCACGGCTTTTTCCAAAAAAGTATACTCCGGCCCGGACAGGCAACAGAATTTTTCCAGCAAACGGCCGGAGAGCTCGGAGTTGGCGCGGCAGACGCCGCCGCCATAACGCTCGGCCTGGCGGGCGTGGGCCACAGCGATACGTTCGCGCATGCGGGCCGAGGAATAAGTGCTGTCGGCCGCGCGCAAATCACGATATTCCACGGCCGGCACTTCAATATGCAAATCAATGCGATCGAGGAGCGGGCCGGACAGGCGGGCGCGGTAGCGTTGCACCTGCCCCGGCGCGCAGGTGCAGGTGTGGCGCTCGTCATTGACATAGCCGCAGGGGCAGGGATTCATAGCCGCCACAAGCATAAACCGGGCGGGATAAGTCAAAGACCCGCCGGCGCGGGAAATGGTCACTTCTCCGTCTTCCAGGGGTTGACGCAAAATTTCCAGCACCGGGCGCTGGAATTCCGGAAATTCGTCCAGAAAAAGCACCCCGCGGTGGGCCAGGGAAATCTCGCCCGGCCGGGGATAAGCGCCGCCGCCGGCGAGGCCCGCATAAGAAATGGTGTGGTGTGGAGCGCGAAAAGGCCGCAAAGTGACCAGCCCTTTGTCGGCGGGCATGAGCCCCGCCACGCTGTATATTTTGCTCACCTCCAGTGCCTCGGAAAACTCCAGAGGCGGCAGAATGGAGGGAATACGCTGCGCCAGCATGGTTTTGCCGCTGCCGGGCGGCCCGATGAGCAGAAGGTTATGCCCGCCGGCCGCGGCGATTTCTATGGCCCGCTTGGCCGATTCCTGGCCCTTGACTTCGCAAAAGTCCAGAGGAAAATCCCGCTTAAGCTCCCGGCCGGCCGGGTCCGCCACATGGGGGCGCGGAGCGTTCTCGTTGCCGGCGCACACGGCCACGGCTTCGGACAACGTGGACACCCCGTAAACGTCAAGGCCTTCCACCACCGCGGCCTCAGCCGCGTTGTCCAAAGGCACGATCAGTCCGCGCGCGCCTTCTTTCTGCGCCAAAATAGCCAGAGGCAGCACCCCGGGCACGGCCTTGACCTCGCCGGCCAGGGACAGTTCCCCGGCAATGAAAAATCCGCCCACAGCGCTAAGGGGCAAAAGGCCGGCGGCCGCAATGAGCCCCAGGGCCAGAGGCAAATCATACGCGCTGCCTTCTTTTTTGCGGTCGGCCGGGGCCAGATTTACGGTAATCCGCGCGGCCGGCAGCTTGAGCCCGCTGTTCTTCAGGGCGGAAAACACCCGCTCCCTGGATTCGCGCACCGCGCCTTCAGCTAGGCCCACCATGGTAAAAGCGGGCATGCCCGCCCGGGCGAGGTCCACCTCCAGGTCCACCCTGAAAGCATCCACGCCCTGCAGGGCCGCGCTGAATATTTTAACGATCATGGCGCTGCAACAGGCTTAATGGACCAGCTTGCCGACGCGGTCCCATTTAACGTGCCAGTCAAACCAGGACCAGTAAATTATCACGGCCTTGCCCTGAATGGCGTTAAAGCCCACAAAGCCCCAGAAGCGCGAATCCTGGGAATCGTCGCGGTTGTCGCCCATGACAAAGTATTTGCCGGGCGGCACCTCAATAGGGCCGAAATTGTCGCGCCTGGGCCTGGTGTCAGGGTCAATATGCTGGGCGTAGGGCTCGTTCATCTTGACTCCGTTCACATACAGCACTTTATTCTCCATGACGATTTTATCGCCGGGCACGCCGATAACCCGCTTGATGAAGTCCACTTCAGGGTCAAGGGGATATTCAAAAACAATGATGTCACCGCGCTGCGGAGCGCTCCAACTGACCAAAGGATCATCTTTAAAAGGCGCAAACAGGCCATAGGCCAGCCGGTTGACCAGGAGCTGGTCGCCGATCTGCAAAGTTTCCAGCATGGACCCGGAGGGAATGCGGTAAGCCTGCACGGCAAAGGTCCGGATAATCAAGGCCAGAAGCAGAGCTATGAGCAGCACTTCCACATATTCCAAAAACACGCTTTTCTTTCGCATTGGTTTTGTCCTTAAAATTCGCCTCCGGCGGCCAAAGAGGGCTTGCCATCTCCGGACTCTCCCGGCGGGAAAACGATTTTCCCGGCCCACCCAATCGGGGTTCAGGAGGGGAGCAGGCCCGGAGGAGGGGAAACTCAAGGGGATCATCCCCTTGGGGTTCCCCTCCTCCGAAAGGCCGCGCCTTATTCCAACTACTCTTCGTCGCCCACCTGCAGGGCGGCCAGGAAGGCCTCCTGCGGCAGTTCCACGTTGCCCATCATCTTCATGCGCCGTTTGCCCTCTTTCTGCTTTTCCAGCAACTTGCGCTTGCGGGTAATGTCCCCGCCGTAGCACTTGGCGGTCACGTCCTTGCGCAGGGGCGCATTGCGCTCGCGGGCAATAACCTTGTTGCCGATAGCCGCCTGGATAACCACTTCAAACAGCTGGCGCGGAATAGTGCGCTTGAGCTTGAGGGCCAGGTTGCGGCCCCGGTAATAGGCGGTCTCGCGGTGGGTGATCACGGCCAGGGCGTCCACGGGTTCGCCGTTGATCATGATGTCCAGGCGCACCAGGTCCGAGGTGCGGTAGTCGATGATCTCATAATCCATGGAGGCGTAGCCCCGCGTGCATGATTTCAGCTTGTCGAAAAAGTCGTAGACTATTTCCGCGAACGGCAGCTCGTAAGTGACCACCACCCGCCGCGCCGTCAGGTAGTGCATGTCTTTTTGAATGCCGCGCTTTTCTTCGCAAAGTTTGAGCACGCCGCCCACAAACTCGCCGGGCACGTAAATCTCCATGCGCACATACGGCTCGAATAAAGCCGCGATCTTGGCCTGGTCCGGCAGTTTGGAGGGGTTGTCCACGTCCTCGGTCTTGCCGTCGGTGTGCTCCACTTTGTAAACCACCGAAGGCGCGGTGGCGATGAGGTCCATCTGAAATTCGCGCTCCAGGCGCTCCTGCACTATTTCCATGTGCAAAAGGCCCAGAAAGCCGCAGCGAAACCCGAAGCCCAGGGCCTGAGAGGTCTCGGCCTCATAGGAAAACGAGGCGTCGTTGAGGTGCAGCTTGTCCAGGGCGAACTTGAGCTGGTCGTAATCGGACGATTCTGAAGGATACAGCCCGCAAAAAACCATGGGCTTGACTTCTTTAAAGCCGGGCACGGCCTCGGTGGCGCCGCCTTCGGCGTGGGTGATGGTGTCGCCCACCTTGGCGTCGGCCAGTTCTTTGATGCCGGCGCACAAAAATCCCACCTCACCCGGGCCGAACTCGTCAATGTCCACGGGTTCGGGCGAAAACGCGCCCAACCGCAGAGCCTCATATTCCCGGTTCGCCGCAAACAGCCGGATGCGGTCGCCGGTGCGGATTTTGCCGTCAAACACGCGAAAGAGCACTACCGCCCCCTGGTAGGGATCGTACCAGGAGTCAAAAATCAGGGCCTTGAGCGGCGCATTGGGGTCGCCTTGCGGGCAGGGCAGACGTTCGACAATGGCTTGCAACAAATCCGGCACGCCCACGCCGGTTTTGGCGCTCACCGCCATGGCCTGTTCGCAGTCCAGGCCAATGCCCTCCTCTATTTCTTCCTTGACCCGCTCCACATCGGCGCTGGCCAGGTCCACCTTATTGAGCACCGGCACCACTTCATGGTGGTGGTCCAGGGCCAGGTACACGTTGGCCAGGGTCTGGGCCTCCACGCCCTGCGTGGCGTCCACCACCAGCAAAGAGCCTTCGCAGGCGGCCAGCGAACGCGAGACTTCGTAGTTAAAGTCCACGTGGCCGGGCGTGTCGATAAGGTTCAGCAGATATTTTTCGCCGTCAGCCGTTTGATAGGGAATACGCACGGTCTGGGCTTTAATGGTAATGCCCCGCTCGCGCTCCAGGTCCATGCGGTCGAGATACTGGTCGCGCTTTTCGCGTTCCGAGACCAGGCCGGTATATTCCAGAATCCGGTCGGCCAGGGTGGACTTGCCGTGGTCGATGTGGGCAATGATGCTGAAGTTGCGGATATGTTCCTGTTTTGCCATTAAATAACCTATTTTATAACACAATAATTTCAAATATTCTTGTTCGCACGGGCGCACAGCCGGGGAACGAAACTTGTTTTTAAGCTATTGGCCGCGTTCTGTCCATGCCTGGGAAAAACCGTCCGCGCGGGCGCGGGGATATGCCCGGGCGGCCGCCTGTACTAAAGCTCATTTAAGGCTTGACATTCCGTCGGAATATTGACAGGCAGGATATACGATATACAAGGTATTTATCCGCGCGGACCACTTGCGCGCAGCATCGGCGGAAGCGGGGAGAAACGCACATGGCTTTGAATACGGAAGGCATCATCGGGCAAAGCTCGTCTCTGCGCGATTTGTTTAAAGTCATCACCAAGGTGGCGCCCACGGACTCCACCGTACTGGTCACCGGCGAATCGGGCACCGGCAAGGAAGTGCTGGTGCGCGCCCTGCACGCCAACAGCCTGCGCGCCGACAAACCCTTTATTCCCATCAACTGCGGGGCCATTCCCCGCGAACTGCTGGAATCAGAGCTGTTCGGCCATGAAAAAGGCGCGTTCACCCATGCCATCCGCAGCAAGCCCGGCCGTGTTGAACTGGGCGACACCGGCACGGTGTTTCTGGACGAAATCGGGGGAAATGGACCTGCCCCTGCAAGTCAAAATCCTGCGCGTGCTCCAGGAACGCGAAATCGAGCGCGTGGGCGGCACGGGCGTGCGCAAGGTCGACGTGCGCATCATTGCGGCCACCAACCGCGACCTGGAAGAAGAAGTGCGGACCGGGCGGTTCCGCGAAGACCTGTACTACCGGCTCAACGTCATTCCCCTGCACCTGCCCCCTCTGCGCGAGCGCGGCCGCGACATTCTGATTCTGGCCGACTTTTTCCTGCACAAGTTCTGCGATGCCAAGCAACGCGCCCCCCTGGGGCTGAACGGCACCGTGCGAAAGGCCCTGTCGGCCTATTCCTGGCCGGGCAACGTGCGCGAGTTGGAAAATTTCATGGAGCGCCTGAGCATCCTGGCCGACGGCCCGGAAGTGATTATCGACGATTTGCCGTCCAAGATCCTTAATGAATTGGGCGACCTC
>JAVBRZ010000140.1:0-5136 GCA_031547425.1 Desulfovibrionaceae bacterium
CTTGAACGTTTGACATGCTTACATTTCCACGCTGGCGTGGAAGAGCGTCCCTAACCAAAGTATATTGTGCTTCTGTCAGTTTCATGGAAGGACCATACAGAAGTTCTGTCAATTATGCAATTAGTGTCAACAGGCCCTAGGGCATTTTAACTTTGAAATGTTACCCCATATACAGCATTCAAAAGACAAAAACATAGCCTTTTATCATGCACGTTCAGGCCGAAGCGGCCTGAACTAAAGACACGCTGCGCTGCTCGCTTGCGGGCGTCCGCCGGCGCATCCGCCAGAGCATTTTTCCTTAATATATAATTTAAATGTTAAAATGCTCTAAGGCCTTGCGACCTTGCCGGAGGACGGCGCGGCGCCATTCTGCCGCGTCATGCGGAAAGCATCTCGGCCAGAAGGCGTTTGACCGCGGCAATGTCAACCGGTTTGGGCAGGTGCCCGTTCATGCCCGCAGCAATGGCTTTGTTGATGTCTTCAATATAGGCGTTGGCGGTCATGGCGATGATGGGCACGGCGAGCGCATCGGAGTGGCTGCTGGCGCGGATGCGCTGGGCCGCTTCATAGCCGTTCATAAGCGGCATCTGAATATCCATGAAGATAAGGTCATAGCGCCCGGGCGGCGATTCCCCGAAAATGCGCACGGCTTCCTCGCCGTTTTCAGCTTCATCAATGGCCACTTGAGTGTCCCGCAGCAGCTCGGTGACGATGGTGCGGTTAATGGCGATATCCTCCACCAGCAGAATGCGTTTGCCGGAAAGGTCCAGGGTTTCCGGGGCAAGGTGGTGCACGGCTTCCGGAAGGGCTTCCTCGGCTTTGGCCAGGGTGAGCGTAAAGGCAAAGGTGGAGCCCCGGTCCGGCGCGCTTTCAACCGTGATGGCCCCGCCCATCTGGTGCACGAGATTCTGGCTGATGGCGAGTCCCAGCCCCGTGCCGCCGAAGCGCGAGGCGATGGAGGAGTCTGTCTGCTCAAAGGGGGTGAACAGCTTGGCCAATTGCCCTTCGTTCATGCCTATGCCGGTATCTTTGATGGAAAAGCTGAAAGTGGCCGCGTGCGGGTTTTCCTCAAGCATATGCACAGTCAGCTCGACTTCGCCGTCGAACGGGGTGAATTTTACGGCATTGCCCAAAAGGTTGATCAGCACCTGTTTTAAGCGCAAGGGGTCGCCCAGCAGGTATCTGTCGGGGATTTCGTGCAAGTTGGCGGCAAAGGCGATGCCCTTGTCGTTGCAGCGCTGCACGATGATGTTGACCACATTGCGCATGGCCTCGGGCAGGGAGAAGGCTTCGCTGGCCAGCGTGAATTTGCCGGATTCGATTTTGGAGATGTCCAGCACGGCGTTGAGTATTTCCAGCAAATGCTCTGAAGCCGCGATGATTTCGTCAATGGAGGCCGCTGTTTTGGGCGATTCCTCCTGGGCCGAGCGTTTGGAAATCTGGGCCATGCCCATGATGGCGTTAAGCGGCGTGCGGATTTCATGGCTCATGCGCGACAGAAAATCGCCTTTGGCCTGTGAGGCCTCGCGCGCGGCCTGGGTTTGCACTTCCAACTCGGCGGTGCGTTTCTGCACCACGACCTCCAGACGCTTTTTCATTTGCTCGTTTCGCTTAAACAGCACCAGCATCAGGCCCAGAATGCAGGCCAGCAGCGTCAGCAGGCCCACCAGGTAGGGCACTTGGGCCCGCGCCATTTTGCCCCGGTAATCAAAAATTTTGCGCGTCCAGCGATCGGTGATGGCTTTGGTATCCACCAGCTGCTGCGCCTTGCTGATAATGGAGCAAAGCACGGTCTGGTCTTTGTGGAAGCCGAAAGAGGAATCATAAGTGCGCTCAAAAATCAGGTTGGCCTTATAGGCCGGATTTTCATAATAGTTGGTGACGCTCAACAGCAGGTTTCTGGAGGCCATGAGGAAGTCGATGCCACCTTCTTCCATGGCCGCGAAAGCATCTTCCGAGGACGGGAACTCCACCACGTTTTTGTGATCCGGAAACCACTCCCGAAACACGTCGGCATAAGCCGAGCCGGCCACCAGGCCTACCCGGGCATAGAGAATCTGGTTTATGCCCACATCTTCGTGCTCGACCAGGGAGAGCAGCGCGTAGTAGTCCGTGGCGTAAGGTTTCGCGGTCCACAAAAAACGCCCCTTTCTGTCGTTGGAATAAATCAGCTCTGTAACCATGGCCGCTTCGCCGCTTTTCAGGCGCTCAAATACTTTGCTCCAGGGCTCGTCCGGCTGGTTCACAATTTTGAATTCAAGCCCGCTCAAGGTGGAAATGCGGGCGAGCACGTCAAGGGCGATGCCCTGCCATTCCTCTTCCTCTTTGTTGTAGAAGCTGGCCGGGTATGTGTCGTATTCCGCGGCAATGGGCACGGGCGCGCCGCCTTTGCGGTGGGCGGCCAGGTAGGTTTTTTCCTCGTCACTGAGCCGGGAGAGCAGTTTGTGCTGCAAAAACTCCTCGTGCCCCTGGCTGTACAGGGCGATGAGGTGAAAGAACGCCCCGTTTTTCAGATACTTGTCAAATACCTGGACAATGGGCGCCAGCTCTTTGCGGGCGGTGGAAAAGGATATGGGCGAGTAAACCGCCGGGAAAATATTCTCGCCGACAATATAGTCGGGCAAAAGGGCTTCGCCGTGTTCCTCGGCCAGCACGGCGTCCACCGAGCCTTCCCACAGCTTGGCCATGCCTTCCTGCTCGTTTTCCACCAGAACCGGTTCAATGGAAAATTCAGATGAACGGAGAATGGCGTCAATAGTGGTGGTGCCGCGCAAAAAAGCATAGCGGGGCTTGCGATGTTTGGCTATTTCCGAAAGGCTTTCGCCGCCCTCCCGGCGAAAGGCTTTGATGGCCCGTTCGGCAAAGGTGTCGGTCATTGCATATTTTTCGCGCCGCTCCGGCGTGGAGGTCAGCTCGCCGGTAAAGTCGATCTCCCCGCGGTCAAAGCCGGCGATCAACTCGTCCCAGTCATAGATGCGGGGCACAAAAGCGATGCCGAACAACTCGCTCATCCACCGGCAGAACAGGGCGGAATAGCCGCCTATGGAGCCGTCGCCCCGGACAAAGGTCTCGGTGGTGCGGAGCATGCCGTAGGTGAGGCTCGCGTGTTGCTTCCGCAGCTTTTCAACGGCGGCTATTTCTTCGGCGGTGATGCCGGGGATGTCACGAAAATCGTGCAGCACCGGCACATTGCCGCTTGTGCCGGCTTCGGACCTGGCGGATGCGGCAAAAACCAGCAGAGCGGCCAGGATAAAACACAATTTTTTGCGAAACGTGGGCATGCTCCCCGCCTTTTTGAGAATATGAAACGCTCTATCGTCTAATATACTTTTATAATTTTGCCAAGAGATTATCAGAGCTTTTTTGCCGCTTCGCGAGATGGCCCATACCGGCGGAAAAACGGCGCCGGGGCGACGTTAGGCAAGCTTTTTTCAGCCAAAAGCCGCGCAAAAGCGAGTTGTTTTGACCAGAGCCCGCACTTGCCGATGCTTAATTCTTTGAAAAGATATTGCATAAACAGGCACGGTTTGCTATAGAACGCCTGGAGAAATATTCAGAGCCTGAAGGAATTGAAGATTTGGCAATATAATGCCGCGTAATTTTTAGATGGAGAACCCTGTATGTTCAAATTCGGCTTGATGAAAAGGATGTTGTTGCTGATCGGGTTGGCGGTGTTCCTGGTGCTCTGCGCGCTCGTTTCCTATTACAGCATTACAATGCGTTCCTTTGCCGTGGCCTCTTATGAAAAGCTGGCCATCTCCGAGGCCGAGCGTTACGCCTTGGTAATTGAACAAAAGATAGATTACGCTTTCACGGTGTCCCGCGCCTTGGCCGCCGAGATGCAAGCTTACAACAAGCTGCCCCTTATGGAGCGGCGTAACATCGTCAATGCTCTGCTTTTCCCTCTTTACGACAGCGCCAAGGATGACCTGGTGGACATCTGGTCGGTGTGGGAACCCAATGCTTTTGACGGCCGCGATGCCGAGTTCGCCGGTGTGGAGCCCGGCCATGACGCCACAGGCCGCTATGTTCCGGCTGTATCCTCCGGCGGGCTTGAGCCGGTTAGCGGCTATGACGCGCCCGACGGGGGCGGCTGGTATGAAACGCCGATCAGGGAAAAGTCCGATTTCGCCTCTGAGCCCTATGACTATGTATACGCCAATGACAAGCGCAAGGTGAAGCTGGTGACCATCAGCGTGCCCGTGGTGGTCGACGGCAAGGCCGTGGGCGTTATGGGCACGGACCTTGCCCTGGACACGCTGCTGAAGATGGTTGGTTCGCTGTACAGCAACGGGACCAAGGCGGTGCTGCTCACGGACGAGGGCGCGTTCCTGGTGGCGCCTGACGCGGCCGCCGAAGGCCAGAACATCAGCGCTGTTTCCAGCGAGATTGCGGCTGTCTTTAATGAAGCCATGAGCGGTAAAACAGCCTCCGGCCTGGTCAGGGATCAAAGCAGCGGGGAAGAGACCTATCTGGTGTATACGCCCATAAAAATCGGCCAGACCAAGGCGTCCTGGGTATTCGGCGTGCATATTCCGGCGGCGCTGATGTTTGCCGAGGCCGACTCCGCCGCGCTCACCGCCGCGCTCAGCGGAGCGGCGGCCCTGGTGCTGCTGCTCGGTCTGGTGGCGCTGATCGCCCGCTCCATCGTCAAGCCCCTGCGCCGGGTGAGCAACGCCGCCGGCCTTGTGGCCGCCGGAAACCTGGACATTACCCTTGAAGACGGGGAGCGGGGAGATGAAATAGGCGGCCTGGTCAGAGCCTTGCAAACCATGATCGCCAACCTGCGCCAGAAAATCAAGGACGCGGAGGACAAGAGCCGGCAGGCGGCGCAGGAATCCGCCCGCGCCCATGAAGCCACGCGCGGCGCCGAAGAGGCCCGCCTCAAGGCCGAGGAAGGGCGGGGCGCCCTTATGGCCGCGGCCGGCAGCGTGGGCGAGGTGGTGGCCAATCTGAACAGCGCCATCCAGAGCCTGTCCGGGCATATCAATGAAGCCGGCGGCCGTGTGGACGTGCAGTCCGAGCGCGTATCCGAAACCACGGCGGCCATGGCCGAAATGTGCGCCACTGTGGAAAGCGTGGCGCAAAATGCCGGCCAGCAAGCGCGGGCAGCTGCTCTGGGCCATCGCCGACGCG
>JAVBRZ010000176.1:0-15042 GCA_031547425.1 Desulfovibrionaceae bacterium
CTTGAACGTTTGACATGCTTACATTTCCACGCTGGCGTGGAAGAGCGTCCCTAACCAAAGTATATTGTGCTTCTGTCAGTTTCATGGAAGGACCATACAGAAGTTCTGTCAATTATGCAATTAGTGTCAACAGGCCCTAGGCAAACCGCCGCTCCATCCAGCGGCCATAAGGTCCGGCGCATGGAATACATCATTCTAAGCAACAACAGCAGCCTTGGCGCGGAAGCGCACGGCCTGGCCGTCAAACGCGTGACCGGCGATCTGCAAGCTATGTATGACACGGTCAGTGAACACCTGCAAAACGGATACACCCTGGTGTCTTCGCCGCTTCCGGCCAACGTGCCGCTGATCCGTTCACCCGTGCGTAGCGTTATTTTGGGCAAAGCCGCCCGGCGCTATGACGCCCAGGGGTTGCTGACCCTGGAAAAAGCCAGGGACAGAACGGGCGTGCTTGGCGTTGTTGATGACGAGCGAACCCGCGCGGATCTGGAGTTTATTGATAAAGACCAGTTGGCGCGAGCCGTGGCCCAACTGAAAGATCTCGGTCCCGCTTAGAACTTCTCCTTTCTTTTTATGTGGTCATAACCCATTCCACGTTAGCTTCCAGGATGCATAAGGCCATTAAAACACGGTCTGCCCGGCCACATCGGTTTTCAGGGCCGCAAGGGCCTTTTCCACCAGAGCGCGGCGCAGGGCCTTTTCTTCTTTGGCCGCAAGGGCGGGGTTGCCCAGCGGGTGGGGGATGGCCACTGTGGGAATGATTCTGTTGGCGCCCACGCTTTGGGAAATGGGCACAATGGAGGCCATATGCACCACGGGCATATCGCCGGCATCTTCAATGGCTTTGGCGAGCGTTGCACCGCAACGCGTACAGGTGCCTCACGTGGAGGTCAGAATTACCGCCTGAACGTTGGCATCGCGCAGTTTTCGGCCTATTTCGCCGCCCCACTTTTTGGCGTTGCCCACGGCCGTGCCGTTGCCCACCGTGGAATAAAAGAAGCGGTGCAGCTTGCCGATGGCGCCTTCTTTTTCCATGTCGCGCAGCACGTCCACAGGCAATACGCGGTCCGGGTCCTGGTTGGCGTAGGTCTGGTCGTAGCCGCCGTGGGCGGTCTCGTAGGCGGCGTCCGTCAGGTCCGTAACGCTTTCAAGGTCATACTCGCCGTAGTTGCGCGCGCTGGAGGCCGCGATATGGTCCGGGTTGCCCTTGGGCACAATGCCGCCGGAGGTGACCAGGGCCACGGTGATGTTTTTCAGGTCCTTCACGCCGGGGCGCGGGGTGACGCGGTCGAACACCGGCATTTCGTATTCCGTTTCAAACGGCTCGCCCCTGACCTTTTTGATGAGCATGTCCACGGCGCGTTCCGCGCCTGTTTGCGCATAGAACTTGTTGATGCGGATGCCGCGCTCGATATAGCCTTCCTCCGCTGCGCTTTTCAGCCGCTCGCCGCTGAGCAGCCTGGGCAAAAAGGCGGTCATGGCCGTGATGGCCTGGCCCATGCCTTTGGCGCTATCGGCCGTGGGCAGGATGTAGGTGGCGGCTTTAAACAGCTCCACGCCCGGATTCTCCGGAAACATGGCGGTCATGGTCGCCACGCCGCACTGGGCGGCGGACGCGCAGGCCGTGCCGCAGGCCATGCCGTAGCGCCCCGCGTTAAAGGCCGGGCCGGCGATGAACGCATCGGCCCGGTATTTCTTGATGGCCTTTGCGATGACTTCAGCGACTTTTTCCTGGTTGCCCACGCAGTAGTTGTCGCCGCAGACGATGGTGGCCACGATTTCAGCCTTGCCTTCCAGGCCCTTGGCCAGGGCCATGCCCGGTCCGGCGAAGCCTTCGCGCGTTTCCGGGGCGATATCGGCCTTTTCCTCGCCGCCGATGCCGCCGAAGAACTGGTTAAGGTAGTGAATTACACGATATGCCATGTGGCTCTCCCTTGGTACTAAATGGTGTATGCGCCGAGTCTGGTGAAGCCGAGTTCGTTGGTTGCGCCCAGAATGGCCTGGAGTTCCACTTCCAGGGACCCGTCCTCGCGCCTGGAGCCGAAAAAGCCCCCGGCAATGACGTCAGCCTGGCCGATGTCGCCGATGACTTTGGCCATGGCCGGCAGCAGGAGGGTCATGTTGGCGTTGCCGCCGGTGACCACCGCCGTGCCTTCCGGGCAGGAATCGGCCAGGGACTGGCTGGCGCCGCTTGCTCCCGCGAATTCGTCCGTAATCAGCACGGTTTTGATGCCCGCGCGTTCGGCCTTGACGCAATTGAGCACCAGGTCCGCATCCGGGTTGCCGAAGCCCTCCTCAGAAATGACCGCCGCATCCACGCCCAGCATTTTCAGAAGGTTAACCGCGTAGGACGAGCTGCGCTCCTTGTCGGCCAGGGTCACGTTTTCATTGCTGATGACCACGCCCACAAAGTTGAGGTCCTTGCCGTGCCGTTTGAACAGGGCCTTGATGACCGGGTTGTTCTGGTGCACGTAGGTGTTGTTTTTGTCGCAGGCGGAAACGCAGTTGCCGGAAACAACGGCTCCGTCCATGATTTCCGTGGGGCTGAGCAGGGAAGGCAGGGTTTTTTTCGCGTCCGCGCCGTAAACCCAGGTGTCGTGCAGGAGACCCTGGGATTGCAGCATATACAAATAGCCGACCTTGGGCAGGCCTGGGTGCGCGTGCATGGCTTTGGCCAGCGGCGGGAAGTTGAAAGTTTCCGACGCGTCGATTGCGGCGTTTTTGCAACTGTCGGCCAGGTAATGCGCGGCTTTGAGCCCGGCCAGGCGGCAGGTGTGCTCGGCTTCGTGCAGTTTTACATCATCGCGCGGGGTAAGCATGATCACCAGGTTGCGGGTTTGCGAGAAGGGCGTGTACGCGGCGCCGGGGCCGCTCATGTCCACAATGCCTTCCTGCGCGGCCACCAGGCGGCCCACAGTCAGCACGGCCATGCCTTCCAGCGCCAGGGTTTTGCCTTCACCCACCGTTTCAACCGGGCCGATGAAGCCGGGGAAAACCTCGCCCGGGCCTTCCAGTTTGCAGCGCGGCTCAATGGCGTCTTTCACGGGCATAATGCGCGTGTTGTCGCCGGGATGGGCCAGGTCAAAGTTGACGGACGCGAGCCGGTTGTCTTCAAGGAGCAGGGCTTTCAACTCTTCCTTATTGATGGTCAGCGTCCCATTCACCGCTTCGGTTTTGTCGCCGAACTTCAGTTGCTTGATGGCGACCTTGCACAGTTCCAGTTTCACGATTTCCTCCAGAATGGTTTCTTGCATATTGCCGAAACGGGCGGCGCTATGCGTAATTTTTGGACAACTCTTCCCTGGTTTGCGCAAATCCGGACGTGCCGCGTCCTTACGCAAGCGCGCCGGATTGTTCAAGGGGAAGGCGCATCAGCTCATAGTCAAGCACAGCGCAGGCCTCCACAAGCGAGGCTGGAGCCTCGGCGGGCGCAAGCGCCTTATTGCTGTTGTAAACTAACAACGCTTCTTCAATGAGGTGGAGAGAAGGCGCATCCGGTCCGGCAACTCCGGGCGTTGCGGGCGCGAGAACAAGGCTGCGGTAAGGCTGCTGGTGGGGGCAGTAATTGCCGTACAAAGGATGGTGCAACAGCTTCCAGCCCTTGTGGATGCAATCGCGCGCCGCGATGAGCACGGGCTTGGCGGCCGAATCAAACCAGATGCAAAGCGTTTTTTGGAGGGGCGCCGGCCCGGAGGCCACCGCCCGTGCGATTTGCGGCCCAGCCACGACAAAGTCGAGCCGCTGGGCGCGCGCAAGGGACGCTAGCAGGGGATTGTTGGTGAGCAACACAACAGACATACAAACGCCTCACGGTGTTTTTTTGTCTGTCGCGCTGAAAAACGCTTCAGAGTGCGTCCGGCCATGCTCCTGGAACCTGAGAGTTTCGGTTGCCCTTGCCCCTTCGGTGGGCGCGGATTGCGCGCCGCTCTCGCATGGCCATCTTCCGCTGGTTGCAGCGGCCGCGCCAAAAAACAGCGAACCGGAGACCGGTTGTTGGGGGGGGAAGAAATACCCGCCGCCACAGGCTGTTCCGAGCGTGAGCCGCTCGTCCAGTCTGTCGCGCCGGCGGGCTGCTTCAGAGTGCGCCCGGCCATGCTCCTGGAACCTGAGAGTTTCGGTTGCCCTTGCCCCTTCGGTGGGCGCGAATTGCGCGCCGCTCTCGCATGGCCATCTTCCGCAGATGATTCGTTTATTATATATCGTCAATAAATAAAATTGTCAACAAAAAGTAAATAATATTAAATTGTTAAATAATTCACAAGGTCGGGGTTCGGCTTACGCCGTCCGAAGCAACGCCTATTTTTTGTTTCTGAGCACCCGGACGTCGCCGGTGCGCAGGGTGAGTGTCTGGGCATCGAAATACTCAAGCAGCGGGATCATGTGTTTGCGGGAAAGTCCGGTAATGGACTTCATGCCCGCGATGTCCAGGCTTTCGCGCTCATGGAGCCAGTCTTCGACGGCCTTTTCTATGGCTGCGAGGTGTTCCGCGGCGTACCAGATGTCTTCGGACACGCGGACCAGCTTGCCGTCGGAACGGAGAGAGGCGAGCAGGGGCATGGCCTGTTTGGCCGTGACCCGCAGGGTTTCAAGCAGGGCGCTGGTGGCGGGCGGCGCCCACCCCGCTTCCTGATAGGCCCGCAGGAGCGACTCGCCAAGGGGCGCTTGAGATTGGTCAAAACATGCTTCATGGGACGGCAAACGCAGGTATTCGCCTTGGGCGGCAAGTTTTCCTTTTTTGACCAGCTGTTCAATGACATAGTGGGCGAGTTTGGGCGGCAAATCTTTGCCCCAGCCGGACAGGAGCTCATTTCTGTTTATGCCTTGCTGTTCCGGGGACTTTTTGTGGTGCGCGGCCACGGCTTCCTCACAAGCTTTGGCCAGAGGGGCGACAAAGGCGTCAGCCACGTAAATTTTCTGCATCTTGTCGAAACAGAAAACCCGCTTGTCGGCCATGAGCTCGGACATAATTTTTTCCAGAACGCGGGAATCAAGATTGGCCAGCACCCGCAGGCAGTCAAAGGAGACGCCTTTGCTTGCCTCCCGGGTGCAGACGAGCTGCGTGAGCACCAGGTTTTCCAGGGCCGCGGCGGGTTGGTTTTCCGTTGAATAGGCCTGCGGCGCCAGTTCCCGCATTTTTGCGCAACGCTCCGCAAAACCCGGCTCGCGTTTGCGCGTGGACATGCCCAGGGGGCTCAGCACCACGCCTCCGCCCACGGTCCGCAAGGGTGAGAAGGAGCGGAAGACGAGCCTGTCGCCAAAGACGCTGACCGCCGCCTCCGGGAGGCGGATTTCGGCCAGGCAGGCTTGGCCGGGCAAAAGCGTGTCGCGGTCCAGGAAGCACAGCCTGGCCTGCATTTCACGCGAACCGTGGTGCAGATGGATCTCGGCCCTGTTGCGCATGGCTTTGGGCGACGAGGGCAGGCAGGTGACCCAGGCTATCCAGCGCTCGCTGGGGAACAAGACGCCCGGCCGGCTGATGACATCGCCTTTGCGGATATCCTCCACTGTCAGGTCCGGGAGATTCACGGCGGTCCTGCGCCCGGCCCGCACCTCCTCAGCTTTTCCCCAGTGATTTTGCAGACCGCGCACCTTGCTTTGGCGCGTTCCCGGATAAACCTGCACAATATCTCCCAGTTTGAGCCCGCCGGCGATCATGGTGCCGGTGATTACCGTGCCGTGCCCGTGCAGGGTGAAAAGTCTGTCCACAGGAATACGCAAGAGGTCCTGCGACCGGGCCGGGGCAAAGGCCGCTTCCAGTTCGGCCAGGGCTTTGGCGAGCGCGTCCAGCCCCTGCCCGGTCTGTGCTGAAACAGGGATGACCGGAGCGCCTTCCAAAAAAGAGCCTTTCAGGAAGGCGGCCACATCTTCCAGGGCGAGAGCCAGAAGCTCTTCGTCCACGGCATCAATTTTGGTCACCGCCACCACGCCGCGCCTGATACCGAGAAGCGAGCAGATTTCCAGGTGCTCGCGAGTCTGCGGCATAACGCCTTCATCCGCGGCAATGATCATGAGCACGAAATCAATGCCCGAAGCCCCGGCCACCATGGTGTGCACAAAGCGCTCGTGGCCGGGCACGTCAATGACGGAAATCGCCCGCTCCCGCCCGCCCGCTTCGGGCGCGGCAACTTCTTCCGGCAGGCGCAGTTCGGCAAAACCCAACTCAATGGTGATGCCCCGGCGTTTTTCCTCTTCCAGGCGGTCACAGTCCACCCCGGTCAGGGCCCTGATCAGGGTGGTTTTGCCGTGGTCAATGTGTCCGGCGGTTCCCATTACAACAGGCATGCAGGCTCCCTCATAATTGTTTTCTGGTATGCTCAAGAAGGCTTAATGCTCCGAACAGGCCGGACTTCCGCCCCGTTCTTTACTTGTCTTTAAGAAAAGGATATTTGAAACCTGTTCACGCCGACGGAAGCGTTTCGTCACCGGTGTGGCGCCTGGTCTTCAAAACCAGTGGGGGGCGGAAACGTCCCTTGTAGGTTCGACTCCTATACGCTTCCGCCAACCAGAAATCCCGTAACGTCCGGCCCGGATTCACGTTTTTGGCGGGGTGCGCCGCTTTATGCCCGGCCGGTTTGGTGTGCGGGCCCCAAATTACCGCCCGGGCAATCATACCCGCGTTTTAGAGAAGGCGTCAATCCGGGGCCGGCAGTCACGGACGCCTGGCATGCCTGAAAAGGCGTTCCGCTTTTTCACCGGCACAGCTTGCTTGAATTCCTTTTTAGAAAGGTATAACAACAGAAAAACTTTGAATTAACTTCTTCACCCAGAGGTCGCCATGCGCTTCAGAAGATACTGAGACTTTGCATATATGGACACGGTGTGTCCAAGGTTGCAAAGATGCTTCGCACGGGCATGGCGCAGCGGGTTCCATCCGACGCTGTTTCCCTGAATAAACCGCCTGTGCGGAGCAATTGCCGTCAGTTCGCGAATTTGCGGCTGCGTGACGCCCAGCTCACACAGGAGGTTTTATGAACCGTATCATCGTTGCTTTTTCCCTGCTCGCCATTCTTGGGCTGTTTCCCATGGGCCTTGTTCAGGCCGCCGGGCTGGACGCTTTTTCCGGTCTGAGCGGGACTTTGGACATTGCCGGCGGCACCGCGCACATTCCGGTGATGAAGGAAGCCGCCAAGAGAATTATGCAGGCCAATCCGGAGATCCGCATTACGGTTGCGGGCGGAGGGTCCGGGGCCGGCGTGCAGAAGGTCGGCGAGGGGCTGGTGCAGATCGGCAACACGGGGCGGGCCCTCAAGGAAGGGGAGATTGGAAAGTACGGCCTGGTCAGCTGGCCGTTCGCCATTGACGGCGTGGCCGTGGTGGTCAACCCCGCCAACCCGGTCGGCGCTTTGAGCAAAGACCAGCTCGGCAAAATTTATAGCGGCGAAATTAGCAACTGGAAAGACGCGGGCGGAGCTGACGCGGCCATTTCTCTATATATGCGGGAAGACGGCAGCGGCACGCGGGAAACTTTTGAAAGCCTGGCCATTGCCGAGGTTGCGCTTTCAGCCAAAAGCAATGTGGTCAACTCCAACGGGGCCATGAAAACCGCTGTGGCCCAGGATGAAAACGCCATCGGCTACGTGGGCGTCGGCCACCTGGACGGTTCAATCAAGGCCCTGGCCCTGGACGGCATGACGCCTTCCCAGGAAAACGCCAAAAATGGCTCGTACAAGATCACCCGCTTGTTGTACATGAATACCAAAGGCCAGCCTCAGGGCCTGGTCAAGGCGTTCATTGACTATCTTTACAGCTCTGACGGCGAGGAGATTATCACAAAGGCCGGGTATATCCCCACGGGCGGGCAATGATGCGCTTTTCCGGTTCGCCAAGCGGGGAGGGCCTCAGAGCTCTGCCTGTTCGCCTGGCGGCGGGCGCGGCCCTGCTGGGCATAGGCCTGCTGTTCGCCATGATCGTTATTTTCGCGATCCCGGCTTTTTTGCACCAGGGTGAGGGCGGAGTGTTCGCCTGGTCGTGGCGGCCTTATCAAGGCGAGTTCGGGATTCTGGCCATGCTGGCTGGTTCCGTGATCCTGGCGGCCTCGGCCTTGCTCCTGGCCTGGCCGTTGTCTCTGGCGCTTTGCTGCTGGGTCGTCACTTCGCCCCAAAGTCCTTTCCTGGTTCCGGTGCGGGGCTGCATCCGTCTGATAACCGCTGTGCCCACCGTGGTTTACGGGTTCGCGGCCGTGTTTCTGATAACTCCTCTCGCCCGGTCCTGGCTTGGCGGCTCGGGTTTCTGTTGGCTCGCGGCGGCAGTAGTGCTGGCGCTTCTGATTTTGCCCACCCTGGTGCTGGTTTTGGAGGCCGGCCTGGCCCCCCGGCTTGAGGAACTTTGCCCCGGCGGCCTGGCCGTGGGTTTGGACCGCATGGAGTTGCTCTGGTTTTTTGTGCTGCCGCAATCGCGGAACGTGTTGCTTGCGGCAACGCTGCTCGGCCTGGGGCGTGCTCTCGGCGACACCCTGATTCCGCTCATGCTGGCCGGCAACGCTCCCCAGGTGCCGTTGGCTTTTGGCGACAGCCTGCGCGCCTTGACGGCGCATATGGCGCTGGTCACGGCCAATGAGGTGGGCGGCGCGGCCTATAATTCGCTTTTTGCCGCGGGAGCCCTGCTGCTGTTCATTACCGCCGCCATAAGCCTGGCGTTGCGCCGCCTGCGCTCCAAAGCCGCCAGGAACGGGGAGGGCGGCTTATGAAGCGCCCGTTGCTTTTCCGCCTGCTCAAGGCCGGGGCGCCTGTCGCGGCTCTGCTGCTTTTGGCGTGCATCGGCGGGTTGCTGGTTTTTTTGCTCGGCAAAGGGGCGCCCGTCCTTGGCGCGGAATTGTTTTTCGGAGAAACGCCGGCTTTGGACGCTATTTTAGGCAAGCAGCCGGTTTGGGACGGCCTTTGGCCCGCCCTGGCCGGAAGCCTTGGCCTGGTGGCTTTGACGCTTTGCCTGGCGCTGTTTCCCGGCATCGGCTGCGGCATCTTTTTGGCCGAGTACGCCACGCCAAAGGTGAGAGCGGCGGCCGGGGCGGCCGTGGATATGCTGGCCGGCACCCCATCCATTGTCATGGGTTTGTTCGGCTTCACGCTGATTATTTTCCTGCGGCATACCTTCCTGCCGGAAGCCAATACCTGCCTGCTGCTGGCCGCCGGGTGCCTCGCCTTGCTGGTGCTGCCGGTGCTGATTGTCAGCACGCGGGAGGCGTTGGAAGCCGTGCCCCAGGATTTGAAATTGACCGCGCTTTCCCTGGGGTTCAGCAAGGAGCGCTGCATCCGGCATGTGCAGCTTCCGGCGGCCGCGTCCGGCGTCTGGAGCGGCGTGATCCTGGCTCTCGGACGTTGCGCTGAAGACACGGCCGTGATCATGCTTACCGGGGTCGTGGCCAATGCCGGGTTGCCGGCCGGGCTTGGGGCTAAATTTGAAGCTCTGCCCTTTTACATATTTTATTTCACCTCTGAATACCAAACCCAGGCGGAGTTGCTGCGCGCTTTTGGCGCGGCCCTGGTGCTTCTTTTTCTGGCCGGAGGGCTGATTCTTCTGGCCGCGTTCATCAGGGAGCGTTACCGCCGCCGCTGGCAAGGGAGAGCAACATGACGGCCGCAGTGTCTTTTGCCGATGTTTCCGTGTCTTTTTTCAAGCATCAGGCGCTGCAAAATATCAGCGCTGTTTTCCCGGCCAATAAAATCTCCGTGCTGGTGGGGCGTTCCGGCTCCGGCAAAACAACGCTGCTGCGCGCCATCAATCGCTTGAATGAGGAGTTTCCCGGCTGTGCAACCAGGGGGCGGGTCGAGGTGGATTTCGGGCAAGGGCCGCGTGCTGTCTATGCCGGAGGGCTTCCGCTTATGGAACTTCGCCTGCGCGCGGGCATGCTGTTTCAAAAGCCCAACTGCTTTCCGGTCAGCGTCTACCGCAATATCGCCATGCCTTTGGCCCTGGTGGCCGGCACGCCCGCCGGGGAGATCCCGGACAGGGTTCAGGCCTCTCTGGAGGCGGTGGGCTTATGGTTTGAATTAAAAAACCGGCTGGGCGACTCGGCCGAACACCTCTCCGGCGGGCAGCAGCAGCGCTTGTGCCTGGCGCGCCTGCTCGCCCTGCAACCCGCCATTCTTTTGCTGGATGAACCGACCGCGTCCCTGGACGTGCACGCCGCCAGGGGGATCGAGGAACTTTTGCAAGGCCTGGCCTCCAAATATACCATTATCATGGTTTCCCACGAGCTGAGCCAGGCCCGGCGCATGGCCGACCGGGCGCTGGTTTGCGCCGCCGGGAAGATTGCCGGGGTTTTTGCAAACAAGGCGGACTTGCATGAGGATTTTCTGGCGGAGCTCATGCAGGATTCAGATTGGATGTAGAGTGCCAATACGTTATTCACCTTCCGAGTAATCGGGAGGCCGGAGGTTTTCTGCCAAGAGCGCTGTGAGGGCGCCGGCACTTGCCCGGCTGCGCAAAGCGGCTGGAACAGAGACCGGCAAAACCAGGGCAAGGCTGTTGCCCCCCCTTTTTTTGCACGGATTGCGTTGATCAGGGGCGCGCGGCTAAGGCTTTGCGCAGGCAGGCGGGGACTTCAGCAAGTTCCTGGTCGCGCAGCGTTCTTGGGTCAAAGCACAGGCAGTCTTGCTCAACGCGGGCGAGCAACGGCGGATCGACCCGCAAAAGAGCCCGCTGCAGGGCGTCCGGAGTAATGGAGCGAGGCGCGACGCAAACGACAAAGGTCGGCAGGTCCGCTTCGGGGAACGCGCCGCCCCCCACCCGCGAGTTGCTCTCGCGCACGCTGACCGCCAGATCGCTCCCGCGCGGCAAAAGCGTTGCCAGTTCCTGCGCTTTTTGGCGCAAAGCGTCCTTGTCCAGGCAAATCATACGCAGGGTGGGAACGCGCTCCTTGGCGAGATTGGGGTCTGTATAGAGGCGGAAGGTGGCTTCCAGGGCCGCCAGGGTCAGCTTGTCAATGCGCACGGCGCGGAGCAGCTGGTTCTGTCGCATGCGGGCGATGTATTCCGCCTTGCCCGCGATAATGCCGCTTTGGGGGCCGCCGAGAACTTTGTCGCCGCTGAAGGTGACTACATCCGCGCCGTCGGCCAGCACCTGCCGCACAGGCGGCTCTTCGGCAAGAGAGGGGACGCCCAGGGCGGCCATGTTCAGCAGCATGCCGCTGCCCAGATCCTCAATGAACGGCAGACCCGTTTTTTTGGCCAGCGCGGTCAGCTCCTGGCGTGAAACATCTTTGGTAAAGCCGATGATCCGGTAGTTGGAAGTGTGCACCTTCATCAGGGCGGCGGTTTGCTCCGTTATCGCTTCGGCGTAATCGGCAAGGTGGGTGCGGTTGGTGGACCCCACTTCCCGCAAGCCGCAGCCGCTTTTTTCTATGTCCGCCGGGATGCGGAAACTGCCGCCGATTTCCACCAGCTCGCCGCGCGAGACAATGACCTCGCGGCCCTTGCACAGGGTGTCGAGCACCAGCAGCACAGCCGCGGCGTTGTTATTGACCGCGATGGCGGCCTCGGCCCCGGTCAGGCGGCAAATCAGGTCTTCCACATGGCTCTGGCGACTGCCACGCTCGCCGCTGGCCAGGTCAAACTCCAGATTGGAATAGTTGCGGGCCGCTTCAGCCACGGCGGCCACGGCTTCGTCGGCCAAAAGGCTGCGTCCGAGATTGGTATGGATGATCACGCCGGTGGCGTTAATTACCCGGCGCAGGCGCGGTGCGGCCAGGGACGAGGCATGCCGCGCGATGTGCGGCAAAAGCGTTTCCAGGGCCAGCGCGTTTTTGTCGCGGACCAGGCCCTGGCGGATCGCTTCGCGCTGGGTGTCGAGAAAGTCCTCGACCGCCTCGCGCAACAAGGGGCGCGGGGCGCGCGCAACAAGCACGGCACACAGGCCGGCTGTTTCAGAATCAAGCTTCAGTGACGAAGGGGCCTCAATGGCGTTCAGCACAGCGCACATGGACGGCAGGGCGCGCATAAGCTCGTGCGGGGTTGCGGAAGCCTGGGAAGCGAAGGTCATCTGAGCGGCCTTGGTTGCTGGTTACACATCGTCCGTTGAATATAACGGGTAAAGAATAGCTCAGTCGGAAGCTAAAAACAATACCCGGCTCGACACAGGGCAGCGCTTTTGGGGCGGAGTCACTTTTTTGGCCCGCACCGGGGGAGGATGGGAATGCGGTTGAGCTTGCCGGGGCAAGGTCGGCTCGCGAATGTGCGGGCGGCGGGCAACATGGCGGGACACATTCTTTGGGCGAATCAGATCTCCCTGCTGACCCGACATTGGCACACCAGATGGGCGCACTTTGGCGCCGATCCGGGTTTTGTTCTTATTGCCGCAGCCGTAAACTTTAAAAAAGTTAAGGGCTACAGCTGGTTAGCTGTAGCCCTTATTTTTAATGGTGCCGAAGGGGAGATACGTGACCTTCGGGACCCTGGCCAGCTAACTTACCTATTTCACAGGAGTTTTTTAAAACTCCCTTCGTGAATTGTCACAGTACATTGGCACACTTTCGGGGTTTTGTCATCCGCCTCTGGCAGGTGAGTTCGAGTCTCGGCCGCCACACTTGTGGAATGCAAAAACCGCTCAAGATTCAACGGCAAGAGCTTTCAAGCGGCCAGGGAAATTCACGAGGTTGACACAAATGTTTATTGGCCATAATAATATCTTATATTAAATTGGACGGAGGATTGTTTGCATGTATATAAAACGCCATCTGGAGAAAACTTTGGCCAGGGCCGAGAGTATGTTCGGCGCCATTTTGGTGGCCGGTTCCCGTCAGGTGGGAAAAACGACGCTCCTCCGAAACGCTAAACCCAGTTTGCCCTACGTCACCCTTGACGATCCTATCATGCTGGCTTCCGCCGTATCCGAGCCAGGCACATTTTTCAAGGCGTCCCCGCCGCCATTGGTGATAGATGAAATTCAGCACGCCCCGCAGCTTTTTCCCCACATAAAAATGCTCCTTGACGATCAAGGGCTCAAAGGGCAGTTCTTTTTCAGCGGTTCCCAACAATATCAAATGATGCGCAATGTCAGCGAATCCCTGGTCGGTCGCATCGGTATTTTAAATCTATACGGCTTCTCGCTCAGAGAGCTTTACGGTGTAGATTGCGATTTGCCGTTTTATCCGGGGCACGACTACCTTGAGACCCGCAAAAATTCCCCGGCGCCTGTTGATTACGGCACGGCCTGGGCGCTTATCCATCGCGGCCCCATGCCGGCCATGGCGACTGAAGGTATGGACTGGCAACTTTTTTACGCCGCCTATGTGAGAACTTACCTGGAACGCGACGTCCGCGACCTTGCCCAGGTGGGAGACGAAATTAAATTTTTGAAGTTCATGACAACTGCGGCCGCTATGACCGGGCAACTCCTGAATTATGCCTCGTTGGCCAGGGATGCCGGAGTCAGCCAACCAACAGCGGAACGCTGGCTGTCAATTCTGCGTGCTTCCAATCTCGTGTACCTCCTCCAGCCCTACCACAACAACGTCATCAAACGCGCGGTGAAAACACCGAAACTTTACTTTCTTGATACCGGCCTTGCCGCCTACCTCACGCGTTGGAACACGCCAGAGGTGCTGCAACACGGTGCCATGGCCGGGGCTTTTTTCGAAAGTTTTGTGGTGGCGGAAATACTTAAGAGCTACGCCAATGCCGGTGTTCTCGACCCGCCACTGTATTTTTACCGCGACAAGGATCAGATCGAAATCGATCTGCTGATCGGCCAGGGCCAAACGCTCTATCCGCTAGAGATCAAGAAACACGCCGACCCCAAGGTCGGAGACGTGAAGGCGTTCGCCGCATTGGACAAGATTCCCGGCGTCACACGGGGGCCTGGCGGACTTATTTGTCAATATGATCAGCTCACACCTCTTACGAGCGAGGATATGGTAATTCCGCTCGCCTATGTGTAGAACATTTCCGCCGCCTGTGGATGTGGACAACAACCTGCGTGCGCCGTTTTACTACTACCGGGACAAGGACCAGAAGGAAATCGATCTGCTCATTATCCAAGACGGCACCGCGTATCCGCTGGAGTTTAAGAAAGCCGCTTCTCCGGATAAACGCGAAATACGCCATTTCTCCGTGCTGGATAAATTGGGCATGCCTGTCGGTATGGGCGGGGTGATTCGCCTGACGGCGCAGGTGCTACCTTTGGGTGAAGCAGCTTGATGCATCCCGGTAAATGTAATTTGATAAGCTTGCCCTTTGAATGTTCTACCAAGTATCCCGGAACGGCTCTGGCCGTTCCGGGATTTTGTCAGCATTTCCAGTGAACACAGCTCCATCAGGGCAATTGTGGCGACTGGCGGCGATTTCAACATACCGCCGAGAAAATAGTCTTAAGGGGTGGTTTTTTGTGAGGAGAAAGCAGCTTTAAGCAAACGCCCATACAGTTAGATACAGTAATATACCATCAAAATTCCCCTGAATTCTGTCAAATTACTCACAATAGATTCAAAAGTGAGTTTCCTGGCAGGAGAGCTTGAGCGGAATCACCAGTTCTGGCGCACCGCGATTCATCAAACGCAGATTGTCGGTCTGCAAGCACACAAGGGAGTTAAGGCATGGGTCAAGATTTACTATACGGCTTGGGCTTGGGAGCATACATGTTAGTGATGATCCTGGTGGGCTACCTGGTTAAAGACAGGATTAAGACTTCCGAGGATTATCTGGTTGCCGGGCGCAGCTTCGGCCTTTTCTTCAACTCCGCGACATTGGTGGCCTGTTTTATCGGCGGATCAATGCTCATTGCCACTCCTGGGCGCATCTACTCTGTGGGCATTTGGGACGACCTCTACCTGAGCGGCGGGGCACTTTTTATTGTCGGGGGCGGCCTGCTTTGTCTGCTGCTGGTCGGCGCATGTTATTTAGGGCCTGTTGACACTAATTGCATAATTGACAGAACTTCTGTATGGTCCTTCCATGAAACTGACAGAAACACAATATACTTTGGTTAGGGACGCTCTTCCACGCCAGCGTGGAAATGTAAGCATGTCAAACGTTCAAGTGCTTAATGCCATTTTGTATGTTGCTGAAAATGGCTGCAAATGGCGCGCGCTGCCGGAGCACTTTGGCAATT
>JAVBRZ010000129.1:0-5484 GCA_031547425.1 Desulfovibrionaceae bacterium
CTTGAACGTTTGACATGCTTACATTTCCACGCTGGCGTGGAAGAGCGTCCCTAACCAAAGTATATTGTGCTTCTGTCAGTTTCATGGAAGGACCATACAGAAGTTCTGTCAATTATGCAATTAGTGTCAACAGGCCCTAAAGCATTTCAACTTTGAAATGTTGTGCCGCTCACAGCATGTTAAAAGACAAAAAATATAGTTTTTTATCGTACGCGTTCAGGCCGCGCTGTTCGCGCGCGAGCGCCCACGCGCTTCGCTTCGTGTCCGCCAGAGCAAAGCAACTTTTTCAAAGTGGGTTTGCTCTAAATCGGCTCAGGCCACCAGTACCCCGGCATAGCCCACCACCCGGCTAAAGTCGCCGCTGGCCGCGCCGGAGGTGGAATAGCACAGCAGATTGGCGCTGATCGCGCCCAGATCCTTGGCGGCAAAGAGGCCCAGGGTCATGGGCAGCACCCCGCACATGGTGATGTCGTTTTCCGCCACCGTGCGATAGAGGGCCAGGGGGTCCAGCGGCGTGAGGGAAGACAGGGCCATGCCGTCCCGTTTTTCGGCCTTGTCCTGGGACAGGTAATGGCTCATGTCCGAACTGACCACAATGAGGGGGCGTTCGCCGTCAGCCTCGGCGCAGGCGCGCACCGCTGTGGCCAAAGCCCTGCCGGCCCGGCGCAAGCTTTCAGGGGAGCTTAAGGACACAGCTACCGGGCTGATGGTCACATCCGGCCGCCTAGCCTGCAAAAAGGGCAGGATAACTTCCAGGGAATGCTCCTGCTTATGGGCCAGGGCGTCAAAGCTGAAGCCCGCATCGCCTCCCATGAGCAGACTGTAAAAGGCCTGGTCCACCGGCGCTTCGCCCAGGGGGGTGAGCCAGCTTTCTCCCGGCCAGAGGCTTAAGCCCGCGCCCCGGTGCTGGTGGCAGGGGCCGAGCAGCACGATGCGGCGCGGCAGGGGAGCCTGGCGCAGGGTTTTGGCCGCCACCGCCCCGGAATACACATAACCGGCATGGGGCACCATGACTAATACGGCTTCGGGGTATGCTTTTTCGTTTTCGTCAACCGGCTGGTTGTAGAAAAGATCCAGCACGGCTTTAAGGTCCGTGACCGAGGCCGGGAAAAACGTCCCGGCGGTAACCGGCCGCCGCGACGGCTGGCGCATGCTTTCGGGGTAAAGAGGAGAAGCGTCGTGCATGGAGTCCTCCTGGGCTTGGGGTTGGAGGCAAAATTTGATTTATGAATAAATTAGACTGAATTACGCTCAGTTTGTCAATTGCGATTAATGAATCAAGGAATGCCCAATAAGGGCTAAGGAAAGGGAGAGGGCCGGGGAGGGAAAATTTACTGCCCGGCCGGGGGCATGAAGTCGGAGATGTTCTGACGGAGCCTGTGGGTTTCCAGTTCCGAGGAGGCCATTCTGCCGTACAGGGTTTCGGGGTATTGCTCGGCCAGTTCCTTAAGCAGGGAAGACCAGCGGGCGGTGTCGCCCGAGGCTTTATACAGCTGGGCCAGGCGGAAGCGCAGGGAAGGCCATTCCTCATCAGTGTCGCGCACGTACTGGGAGTATTGCTGGTACCAGTCCAGGGCTTCGGCGGTGCGGCCCGAACTTTCGGTGATGTCCAGGAGCGAGCCCAGCAGGGTTTTGATTTTGGCCGTATCCGCCTTGGAAGGGTCAGCTTCGGCGATGTCGGACAGGGACTGCAGGGCCTCGCGGGACAGGTAATAGGCGTTTTGCATGTCGTTGTTGCGCAGGGCGGCGCGGGACAGGAAGTATTGGGTATAGGCCTGCAGTTGCGGCGGCAGGTCCGAGCGGTTTTTGAGTCCTTCCCAAAGGGGCAGGGCGTTCTCCGGCCGGCCCCGGTTTTCAAAGGCCAGGGCCCGGGCGTAATCAAGCTGGGCCTTGGTTTCGGGTTTGAGTTCCCACATGGCCACGCGCAGGGCCAGAGGTTCGATCTGCTCCCAGGCCTGGGTGTCGATCAGGGTGGACAGGGCGAGCGTCAGGGCGCTGTCGCCGTATTCCGGATCCTTGGCGCCCCGGAAGAAGGGATCAAGATCGGCCAGAGCTTCTGAGGATTTATTCTGATTTATTTTGCTCAAGGACAGGGACAGGAGCACCTGGGGCGAGAGCCGGTTTTCCATGGCTTGCAGGGTCGGGGCGCTTTCCCAGGCGCGCACCACGCGCGCGTAGTTGCCTTCAGGCAGGGCGTCGGCCGTGAGGCGGCTGAAGCTGATCAGGGCGACTTCCTGGACGTTGGGCAGCAGTTCATGCTTGGGATATTTGGCCATGAATTGTTCGCAAGTGTGCAGCGCGTCTTCATAGCGCTTGTTCCAGAGGTCCCACATGGCCAGCTTGAGGGTGGCCAGCGGCACCAGGGCGCTGGCCGGGAAGTCGTTGATGATGTGGTTGTAAACTTCCATGGGCCGCAGGTTGTAGCCGCGGTCAAAGAGCGCGTCCATTTCCTGGATAATGGGGGCGTCGTGAATGCCATCCTCGGCCAGGCGCATCTGGGCTATGAGCCCGCCGTCCCGGTCCGGGAACGTGTTGGCCGCGTTTTGGTAAACTTCCTTGGCCGTGTCGGCCTTGCCCTGCTGCATGTAAATATCGCCCAGGTGTACCAGGCAGGTGTCCGCATCGGGGGCGGTGGGCGCGATGTTGTAATAGGTCCAGTAATAGCGCTTGGCGTCGTCCAGCTTGTTCAGGCGCAGGGCCATGTCGCCGAACATGGTCAATATGGACGGAAATTCCACATAAAAGCGCGGCCAGCGACGGTCCAGATATTCGCCGACCTGGGCGGCCTGCTCGTAATAGCCGAGGTTGTACAAGGAGCGGGTAAGCCCCAGGGAAGCTTCGCGCACATATTTTGAGTCAGGGTAATTCTGCACGATGTACTGGAACTGGTCCGAAGCCCGGCGGAAGTCGTCATGCTTAAAAAAGTAGTCGCCCCAATAATAGTAGGTCAGGGGGATATTGGGGTCGTTGGGATACTTGCGCTTGAGCATGTTGAAATAAGCTTCGGCTTCCTGCAGGTTGTCCATCTTCATGTTTACAAACCCCAGACGCATGAGCAGCGAAGGCACGCGCGGCGACTGGAGATTGAAATTCATGGCCCGTTCCGTGGCATCGGTGATCTGGGCGAAGTGCTCGGGCAGATTATCCTGCCCCAGGCCGTACTCCGCGTCGGAAAGGCCGTACATGGCGGCTTCGCGCTGCTCGTTGGAAAGATCGGGCAGGGCCAGAATGGCCTTGTAATCATCCAAGGCTTTCTGATAGTCGCGCGCGGCCAGGGACTTGGCCGCTTCCCCCAGCATGGCGTCCGGATCGGGCGGCGGCGGGATGGGGTTGCCGTCCTCGTCCAACTGCGGGGGCGCTTCGGCTTTTTGCTGTTCGCTCTCGCCCGCAAGGCTGGTGGCGTTATGCCCCTCGTCCTGGGGGAGAGTTTCAGGGCGCCCGGCCACTTCGCCGAAGACTTCGCCGGCCGCGGTAGCGCCGGGCGAGGCGTCGGGCGGGGCCGCCTCCTGGGCAGGGGCTTTATCCGGCGGCTGCGCGGCGGCTCGGGCGGCGTTTTGTTCAATGCCCGGTCCGGCGGCTTGGCCGGCGGGCGGCGCGATATTGCTTTGCACCTGGGCCAGTTGCCCGGTGGTGGAGAGCATGGGCGGCGGGTTTTTAACCACTTCCTCCAGAGCGTCGCTGGTTTCGCCGGATGCGACAGGCGCGCTTTGCGCCGAGGCGTCCTGTTGGGCCTGGAGCGCTTGGGACGACGCGGCATTGTCCCGCGCTTGTTCCGGCGCTGGGGTTATGGGGCTGATTTGAGAGCCGGCGGCCTGGGTTTGCGGTGTGCCGGGAGTTTCTTCCTTGGGCGTTTCCCGGGCAGCGGTTCCGGGCCGGCCTTGTTGCGGCGCGGGGGAGGAAGAGGCGCGCTGGCTGCTGATGGTGTTGGCCTGGGGGTTCCACTGTTCGGGGCCGCCAGGGTTGACGGCGCCCACAAAAGCATAATCCGAGGTCGCGCCTTGCGGCGCGGGCGCGGTTGCGCCGGAATTCGGGCTTGCGCTTGCGGCCGGGGCGGGCGTCCCGGATTGGGCCGCTTGCGGCTGTGCGGCGTCCGGCGGGGGGCTGGCGGGCTGCGGCGGCACGCTACGCTGCGGCGCGCTATCCGGCGCTTGTCCGGCGGCCTCCTCTTTGGCCATGAGGCTGTTGAACAGGTTGTCCAGGGCCGTGGGCGGCGGCGCGTCGGTAATATCTTTTTCCACAAGTCCGCCGGGGGCCGGGGCTGCGGCGTCGCCTTGCGGCGTGGGCATGGCCTGGTCCTGGGTCTGGCTTTGCGCGGGCGGGTGGGCCGGCGGTTGCGGCTGCGTCTTGCTTTGTTCCTGGGTTTGCGGCGCGCCAGGTTTTTCCGTAATCGCTTGCGCTTGGGTCTGTCCGGGGGCGGCGCTTTCCGGGGCTGGCGGGCTGGTTTGTTGCCCGGACCGTTCCGGGGCGGCGGAGTCGCTTTCCCGCGCCTCTTGCGTCTGCTGTTGCGCCTGGGGCTGCTGCTGCGCTGTGGTTTCCGGCTGCGTGGCGGCTTGGGTGGTTTCTGGAGCGGGGGGCGCGGGCTGTTCAGCCTGCGCGGTGGCGGGCGGAGTTTCCGGCGTGGGCGCGTTTTCGGCGCCCGGCTTGGGCTTCCAGCGGGCGCCCAGGGGGTCGGAGAAAAAGTCGATCCGGACCTGGCGGGGATTGGGGGAGGTGGTGATGTAGCCAAAGGCCGGGGCTTTCAGGCTTATGAGCAGAGCCCGGCCCTGGCCGCTCACTTTGGTGACCAGAGTGGAAGCCGGGTTTGGCGAACCCGGCGCCTGGGTCACGGTTTGGGGCAAGGTGGGCAGGGTCACGGTCACGGCGGTGCGGTCCGTGCGCTCCACTTTGGCCTGGCCCGGCGCGTCCAGGTAAATAATGACGCGTTCCCGCCCGTCCACGCTCTGCCATTGCCAGGATACCGCCCCAGCCTGGCTTGCGGCCGCGAAAGAACAGACCGCCGCGAGCAGGCAGCTCAGGCAAAAGCGAAAAAGAGGCCGGACAAGCCCGGTTTGTGGCGTGTAATTCACCAAATTATCATGAACTGGAGCGCGCATGCTTTCCTGGCGCGCCGCAGGTCCGGTTTTATTCAATTTGAGCCGGGGCTTGCGCCGCCCGCTCCGGGAGTTCCAATCTCAGCAAGCGGATTGCAATAAATGCGCCAGGCGCGGCGGCCTTCCGCCGGGGCGGCCGCAAGCGCGTTATTCACCCATTTTTTTCAATTTTTCAATGAGCGTGGTGCGCTTGATGCCCAGAAGCTCCGCAGCCTGGTTTTTGACCCCGCCCGCCCGGGCGAGGGCTTCCTGGACCAGGCGTTCTTCAATGGAATCCATGAATTCTTTAAGCCCCATATCCAGATGCTTCAACTGGTCAAGCCCGGGCCAGACAAAGGCGCCGGTGGACGAACTTTGCGGATGGGCGGCCCCGGCCGGGGGGCAAAAAGTTGTT
>JAVBRZ010000124.1:0-9306 GCA_031547425.1 Desulfovibrionaceae bacterium
CGCCGGCAGACGCCCGCAAGCGAGCAGCGTAGCGTGTCTTTAGTTCAGGCCGCTTCGGCCTGAACGTGTATGATAAAAGGCTATGTTTTTTGTCTTTTAAATGCTGCATATGGTGTAACATTTCAAAGTTAAAATGCTCTAAAAGCTCGTCGGGGCGGGAGGCGGAGGCCTGCAAGGCTGAAACTTTTTTATTTTGCATTTTCCGGCTACCAGCCCAGTTCGCTTTCTTTGCCTGGCAACCCTGGCAGGCTTGAACCCCTGGCCTGCAAAGAAGCGGCGGGGTCGGCAAAGCGCAGGGTGATCATGCCCGCGAAACTGTCTTTGTTCTGGCCTGGCTTGCCGCCTTTGTCCGCGCGGTAAACCTCGACGCGGAACACTGTGCCGGCGTTGTCCAGGGAGAAGCGGGGCATGAACTGCTTGAGGCGCAGTTCCTCGTTGCTTTCGTCATCGCCTTTGCCCACGTAGCCGATAACATTGACCCGGTAACCGGGAATGTTCTCCACCAGGAACCTGGAGCCTTTTTCCACCACCACTTCAC
The DNA here is from genome assembly GCA_031547425.1 of Desulfovibrionaceae bacterium. Taxonomy (GTDB): domain Bacteria; phylum Desulfobacterota; class Desulfovibrionia; order Desulfovibrionales; family Desulfovibrionaceae; genus JAVBRZ01. Next base: position 539 of record JAVBRZ010000124.1, read on the forward strand.
GGCCGAACGCCACCTCTTGGCGCGCGCCGTTAACTCGCACGGCCAGGCCCGGCAGGCTGGTGTCATAGTCGTGATAGTCGGGCGCCAGCTTAGTGAGCACGCGGTTGCCGTAATGCACTTCCAGCAGGTCGTTGTTTTCGATCAGGGTCAGGAGGGGCGAGGCGGTGTGAAATTCCAATCTTTCGCCGCGCTGCAGCGGGATATGGTTCAAGTTGGCGCGGGCGTTGAACAGGGGCAGCGCCATGCGCCCGTTGGCAAAGGAGATCACGGTGTTCTCCTCCAGCGCGTCGCTCACGCCTTCGGGCGAAAGCTCAAAGCGCCGCACAAAGTTGATGCCGAGCTGGTGCATGAACGATTCCAGCACCTGGGCGTGGTAGTAGGCGCGCACGGGCAGGGGCACGTTTTTGGAGGCCTCCACTCCGAAAGCCGGTTTGCCGTTGCAAATGGCGAAGTAAGTCAGCGTTTTCTCCATTTCATGGTCACCGGCGCTGGTATTGGTATTTTTAAGATGGTAGCGGTGTTCCGGCTCCAGCAGCACGGTATTGGCCCGGTTCACAGCATAGTCGGCCAGGTCTTTAAGCCCGCCCAGGGGGTGGCCGGAGAGTTCCTCTTGGTCGATGATCACGCTTTGCCCCCAGCGGGCCGGATTGTGCAGGGGGCCTTCCCATTGCGGCCGGTAAAAGCCGCTGCCGTCGTGCAGGTTGAATACGGCTTCCACTTCGGGCTTAAGAATGATGTCCTTGATTTTGCTCACGGTTTCATATTCCGGGTCATCAGCGGATAGGGCGGCGAATTTGCGGTTCATGTCCCCGTTGGCGCCGCGATCGCGCGCGAGGATGCTCAGGAAATTGAGGTTGGGCACCACCCAGACCGTGCCCTTGGTGATGTTGTACTGGGTGACCAGCAAGGAGGCTGCGGAAAAACCGCCCGGCTCGTCGCCCTGGATGCCGCCCACCACCAGCATGACCGGGCCCTTGCCGTCGCCCAGGCGGTGGAAGGTGAAGTCCGGCCGGTTTTTCAGTTCCTGGGCGATAAGCCGGTTGGGGAAGTCCTCCAGGGTGATTGGACCCAGGCCGAGAACCTGCTCATCCGCGGCAACGGCGGGGGAAGTTTGGGGTGGAACGTTTTCGCGCGAAAATATGTCTTTAAAAGGTACTTTTGCAAGTTCGGAAGCAGAGCCGGGCGCGGCAAAATCCTCCGGCGCTGGGCTGGACGCGGCCTGGTCGGCGTCGGGGTCGCCGGCAGCCGTACTTTCCGGGCCATGGTCGCTGGCGGGCTGTCGCGCCAAAGCCCAGGCCGCGCACAGCAACGCCACCAGGCCCAGGCAGAGCGCCAACCGCGACATGCCCGCAAATTGCTCCCGCACGTGGCCCTTAATGCGGGCCAGGCCGGCGATCCGGCCGTGTGTTTGCGGCGGCTGCTTCATGCGGCTTGCTCCACCACTTTGATGTGCCAGGGTTCAAAACGCACGCCCAGCAAATTGCCCCGGGGATAGCGCAAAGTTATATATCCTTGTTCATTCAGGGTCTTGAACACCGGGGTTTGCGTAAAAACGCCGGTAAAGTTTTTTTCCGCCAGTCCCCGCTGCCCCACGTCAAAATCGCCCACGCCGTGGTAGGAATAGCCGGGCGGGGCCAGGGAGCGCGAAGCCAGGGACAGGTTGCCGCTGTTGGCGGCGGCCTTGTTTAAAAACAGCAGAAATTGCTTGAGCACGCCGCGTACGCCCGAAGTCAGGACCACTTCGTCGCCGAGCAGGTTGTGGATTTCCCGCCACCTGCTTTCCGCCGCGCCGCGATAAATATAATTGCCCATGGCCGGCACCCTGGTCACTTCCCGGGCCGGGATGGCGTAGGCAAAAGAGTTGAACGGCTTCTGGTCCATGAACCCGTAGCTTCCGGCATCGGCGTAGAACAATTCTTCCATGAACTCCAGTTCGGCGGCGCTGAACCCGCCGTCCCCGCCGGCCATGCGTCTGGCCTGGGTTTGCCCGGCATCCAGGCTTAAAACTTGAAAATTGAGATGCCCCACATGCTTTTGCAGGGCTTCCAGCTTGTCGCGCACACTGATGAACAAAGGCCGCTGCTTGGCGGTGAGATAAACATCGCCCGGGTGCGCTTCGTCAAAATGGCGCATTTTATAGAGATAATCGCGCAGGGCCGCATCGTCGGTCAGGGGAGCGGCGGCGGGCTCGCTCCCGGTTAAATTTTCCGGAACGGCCTTTAGCGCCTGCAAAGTTTCTTTTTTCAATTCCGGCAGAGCGCCGTTGGCCAGACCCCGGCCGGGCGGCAACATGGCCGCGCCGCCGGCCAGCCCCTGCAGGGCGACAACGGCCGCGCCCGCGCTCAATCCCAGGCCGCAGGCCACCAGGAATTGTCTCCGGCTGATCATTAAACCATACTCCATTCCGCGCACGGCGGTTTGCACCCGGGAAGAGGAAAACCCCCGGCGCTTTTCCATCCGGCCGGGCGCGGCCCGGGTGCGGTCCGACTGTCGGACGGGTTCGCCCCGACAGGAATTGTATACCTTATTCCCGTAAAAATGAAAGACCTCGGGCAAGGCGTGATTTTTTTGGGGGGGGGTAAATCGCAAAACCCCCGTCTTGCGGCGCAAGACAGGGGTTTTATTTGCAGCAAGGAGCAGCCCGGAGAAAGCTAAAAAGCGATGGCGTCGGCCACGCCGCCGGCGGGCGCCCGGTAATTGGCAAACATGTTCCGGGCTTTGGACAGGTCTTCTTCAAAATCCACTTCAATGCAGCGGTAGCGGGACACGTCCAGGCTTTTGAAAAACACGCCGCGGCTGATGAGAATTTCCAGGCCTTTTTCAAAATAGTCCTGGTCGCCGCATTCGCGCAGGGCCTGCACCAGGGCGGGCAGGTCTTCGCGGCTGACGCGGTTGATGCCCACAGCTTCGCCTTCGCCATTAACCACGCTCTTGGAAATTTCAATGATCTCATTGCGGTCGTTGGTGCGGTATTTGACTTCCTCGTCGCCGCATTCGCTGCGGTCCACCATGACGATATTGCCTTGGGCATCTATAATCCGTTTGATGACTTCTTCGTCAAAGACCACATCGCCGTTGGCCCAGATAATGTCGTCGTCCATGTCTTCCAGGGCGTGCAGCAGGCTTTTGGAGGTATTGGTCAGGTAATAAACCGGATTGTAGCGGAAATAGACCTGGGGAAATTCTTCCATGATCAGTTCTTTTTTAAAGCCCACCACCACAAAAATTTCCCGCACCCCATATTGGCGCAGAATACGGATTTGCCGGCCCAAAATTCTTTCCCGGCCGGGAATCATGGATAAAGACTTGGGGAAGGGGTTGCCCAGACGGCTGCCGATTCCGGCGGCTAAAATCACTGCCCGCATGTTGGTCTCCTTATTACAATGCTCAAATTGTCAAGTTAACAACGCTGTACCCTCCGGCATGCAGATGCCGTGCCAAGAGAATTAGTTGTATCGCTTCAGCACAAAGCTTGGCACCGGGCGGGTTATCTGCTATGGCTCATTTGAACCGGCCAATTTTTCCGTTAATCGTTTTTCGGCGTGTGGAACGTAAATATTTAAAGCAAAATTGAGGCCCCATGAATTTCGCGGATCGCATGCAGCGACTCAAGCCGTCGGCCACGCTGGCCATCAGCGCCAAAGCCGCCGAACTCAAAGCCAAAGGCAAAGACATTTTTAATCTGTCTTTAGGCGAGCCGGACATGCCGGTGGCCGCCCATGTGCTGGATGCCGTGGTCAATGCCGGCCGGCGGGGCAATGCCAAATATACCCCTGTGCCGGGCACGTTCGAGCTGCGCGATGCGGTGAGCTGTTACTTTGACCGCGTATACGCAACCGCTGTGCCCCGAGAGGCCATTATCGCGGCCAACGGCGGCAAACAGTGTATTTTCAACGCCTGCCAGACCTTGCTCAACCCCGGCGACGAGGTGCTGGTGCCCTGTCCCTACTGGATCAGCTACCCGGACATCATCCTTCTGGCCGGCGCCGTGACTGTGCCTGTGCCCACATCTTCCGCGCGGGGCTTTAAAATCACCACCAGCGATCTGGAGCGTTGCTTGACGCCCAAAACGAAAATGTTGTTTCTCAACTCTCCGGCCAACCCCACCGGGGCCTGCTACAGTCGCGAAGAGCTGGAAACACTTGCCTTGTGGGCCATTGAGCGGGGGCTTGTCGTCCTGTCCGATGAGCTGTATGACCAGCTTTATTATAGCGGCCAGGGTCCGGTCAGTCTTATCAAGCTGTGGGAAAAGCATCCGGAGCGGGTCATCGTGGTCAACGGGCTGTCCAAGAGTTTTTCCATGCCCGGCTGGCGCGTGGGCTACACGGTCGGGCATCCGGATCTCATCAAGCAGATGAACAAGCTGCAGGGGCAGACCACCTCCAATATCTGCTCTCTGGCTCAGGAAGCAGCCGTCGCCGCCCTGACCGGTCCTTACGACTCCGTGTTCGCCATGCGCGAGGTCTACCGCCGTCGTCGCGACATCGCCCTGGAGATTATCGGAAAGTGGCCGGCTATTCCCCGCTATACGCCGGAAGGCGCGTTCTATATCTTTCTTGATGTTTCCGCGCTGTTCACCCCGGAAATTCCGGACTCCGCCACCATGTGCGCTCATATCCTGGATATGGCCGAGGTGGCCCTGGTGCCGGGCGTGGCCTTTGGAGACGACAATTCCGTGCGCTTGTCCTACTCCATCGAAGAAGACAGACTCATAGCCGCATTGCACAAACTTACGCCTGTTTTCGGAAGAAGACCGGCTTGAATACCGGAGGCAAGCCATGTCTGAACCAAGCCGCCTGATCTGGACCCACGCCTGTAAAGGTCGTTTGCCCGCCGCGCCTGACGCCGGCCTCGCGGCTGGAAAAGATGTAAGCGCCGTGGCCGCCCGGATTGAAGCAGAGCTCAAGATCGGGCGCCTGCCTGTGCTTTCTTTGGACTATGTGGGCGAGCTGGCTCTGGCCCTGCAAGCGCTCACGCCGTTTTTGAAAGGCTTCAAGCATATGCTGCTCCTGGGCATAGGCGGTTCCAGCCTGGGCGGCCGCGCCCTGCAGAAAATTTTCGCGCCGGAAGCCGACTGGCCCGGCTATGCCGGCCCCTGGCTGTGGGTGGCCGACAACGTGGACGCCGTGGCCCTGCCTGCCTGGCTGCGCCGCCTGCCCGCCGAGGAGACCCTGGTGGTGGTGGTCAGCAAGTCCGGCGGCACCATTGAAACCATGGCCCAGTATCTGCTGGTCAAGGACTGGCTCAAGGAATCCCGCGGCGATAAATGGACGGACCATGTCCTGCCCATCACCGACAAGCACAAGGGTTTTTTGCGCCAGGAAGCCGGGGAGAACGGCATGCTCTCCTTGCCCGTGCCCGAGCATCTGGGCGGGCGTTATTCCGTGCTTTCAGCCGTGGGCCTGGTCCCGGCCGCTTTTTTGGGCGCGGACTGGCAAGCGTTGCTTAACGGAGCTTCGGCCGTAACCCGCCCTTTGAACATGGCCACGGATATAACCGCGGCTCTGATCAAGCACCCGGCCTGGCGGATGGCGCGGTGGGCGCACGCCCTGATGCGCGCTGATTACAGCCAGTTGATATTTTTCTCCTATATTCCGTCGTTCACGGCCATGGGCGCCTGGTTTGCCCAGCTCTGGGCCGAAAGCCTGGGCAAAAACGGCCAGGGCAGCATGCCCCTGCCGGCCGTGGGCGCCACAGACCAGCATTCGCTGCAGCAAATGTTTTTGGACGGCCCCAAGGATAAAGGCTGCATTTTTGTGGACTGCCCGGGACTGCCCGCTGGACCCTTTTTCCCGTCCCACCTGCCGGAGAAGTGGTCTTTCTTGCGCGGGCACGCTTTTGGCGATCTTTTGAACGCCGAGAGCCTGGGCACGCGCATGGCCCTGGCCGGCGCGGATATGCCCATTCTGGGCATTCGTTTGGGCGGGGTTGGTGAAGAACAAGTCGGCCGGCTCATGGCCCTTTTGGAAATCGCCACTTTGTTTACGGGGCTGTCCATGGGCATCGACCCGCTGGACCAGCCGGCCGTGGAATTGGGCAAACGGCTGGCCAACGCTTACCTGGGCGCGGAGGGGCTTGCCGAGGAAAAACAGATGCTCACGGATTTTTTAAACATCCCGGATGAGGAGCAGGGTTTCTAGCTTGGTCGGCAACACGCCCACATCGGACCGGGCCTCCCTGGGGTTCGCCCGTCTGCTTTCCTGGATCACCATGGGCTTGGTCCTGCTCTCCAGCCTGGTCATTTCAGTGATTATCGCCAATTCCGCCCGCGATACCCTGTTGGAAAAGCAGAAGGACTACGCCCTGCTTCTGGCCGAGAACCTGAACTACCAGATCTACCAGCGTTACGCCCTGCCCCTGGTTATCGGCGGGCGCGGGCTTTCCCTGCTGGACCAGACCACCCGCTTCGAACCCCTGGACGACATCATTCCGCCCATGCTGCACGGCCTGCGCGTATACGACTTGCGCGTTTATTCCCACAACTCCACCATTACTTACGCCCTTAACTCCGAACTCATCGGCGACAAAGGCCTGGCTTCACCCGAAGTGGCCGGGGTCCGGCTCACGGATGTGCCCACTTATACCATTGAATCGACCATTCCCTTCTGGAAGGCCCTGTTCCTTTTTCATTTGCCTCCGGGCAGCTTCACCCTGCGCACCACCTACCCCCTGCGCCTGGAAACCCGGCTGCTTTCATTTGAAAATGACGGGTCCACCCTGGATGTGCTTGAGTTTTCCCAGGACATAACGGAAGATTATCGGATAGTTATCGGTTTTCAATGGCTGATTATCGCCACCACCTTCCTTTCCTCCATGCTGCTGTTCTCGCTGCTTTGGTTCTTTATCAAGCGGGCCGACCGCATTTTGTTTGAACGCATGCAGGAAACCCAGCGCCTGGAGCGCAAGCTACATCAGCATGAGAAGCTGGCCGGCATGGGCCGGGTGGTCTCCAGCATCGCCCATGAACTGCGCAATCCCCTGGGCATTATCCGCTCCAGCGCGGAGCTGCTTTCGCGCAAAACCCCGGACACGGACCCGAGCAAAGGCCTGATTGCGGCCATTTACGACGAGTCCTGCCGCCTGTCGCAAACCATTACAGATTTTCTGGATTATGCCCGCCCCAAAACCCCGCGCCGCAACAAGGTGGACCTGGCCGTGGTTCTGGAGCAGGCCCTGGCCTTTTTGGGCAACTCCCTGGCCGAAGAGGAGATCACGGTCAGCAAATCCGTGGCCGGCGCCAGCATAGTCCCCGGCGACAAAGATCTGCTTTACCGGGCTCTGTATAACGTTCTGGTCAACGCGGCCCAGGCCGGCGGGCGCGGGGCGCGCATAACGGTGGACATGCGCGAAAAAAACGGCCATGTTGTCATCAGTGTGGCTGACAGCGGGCCGGGCTTTGACCTCGCCCAGCTGGACAAATACCTCGATCCTTTCTTTACCACCAAAGACGGGGGCACGGGCTTGGGACTCCCCATTGTGCAGAGCATCATTACCAGCCACGGCGGCGGCATTGAAATAGGCAACGACCCGCAGGGCGCCGGCGGAGCCAAAGTGACCATGACCCTGCCCACATCCGTGCCGGACGGTGAATAACAATTATGAGCGAACAAATACATATTCTGGTTGTGGACGACGAACGCAACTATCTTTTGGTTCTGGAAGCCCTGCTTACGGACGCGGGCTATAAAGTCACCACCCTCAACGATCCGGAAACCGTGTTGCCCTTCCTTGAAGAATCGGAAGTGGACGTGGTGGTTACCGATCTGAAGATGCCCAAACTTACGGGCCAGGAAATTCTGGAGCATGTGCGCAAGCACTATTCGCACATCCCGGTGCTGATCATGACCGCTTTCGGCTCCATTGAGGGCGCGGTGGAAGCCATGCGCTGCGGGGCCTTTCACTACATCACCAAGCCTTTTTCCAACGACGAGCTGCTTTTGGCCGTGCAGAATGCCGCCCTGTTGTCCAAAGCCCACCGCGACTACTTGAATCTGCAGGAGAGCATGGGCATCCGCTACGGCAAAGACCAGATCATCGGCAACAGCAAAAGCGCCCGCGATGTCCTGGACCTGATCACCCGCGCCGCGCCCAGCAAAAGCACCGTGCTCATCACCGGAGAATCGGGAACCGGCAAGGAGCTGGTGGCCAGGGCCATCCATTTTGCCTCGCCCCGCGCCAAAGAACCGTTCATTACCGTCAACTGCATGGCCCTTAACCCCGGCGTGCTGGAAAGCGAGCTCTTTGGCCATGAAAAAGGCTCGTTCACCGGCGCGGTGGCCATGCGGCGCGGCCGCTTTGAGCTGGCCAACCAGGGCACGCTGTTTCTGGACGAAATCGGCGAGTTGTCCGCCGATCTTCAGGTTAAGCTCCTACGCGTGCTCCAGGAGCGGCGTTTTGAGCGCGTGGGCGGCAACCAGGAAATTGAGGTGGACATCCGCGTGGTTACGGCCACCAACAAGGACCTGGCCAAGGAAGTGGAAGCCGGGCGTTTCCGCGAAGATCTTTATTATCGTCTCAATGTGGTGCATATCGACCTGCCGCCTTTGCGCGAGCGCCGCGAAGACATCCCCCTGCTGGCCATCCACTTTGCCGCCAAATACGCGGAACTCAACCACACCGAGCCCAAAACCTTTGCGCACGAAGCCATGGACTACCTCACCGCTTTTGAGTGGCCCGGCAATGTCCGCCAACTGGAAAACGTGGTGGAGCGTTGCATGGTCCTGGCCGCCGGCAAAGTGGTCCACGTGCAGGATCTGCCCCCGGACCTG
>JAVBRZ010000131.1:0-3893 GCA_031547425.1 Desulfovibrionaceae bacterium
TTTGAACCCGGCCAGCCCCTCGCTCAAGTACGGATCGCCCAAGTGGAGGGCGAGTTCTTCTCCATAAGCCACGGGATCTTCTGCGCGACGCAACGAATGCGTGAATGAGGCCACCCAGGGCAAGCGCGCCAGCAATGTTTCGCCCAGCTCCCTGATCCGTTTGGTCGCCTGGGGCGCGGGCGCGGTAATCAATTCCACAGCCGCCCGGCCGGTCAGCCGCGAGACGCGGACCACGAGAAAACGCAGCATCGCCGTGATATCGCGCTCCCCGCCGGCTGAAGACGCGCGCGGCGCATATGCGCGCAGCCCGCTCTCTTTGCCCCAGGCCCTCACTTCGGCCAGCAATTCCGGCAAACGGGCGTCCGCGATGGGGCAGGCGGCAACCTCCACCACCTCGTGACCGCCCAGGCGCCTGAAGCCCAAAAGCGGAGGAGTTCCCACGGGCAAACCGGCTTTGCCTCCACCCGCCCGCACCTCTCTGGCCTCGCCAAAGACCAGTTCAATCTTGCCGCGAAAATTGCGCTCCGCCGGGGAAGGCAACACCGGCGCGACTATGTTTTCCAGCGCTACCCGACCTTGCGGCCCGGCAACCTCCCGTATCCGCCCGAGGCGGGCCAGACTTTCAATGATGTGCTCGCGTTTGAACTCAAGCTGCCTGGCATAGGGTATTTCCTGCCAGACGCAACCGCCGCAGGCGCCGAAATGGGCGCAAAACGGCGTCGCCTGGTCCGGAGCCGGGCTTAGCACCTCAAGACGACGCGCTTCCAAATAGCCGCTTTTCTGCCTGATAATCTCAACTCGCGCACGCTGGCCGGGCGCCCCCAGGTCCACAAAAACCACCCGGCCGTCGGGGGCGTGCGCCAGGGCCTTGCCGCCCGGCGTAACGGATTCGATGGCCAATTCAAAAAAGTTTCCCAAAAGCGGCGCCGGGGCGACGTCTTCCGCTTGCGGCGTCCGCTCTTGGGCGGAAACTTTCCTTGGCCGTCCTTGCTCTGGATTTGTCCTTTTCCGGGAAAAACGAGTCATTGTTTGCCTTGATTCCAAGTTTGAAAAAATTATACCCCTGCCCTGAAAAGGCTTCCACCAAAAAGCCGCACAGCCTGATGACGTCCAACCAATGCGCCTGCGCCTCGGAAAAACAGGTCTCGACTTGGGCGGCCCTTTGGCTTAATGTGCGTCGATTGACTGACCTAAACCATTTTATTCATGGAGTATATTTTGTTGCCGATTCGCATGCCGGCGAGCTTTTTTGCCCTGATGGCCTTCGCTGCGTTAACCCTTGCGCCGCTTTCATCTTCGGCTTGGGCGGAAACCGTCATTGATTGCCCGGAAACCATTCAGCCGGGCCAACCCTTTGTTGTGACCATCCGCTCCGACAGCGTCCTCAACCAGGTGTCGCTTAAGTGGCGCGGCAAGAATCTGGCCGTGCCGGCATCCGACGCCGCCTCGGTTTTTGCGCCCCCGGCCAGGGCCGAAAGCTCCATCATTCTGGCCATGCCCCTGGACGGCAAAGAGCAAACCATGCCCTTGCGCGTATCCTACACGGAAAAGGGGCAGCCCGCCAGCCGCAATTTTATCCTTAAGGTCCTGCCCAAGGATTACCCCACCCAGGAGCTCAAAGTCGATTCCAAATTTGTGGATCTGAGCAAAACCGATGCGGATCGCGCCGCAATTGAGCGCAAACGCAACAATGAAATTGTCGCGCGCTACACGCCCGCGCGCATGTGGGAGCTGCCCTTTTTCCGCCCCGTGCCCGGCGAGCTCTCCAGCACATTCGGCCTGCGCCGGGTATTTAACGGCCAGCCGCGCAACGCGCACCGCGGGCTGGACTTCCGCGCCGCGGCGGGCGCTCCCATTCACGCTGTGGCCGACGGCGTGGCGGCCCTGGCCGACAACCAATTTTTTGCCGGCAATGTGGTTTACGTGGATCATGGCCTAGGTGTCTTCAGCATATATATGCATATGTCTGAAATCGACGTTAAGGAAGGCGACAAAATCACCCGGGGCCAGGTGATCGGCAAAGTGGGCGCCACGGGCCGCGCCACCGGTCCGCACCTGCACTTGTCGCTCATGGTCCAGGGCACGGGCGCCGACCCCCTGCCCCTGCTGGATAAATAAACAACAGAAAAGCCGGTCTTCATTATGGCAAAAACCGAAAAAAACGACAAAAAAAACTTTGAAACCCAACTCGCCCGTTTGCAAGCCGTGGTTGACCGGCTGGAGCGGGGCGACGCCTCCCTTGAGCAAAGCCTGGAGCTGTTCAAAGAAGGCCAGGAACTGGTCAAAGACTGCCGCAAACGGCTCGCCGCCGCCCGCCATCAGGTGGAGGTGTTTTCCCGGGGCGAGATCTCACCTCTAAACCCGGATACTGAGCCGGAAAACGATACCAGCCATGAACTCTGATTTAAAAACCAAACTGGTCGCTTATAAACAGCTGACTGAAGATTATCTGGGCGCCTGCCTTAAAGGCAGGGAAATTCCCGCCCGGTTGCTGGAGGCCATGGAATACAGCCTTCTGGCCGGAGGCAAACGCCTGCGCCCGGCGCTGTGCCTGGCGGTTTGCGACCTTTTGGGCGGCGAGCGCGAGGCTGTGCTGCCTTTTGCCGCCGCCCTGGAAATTATCCACACCTACACGCTGGTGCACGACGATCTGCCGGCCATGGACAATGACGAACTGCGCCGGGGCAAGCCCACCAACCATATGGTCTTTGGCGAAGCCACCGCCATCCTGGCCGGCGACGGCCTGCTCACCGAAGCCTTTGGGCTTATGACCCGGGCCGCCTCTCTGGGCGCAAAGCCTGAACGCACCTTGGAAGCCATTGCTGAAGCGGCCAGAGCCACTGGCGCGTCCGGCACTGTGGGCGGTCAGGTGCTGGACATGGAGTTTACCGGGAAGGCCGGCGTTTCCCTGGAAGAGCTGGCGGATATGCATGCCCGTAAAACCGGGCAGTTGTTCCGCATCTCCTGCCTGGCCGGCGCCATTCTGTCCGATGCCGATGCCGCAGCCTGTGGAAAACTGGCGACTTACGGCGCGGCCCTGGGAGCGGCCTTCCAAATTGCCGACGATATCCTGGATGAAACCGCGGACACGACTGTTTTGGGCAAGCCCGCCGGCTCGGATGCGGCTTGCGGCAAAACCACCTACCCCGCCCTCATGGGGCTGGAACGCAGCCGGGAAATGGCGGCGCGCAAGGCCAAGGAAGCCGTGGCCTGCCTCGACGCCTACACCGGCGACCAGGCCGATTTCCTGCGCGGCCTGGCCTTATACGCTGTTGAACGCGGTTCATAATTCACAGCCATGAGCGATTCACAAAAATCAACTCTCCATGAAATTGGCGCGCCGCGCCTGCTGGACGGCATCAACCGCCCCGAGGACGTGACGGTTCTGGATGATGCCGCTCTGGTTCGGCTCGCTGACGAGCTGCGCCGGGAAATCATTGCCGTGGTTTCACGCAACGGCGGGCACCTGGCCCCCTCTTTGGGGGTCATTGAACTCACCCTGGCCTTGCTCTGCGAACTTTCACCCGCGCGCGACCGCATCATCTGGGATGTGGGGCATCAATGCTACGCTTATAAACTGCTCACCGGCCGGCGGGAAAGCTTTTCTACCATTCGTTGCCTGGACGGCCTTTCCGGTTTTCCGCGCCGCTCGGAAAGCCGCTATGACCATTTCGGCACCGGCCATGCCTCCACGTCCATCTCCGCGGCCTTGGGCATGGCCGCGGCCAGGCAGCTGAACAAGCAGGACCACCATGTGGCCGCCATCATCGGCGACGGGGCCATGACCGCCGGACTGGCCCTGGAAGCTCTCAACCAGGCCGGGCACCTGGGCTATCCTCTAATCGTCATCCTCAACGACAATGACATGTCGATCGCCCCGCCGGTCGGCGCGA
>JAVBRZ010000056.1:0-3780 GCA_031547425.1 Desulfovibrionaceae bacterium
TCACTTGTTGGACAAAAAAGTTCCCGGCATCTGGTCTGGCAAGGATTCCACATAGTCCACCGGGTGCACCAAGGAAATGAATATTGCATTGGATATGCAATCCAAGCATCCGGAGTTGCAAATCATCGGCCCCAGTCCGGCTAATTTCTTCCGGCGTCGCGAATACGGCATTGGTAAATATTTTGATGTGGGCATAAAAATATGACTACATATATATAATCTTAAAATCAGTTGTTTTTTTGTTGCATCTTGGGGCGGCATCGTTTAAACATTGTGAAATACACTAACTACTTTTGTATATTCCTACAGAGGTTATAAAAAATATGGGTCAGGAGCATGCTTTGACTTTTGTCAAAGATGAATTGAAAAAGTGTTTTGCAGCCCAGGTGCTGGCCACTGCGGAGTGGCATGAGGCCAAACCGGGGGGCGTGGACGAGATTTGCGCTCCCGCTGACCAGAATAACCCCGGACGCCTGGAGGCGTTGCTCGCTCTGGTGCGGGGGCAGCATTTCATGAATTTTTCCCTCTGGCATATAGAAGACGACGCCCGGCGCAAAGATGTGGGCGACGACGTTATTGCCGGATGCAAGCGGACCATTGACGGCTTCAACCAGCGCCGTAATGATTTTATGGACAAGGTGGACGCCTGCGTGGTGGCAGTCTGCGCGCCGCATCTGTCCTCGGGCGTCACCCGCCACAACACCGAATCCCTGGGCGCGGCCGTGGATCGCATGTCCATTTTAAGCCTCAAGATTTATCACATGCGCGAGGAAACCGGGCGCGAGGACGTCTCAGCGGAACATATCGCCGCTTGCGAGCAAAAGCTCGCTGTGCTGGATGAACAGCGCGCGGACCTTGGCAATGCCATTCTGGAATTGGTGGATGATTTCGCGGCCGGCCTGAAAGCGCCTAAAGTCTATTATCAGTTTAAGATGTATAACGATCCGGCTTTAAACCCGGCTCTGTATAAAAACAAATAATCCCGCCGCGCGCGGGATAAGCATTTCAGGAGTCTTCATGGCTGAGTATGAAGCGGTAATCGGGCTGGAAGTGCACTGCCAGCTGAACACCAATTCCAAATTATTCTGTTCCTGCCCGGCCAATGCCGGGGTCGGCCCCAATGAGGCGGTGTGTGAAATCTGCGCGGCCATGCCCGGTCCGTTGCCGTCTCTCAACGAGCAGGCCGTTGCCAATGCGGCCAAGCTGGGGTTGGCCATCAACGCCAAGGTCAACTTGCGCTCCGTGTTCGCCCGCAAAAATTATTTTTATCCGGACCTGCCCAAAGCCTATCAGATCTCGCAGTACGACCCGCCTATCTGTGAGGGCGGCCATCTGGATATCGCTGTGGACGGAGCGGCCAAGCGCATCCGCATCAACCGCATCCACATGGAAGAAGACGCGGGCAAAACTATCCACTCCGCGGCCACCAACCAAAGTTTTGTGGATTTGAACCGGGGCGGCGTGCCCCTGCTTGAGATCGTCAGCGAGCCGGACCTGCGCAGCTCCGAGCAGGCCGTGGCCTATTTGAAAGTTTTGCGCAACATCGTGCTTTACCTGGGCATCAGCGACGGCAATATGGAAGAAGGCAATTTCCGTTGTGATGCCAACGTGTCCATCCGTCCCAAGGGCGCCGAGGCTTTTGGCACGCGTACGGAGTTGAAAAACCTCAACTCCTTCCGCAACGTGCAGCGGGCTATTGATTATGAGATCGAGCGTCACCGCGATGTGCTGTCTGACGGCAAGGCCATTGTCCAGGAAACCCGGCTGTATGACGCGGCCAAAAACATCACCCTGTCCATGCGCAGCAAGGAAGAGGCCCACGACTACCGCTACTGCCCGGACCCGGACCTTTTGCCCGTGCTGGTCAGCGAGGCGCAAATCGCGGCCTGGGCCACGGAGCTCCCGGAGCTGCCCGTGCAGCGCAAGGCGCGCTTTGAAAGCGATTACGGCCTTTCGGCCGACGACGCCGAGCTGCTCACTTCAGACCGGGAGTTGGCGGATTATTTTGAAGCCGCGACCACTCACTTTAAAGATCACAAGCGTATTGCCAATCTGATGCTGGGCGAGCTTTTGCGTGAGCTCAATCAGGTGGAAAGCGGCATTCAGGAATGCAAAATGCGGCCAGAGTGTCTGGCTTCGCTGGCCAGGCTGATCAGCGAGGGGGTGATCAGCAGCAAGATCGGGCATGATATTTTCCCGCGATTGTTTGCCGAGGGGCAGAATCCGGAGGACTACGTCAAAGCCCAGGGACTGGTCCAGATTTCCGACAGCGGCGCCATTGAAGCCGCCGTGGACAAGGTTGTCCGCGACAACCCGGCCGAGGTGGAAGCTTTTAAGGGCGGCAAGACCAAGCTCATCAGCTTCTTTGTGGGCCAGGTCATGCGTGAAACCAAAGGCAAGGCCAACCCCGCCCTGGTTAATGAATTACTGCAAAAGAAACTGAGTTGAAAAGTTCTTGACGGTTGAGGCGCCTGTTCAGGCAAGATAAATCATCAGCGCGAGGTAAACGGAATGGACGAATTTTTGAAAGAAGCATTGGAACTGGTTAAGGCGCAGGCCAGCGTCAGGGTAATGGGCGAGGATGAGATCATGGCCATGGTCCAGAAGTTGTCCAAGGACCTGCGCTCTATTGATGAAGGCGAGGTGGTGGCCGAGGTTTCCGACGCGGACCCGTCTGAAGCCAAAAAGGCTATTAAGGAAAAAAGCATTTCCTGCATGGAGTGCGGCCGGTCCTTCAAGATCATCACCAAAAAGCACCTGGCCCTGCACGGCCTTACCCCGGTCGAATATCGGGAAAAATGGGGCTACAAGCGCAACACCCCTCTGGCTTGCAAATCCTTGCAGCGTGAGCGCCGCCGCAATATGCAGGAAATGAAGCTCTGGGAGCGTCGCAAAAAAGCAAGCTGACCCACGCTGTTAAGCACACGGGAGCAAAGCGCCTGGGATATCGAATTTCAGGTCTGTTCTTTTCGAGTGCCCTTTTTTAGTAAACCGCCCCCGGGGGGCGGTTTTTTGTGTTAATCCGCCGGCGCCTCTTCCAGACAACAATTCTTAGAGCATTTTAACTTTGAAATGTTACACCATATGCAGCATTTAAAAGACAAAAAACACAGCCTTTTATCATACGCGTTCAGGTCGAAGCGGCCTGAACTAAGGACACGCTGCGCTGCTCGCTTGCGGGCGTCTGCCGGCGCATCCGCCAGAGCATTTCTCCTTAATATATAATTTAAATGTTAAAATGCTCTAATTTTCAGGATGCTGAACGGTTTCCCGACCGCATTCCTCCCGCCATCCTCCCCTTGGCGCGTAGTCTCCCGCGCGGTATTTTTGGAACAACCGGGCGGATTCGCTCCGTTGGCTGCGCGTCAGCAAAATTTTCAGCCGGCCGGCGCAGGTACGCCTCCCATATCTTGAACACAGTATTCCTCGATATTCATTCTTTGTTATCGGGGGAAGCTAAAAATTATTGCAGAAAATATTATAAATCGATATAGACTTTTATTTTTTTGGATATATATTCATACGTACGGGTTTATGGGCAGGTATGCCTTGGCGGTTCCTGGAAATTACTGGGAAGATTTTAGAGAGATTTTATTGGAACAGGTGCGTGAACCCCTTGAAAAATCAGGTTGGGCAATGAAAATAAGCCAACCTGTGGCAGCACAGTCAAGCTTCGCGGCAGCGGCGTCAAGCGCGTTCGGCTTTTCAACGCTTGCTGCGCGGTGGAGGGTTATGGTTATGCATGTTGTGGCGATTAACGGGAGCTCTCATGAAAAGGGC
>JAVBRZ010000014.1:0-7785 GCA_031547425.1 Desulfovibrionaceae bacterium
ATGGGCACGCGCATGCTGGAATTGGACATAGTGGCGTCCTCCTTAAATAATTGATTTAGAATGGATTTGGGCTGTTTAGGGGTCGCGCCGGCGCGCGTTTACTGTGATGCGCCTTGCGTGGTGCGGCCGGTCATCCCCCCGATCAAGCCGGGGGACGGTGCGGCTCCAAAACCGGGGGACCGGCAAGATATGCTGGCGTTGCTTTTGTCCGAGCTTCTGGATCCCCCGATCAAGTCGGGAGATGACGGGCGAGGGGATACAGGGGCTGACCGGCGAGAGGATATGAGGGATGACCGGCGAGAGGCGGGCTCCGGGGCGGGGAAGCTCAAGGGGCGCCTTGACAAATATAGCCCGCCCTCGCTTTACCGCGTTTCGCCCAAAGCGAGCGGGCCATTGGGGTTCCCCGCCCCGGTGTCCTGGCTCAGCCCAGCAGGGTCTTGTTTTTTTGAATGACCCGGTTCGGCGGGCCGCCGCCCAGCAGGGTCTGGCGCAAGCCCAGGGGGTCGCCCACCACGTTGGGCCGCACGTTATACGCGGTGCGGGCGTCCCGGCCTGTGGCGCCCTGGGCCGCGTCCCGCTTGTAGTTGCCGGCCTCGGGCTTGCCGCCTGCGCCTTTTTGCAGTTCATAGCCCGAGGCGTAGGGCACGTACACGGTGGAGCCGTTGGAGCCTTGCGCCGTAAAGGCGTAAGTGCCGCTGTCAAGCTGCCGGACCAGGCTTTGGTCGGTGATCCTTTCGCCCTGCACAAAGCCGTAATCGCCGGGCGCGCCGTTATAAACGGTGCGGGTGCCCCTGATGCCTTCGCGGCCGCCGGAAACGGTTTTCACTGTCCGCGAGGTCATGTTCAGCTGGCCGTAGGCCGTGTACCAATTGCCGTCCGCGCCTTTGACGGCCGGCGCGCCAAAGGCCTGCCCGGCCCAGGACTGGGCCGCGTTCAGGGAGTTTTTGTTGTACAGGTAGCCGTTGTTGTTGAATCGCACGCTTTTGCCGTCGCGGCCAACCGCTGTGCTGCCGGTGCCTTGCTTGCTGAAAATGATGTCCGCGGCGAACAGGTTGGCAAAGGCCGCGTCCGAGCGCGCCTTTTCCGCCTGCTGGTAAACGTCGCCGCGCGAGGACGGGTTCCAGGCCGTCCCGTCCGCCTGCCCGTAATTGACCTTGGGCAGCAAGTCTTCCGGCCTGACGCCGAAGATATTGTCCAGAGCGGGGTTGGCCATAACCTAACCTCCCAGCAGGGTCTTGCCCTGCCGGCCGGCGGCCATGCTTTCCTGGGAGCCGAAAGGCGAGGTCACCACTGTGCCTTCCTGGCCCAAGGCCGCCAGGGCCTTTCGTTTTTGATCGTCCCGCGCCCGTTGCGCGGCGTCGGACATGGTTTGTTCCTGTTGATACACTTTAGGAGCCTCCGCCTGCACAGGCGCGACCGTAGACATTTTAGGAGTTTTACTGCCTCCGCCACCCATAATAATTACCTCCTGGGTAGAATGATTTTAAAGAGCCGCCGGGGGCGCGGCGCAAGCTTTGCGGCTTGCGCCGGCGCTGGCGGGTTGATGTTTTATTTTTAATTTACGCAAGTCCTTAACCAATACGCAGGCGTCAGCCGTACGGCCGCGCGGCCCGCGCGCCAGGCGCAGGGCCCCGGGCAGGCGCACGGCCCGCGTGAAGCCCAGGCTTTCCGCCCAGTTCCGCGCCGCCCGGTAGCAGGCGGGCAGCACGGCAATGAGCGTATCCAGCCCGCCGGCCCGCGCCAGCACGGGAAACCACAGCCGCGCGGCTTTGCTGAACGAGCCGTCCCGCCCGGCTTTAAAGGTTACAAAATGTACATAGGCGGTGTTGCCGGAACTGGAAAATTCATTGAGCACACCCAGGCCCAAATACTCGCCCCCGCGTCTGGCCGCGTAAAACCAGCATCCGGAAAGGCGCACGTAGCGCAGAAAATCGTAATAGCAGCGCACCGCGCCGTCGTGGAAAAATACGTCCACCAGCTCTTCGGCGCGCAGTTGCGCCCAAATGTCCAAAAGATCCTCGGCCGTGAGGTCGCCCTCGGTCCAATGTTCGTTAAACCTGTGAATGGTGATGTGCATAATTTTAGTCTCGGATTTTTATGATTTATAATTTTTATCCCCTGGCCAGGCGGCTCCCCTGCGCCCGGCGGCCGGAAAGCGGCGGCCGCAACGCGTGAAATTCGCCGGTTTGACCAGGGGGGGTGGGGGAAGGGGGGGGGTAAAGAAAGCCCCCCTTTTTTCCCTGGGCCGCCTTTGGCTGTCCGGAATCAGAGCGGCCCATGCGGCCGCGAAGTTTCGCCCGCGCATCATGGCTATGGCGCGGGAGGGGCGGCCGGTCGGCCGATCGGCCCGGCGGGGTTCTGAGCGAACCCCGCCGGGCCGGATTCCGCGGGGGCAAACGCGCCCGGCGTTCACGCGCGTGCCTCCGGCGCCGGAACTTGCGGCGAGTCCCGGCGCCGGGGCTTTTCCCGGCTCCGGTGTTAAACCAGGAGCAAGCGGGCCGGGCGGCCCAAAGGAGGAAAAGGCCGCCCTGGCCTGTCGGGAAAATTTTCAGCAGAAGCTATAACCGCAGTATGATAGCGCCCCTTCAGTTGTTGGCCGAAGGTGACGCCGCCCGCCGGAGGGAAGAGGACATCCGGCGGGCGGCCTGTGCGGCCTCCGGCGCGGGAAAGAGCGGGTCTCCCGCGCCGGGGCGTTCCGGAATCCGGTAGGCTGAGAAATGACGAACACTCAGCTTGCCGCGATGAAGAAACGGCGTACCGGGCCGGTTAGAGGGAAAGAGGCAATCGCCAGCGCCAAGGCACGCGGCGGAGGATGAGAATTTTAGAGCATTTTAACATTTAAATTATATATTAAGGAAAATGCTCTGGCGGATGCGCAGGCAGACGCCCGCAAGCGAACAGCGCAGCGTGCCTTTAGTTCAGGTCGCTTCGGCCTGAACGTGTATGATAAAAGGCTGTGTTTTTTGTCTTTTAAATGCTGCATATGGTGTAACATTTCAAAATTAAAATGCTCAGAGCAACGTAACCTTTTCAAAGCTAAACTGCTCAAAAGCCGGAAAAGCCGGCGTAATGCCCCCCCCGGCCAAACGGGGTTCAGAAGAGGAGGGGTCCGGGGAAGGGACCCACAAGGAGCTGCCGCAGTGCCCCCCCTCGCGGGTCCCCTCCCCGGCGCGGGCGCTACCCCAGCCCGTACGCCCACAAGTCATATTCCGTCTTGGACTTGCCCCGCGCGGGTTCGTCCAGGCGCCGGGCCACGGGCAGGGCAAAGGTCAGGGCCAGGGAGTCGCCGCAGTCGGGCGAGGCCAGGCCGCGCCGTTTCATGTCCGCTTTTTTCTCCAGGATCATCTGGCCTTTGTCGCCGGTAAAGCCGTATTCCGGCCCGGTGAGGTCGTCGGCCAGCTCGCGGTCCTCGGGCAGGGCGCCGCCGTTTTTCAGCCAGTCGGCCACGGCGTGCCACATTTCGGTGCGCTTGTTGGCGTGCCGGCCGGGGTCGTCCGCCGCGCCGCCAAAGTCAATGCCGATGACCTGCTCGTAATTGAGCTGGCGCAAACGGTCAACCACCCCGGCGCCCACACCCCCCATGTCCACAAACACGGCATCGGGGCGGTCCTCGTCTATGTGGCGAGCCACCAGGCCGGCCAGGGTCATGAGGTCCAGGTTGCGCCATTTGAGCTGCGGCCGGGCGAGGAGCCCCTGGCGCTTGGTCAAAACGCTCTGGTCGTCGCCAAAGCGGGCCACGTCCAGGCCGAAAACGAGCGGGGCCCGGCAAAAGACTTCCTCGCGCAAGGGCAGCCCCAGGGCGGCTTCCACCAGGTCGGAAGAAATAAGCTGGTTGCCCCCGGCGCGGGGGAACACGCCGCGCACGCGCACGCGCACAAAGTCCGAGTCCTCGCCGTAGTCGTCAATCCACTGCCTGATCTGGGCCTTGTTGGTCAGGGAGACCTCCCGGCTGTCCACCTGGCGCGTGCCCCAGCGGTGCTTGAATTTGCCGAAGCACTCGCGAAAGCGCCCGCTGTTGCGGGTGGGGTTGCCGCAGACTATCCAGATGATTTCCGTATGCGCATCGGTAAGCGCCCCTTCGGACACCTCCCAAATGCCGTCGGGGATGGAGCTGGCCTCGTCAAAAATGAGCAGCACGCGCTTGTCCTTGTTGTGCAGCCCGGCAAAGGCCTCGGTGGTACGCTCGGACCAGGGGGCCATATCGCAGCGCCAGGTCTTGGCGTGGCCGGGCAGCTTGGAAATCAGCGCCGTGGCCGTGCATTCAAACCAATGCCCGGTAAGACATAGGCGGTGCCACTTGGCCAGCTCGGCCCAGGTTTTGCCCTTGAGCTGGCCTTCGGTATTGGCCGTAACCACGCCGCGCGTATCCGGCAGGGTGGACAGCGCCCATAAAATAACCCAGGCCACAAAGGCGGACTTGCCGATGCCGTGCCCCGAGGAAACGGCCCGGCGCACGGCCCGCGAGACAACCGCCGCGCGGGCGACGCCAGCCGGATCAGCATCGGGCCTTATCGCATACCTCTCACCCCCCACTTCCTGTGGGGGGATTCGAGGATCGTTCGCGAAAAACGCGATTTTCGCTTCACTCCCGCCGCGCGGCGCCCCACCTCCTGTGGGGTTTAAAGCCTCCCCATCCCCTAGCCCCTCATTCCCCGACTTGATCGGGGAATCCATGCCTTTTGCCTTTTCCGGCACATCCGGCGCGTCATGAGGGGCTTTGCCCTCATCCCGGCGCACGGCCCGCCGCGCGGGTTCATCTTGCCCGGCCCCGGCCCCGGTTCCGGCCCTAAGTTCGCGGCCGATAATCTCCAACTCCTCACGCTGCCAGGGTTCGGGCCCGGCCTTGCCGGCCAGCGCCCCCTCACCCCAGGGGAAGGCGTAAAGCACAAACCCCAGGGGGTCAAAAGCGAACCCGCCGATATCCTCGGCCAGGCGGCGTTCATATTCCTGTTTTTCTTGGTTCACGTTCCTGCTCCAATATCTTTAGATTATGCCGTCTCATGTCGCGCGGCGGCCGCCATCCTCCCCAAAGGGCCATATCTTTGGCCGTTACCATGCGGCTCAAGCGCGGCGGCGGAATAACGGGGACGCCGGTCCCGCTTGCCCGCCACAACCGTGGCTGGTCATGCTGAACAAAGAGAAGCGTCCAGCTTTTGTCTCTCCCGCCTTTTTGTCTTTCAGCGCGCCGTTCCCTAGCCCCTCCAGTCCGTCATCCCCTGGCTTGAACCAGGGGATCCATGCCTTTTCCTTGGCCTTCGCCCCCTCGCAACACCGCCAGAGCAGGGCGTTACGGCACTTGTGCCGTGAACTCAGGGACTCCGGGCCTGCTCTTCGGCTCGCCGGCCCCGCCTCTGGACCGGCGGGCGTTTATCCGCGCGGCCCTGTGGGTGCTGATTGTCGGGGGTATTGTCTTCGGACTGGGGCTCTGGCTGGAATCAGCCGTGGGCGAAGATCTCCCGGAAAACATCGGCTTCTGTTCCGGCCTGATCCTGGTGGGCCTGATTATCGCCCTGGCTTGCGTCTACCTCATTCCCTACTTTCGGGTGATGCACAGAAGATTGCTGGCTGTGGGCTTCCCTTTTCCGGCCCGCCTGGTCGCGGCGGCCGTGGTGTGCCTCATGGCCTTCAATATGCTGCTTTCCCGTGAGGGCGATTGGCGCTGGTATGCGGAGGCCGTGGCAATAGCCGTTGACATCGCCGTGTATCTTGCGCTGTTGCCCTGGCCCGACCGTTTGCCCGGTGAGGGCCGCGAGCCCGCGCGCACGTAGCCGACGACGCGGGTGCGCGCGCTGTGGCGTTGCGGGCGCATTTAACTGGTAAAATCGCTCAGGTTAATAAGGCGTATCCGCCTCTTCAACTTTAGTGATATACAAAGTTCCCTTTTCATTCTGCACAAAAACGATCAGGCGAGGAACACTTCTTTCTTTAGTCTCGCCAAAGCCCAGCGGAACAATGCTGACGCTGTCGTTTATTTTGACAGCCTCTCCTGTGGTAATATGCAAAGAGAGCTCCGGCCAGTAATCATTGCTTTGGATAAAATAATTAAAACTTCTTGCCCCCATTTTATATTCAATACGTAATTTGCTCACTACGCAAGGGTATATGTATTTATATATGTCATTGCTTGATTCTGGTAATTTATCAAATTTATTCAATTCACCCAGGTACCATGTATAAAAATCACGGACAAGATTTTTAGGAGTTTGAGCAAAGCAGTAAGTCGGATTAGTTGAACCAAGTAGCACCCATGTAAAAAAAGCAAGTGTGAACACTAAAATTTTATTTCGCATGACTTTACTCACGGTTTAAAATGTAGCTATGAGTATGGGTAAATGTCTGTGACCTTTATAATATAAAATGATCCGTTTTCTTTCATGGCAAAGACCACAACATGATAGTCTTCATGGTAATTTTCATCCCTGAGTTTAAAAGTTACAGGAATAATATACATGTCCCCGGCCATGAGCACGGACTTGCCGACAATAATCTTTGGTTTTTCCCATATGGCGTTAAAGGTGTTAGCCTTAACAAAATAAGATACGTTTTCAGGAGGAAAGTATTTTATATATTTTACAGCCTTTGCAGCAACATACTTATATATTTCAGGTTTATCCTCAGCGGCCACAGGCCCCTTATCCGCCTCAAAATACCAGGCGTAAAAATCCCGTACCAGTTGTTCAGGCGTTTGCGCTTCGCAATGCCCCTGGCGCGCGTGAAAGGCTATGGCCAATAGCAAAAATATAGCAGCGGTCAAGATTTTTTCCATGGTTTTTCGTCTCCATGTTTAGGCTGTTTATCATATTAATTAACTTCTTGTTGGCTTTAAAATAAATAGTTGTCAATAGCCTCGCCAGGGCGAGGGGTTTCCTCGCTCTGGCATAGATTGAGCGAGCTTAAGGTCGGCGATAGAGTCTGTAAGAAGCTTTTATGCTGCGCCAAGCTTTTCCTGGGTCTATATCGGTCTGCTTAAAATCCGAAAACCAGTTCTGTCCGGCGAGCATTTGCATATGGCCATGCGGATGCCTGGGCTTGATGGGTTCAAAGATAGCTATGTCACCATCTTGCGGCTCTGTGCCTTCCGGCATAAGGACAAATCCAGCATCTTCCAAAACAGGACCATAGCCGTAAGCGCTGCCGCTGAATTTAGGCGTTCGTGTGGGGTTCAGATCGCGATTCAATGGTATGCCGCCGGCTTCAATGGAACGCGACACAGCTCCAGCGCATTCTCCGCCACTGTCTTTATAGGCATGACTTTTTAAATGCTCAAGCGACTTAGCCATATCCCAATCCGCCAGCGGCTTCTCGGTCACCTGGTTCTGCTCCCGCTCCCGCTCCCGCGTCTCAGCTTGCGGCTCTTCTTTATCAAAGAGTCGTGGCTGTTCCTGTTTGGGAATTCGCAAAGCATCTTGTCCCGCCTGGCCCTGCCCGAAGGTTTGCGCTCGCGGGTCCGCTTCCCGCCTTTGGGCGGAAGTCCCGGTTATCTCCGCCAGGGGGCGGGCCGTCCGCTCCTGCGGCGGCGTTTGCGTCAAAACCCGCGTCTCCTGCCGCCGCACCTGGGGATCGGTTTGCAAGGCGCCCACCGCGCCGCGCGCGCCCGCATCCCGGCCTTCCTCGTCCTGCCCGCGCAGCGTCCACCAGGCCAGCCCCTCCGGATCCCGCCGGCTGACCGGGTCATCCGCGCAGTAATCATATAAATCGCCATCGCCGCGCCGGTCGCGCGCCGGGTCCGGCGCGGTAAAGCGGCCCACGGCGGGGTCGTAGTCGCGCCGGCCGAAGCGCACCAGG
>JAVBRZ010000057.1:0-3655 GCA_031547425.1 Desulfovibrionaceae bacterium
AATAGCGTGATTTTTCTTAATTAACGCTGCTTGATGCGGCACAAAATCCTGACGGGTTTCGCGGCGTTTAATTTTGAACTTAACACCAACGCCGCAGGCTAATTGAACCAGAACCTGTTTGGAGGGCTGAATATGTCTATCCCCGAACGCAACTTTTCGCTGGATCTTGTGCGGGTTACCGAGGCCGCGGCCCTGGCGTCCGCCCGCTGGCTGGGCAAAGGCAACACCGATGCCGGCGATGGCGCGGCCGTGGACGCCATGCGCGTCACTCTCAACAATTTGAATATCTGTGGCCGCATCATTATCGGCGAGGGGGAAAAAGACAACGCCCCTATGCTGTATAACGGCGAAGAAGTGGGCACCGGATCCGGCCCGGCGCTGGATATCGCCATTGACCCGGTGGAAGGCACCAAGCTCCTGGCTTACGGGCGGCCTAACGCCATTTCCGTGGTTGGCGCCACGCCCAAGGGCTGCATGTATGACCCCGGCCCCAGCTTTTATATGGAAAAGCTGGTGGTGCCGCCCGAAGCCCGCAACTCGGCCGACCTGGACGCTCCGGTGGCCGACAACCTGCGTAACATCGCCCGCGCCCTGGGCAAGGATGTGGACGACCTGGTGGTATTTGTCCTGGACAAACCCCGCCACGAAAAACTTATCCGCCAAATCCGCGAAACCGGCGCCCGCATCCAGTTGCACAGCGACGGCGACGTTTGCGGCGCGCTCATGGCCGTGGATCCCCGCGCGGAGGTGGACGTAATGATCGGCGTGGGCGGCACGCCCGAAGGCGTGCTGGCGGCCTGCGCCATCAAGGGCCTGGGCGGCCAGATGTTTGCCCGCCTTGCGCCGCAGTCTTACGTGGAGCGGGAAAATATCGATAAATACGGCATTGACCTGCGCGAAATTCATACCGTGGAAAGTCTGATCCGCAGCGATGACGTCTTTTTCGCGGCCACGGGCATTTCCGGCGGAGCTTTCTTGCGCGGCGTGGAATACAGCCGGCATTTCGCCTCCACCCATTCCCTGGTCATTCGCGGCAAAACCGGATCATTGCGCTATATTGAGTCTTTGCAAAACCTGAGCAAGCTGATGAAGGTCAGCGACGTAAAATACGATTAACCGAGAAATAACCTGGCCGAAAAGGGTTTTTACTTTTTAGCGAATTTGCTGAAAAATCACTTGACGGCTACAGAGCTTTTACCTATAAGTCATTTCCACGTACGCGCCGGTAGCTCAGTTGGATAGAGCAACAGGCTACGAACCTGTAGGCCGAGTGTTCAAATCATTCCCGGCGCGCCATCACGAAAATAAGGACCTGCCCGTATTTGCGGCAGGTCCTTATTTCATTCCAAATTTTGCCCCCTTGCGCCAGGTTCTCTTTCCTGACTCTCTGATTCCCGCTGATCGCCCCGCATGAAAAAAGGCGCGTTGCCGCGCCTTTTTTCATGTGCTTTATAAGCCGGAATTAGTTGGCCGGAGCTGTGGCGTTGCTCGCCGGGGCCGTGACGTTGCCGGCCGGAGCCGTGGCATTGCCCGCGGCCGCGCCCTGCGGAGTTTCAGGCAGCATGGGCTTAAAGGAAATTTCCTTGCTATTCATAAGTTCAATAATCTTTTCCGTAATATCCACGGCCGGGTTGAAAGAAAACACCTGGTCAGAGCGGATGACCACATCCAAATTGTGCTGGGCGCGGTATTCGTCAACGCTTTCCGTGGCCAGGGTGTTCAGGCGGGTCAGCACCATCTGCTGTTCGGCGCTATAACGCTGCTGAAGTTCAGTAAGGATTTTCTGCTGTTTAGGCATGTCTTCCTTAATCACATTACCCTGCTCATCCTTGGCCAATCCCTTAAAAGCCTTTTCCGCTTCAGCGTTCAGCTCGCTTTCCACTTTGGTCATATATTCCATGGCCGCCTGGCTGGCTTTACTGGTCTGGAACATAAGGCCCATATTTAACACCGCAACTTTCGGCTCCTGCGGCGCGGCGCTGTCGTCTTTGCATCCCACCATAAACAACATCGCACCAAGCATCAGTCCCAACAATACTTTTTTCATATGTACTCCAGTAAATTTATAAATATGCCCGGATCAAAAAATGCCGATGCGCATTATCCCAGGCAGACAAGGTTGGTCTTAATCCAATTCCGCCTATATGACAATGGAAAAGATTAGACGCATCGCAAAATGATCCAAAAATGCCCGGAAGCGCCGTCAGCTTCTGGCTGTGAACAGTTCCAGGTTTTTAAGCACTTTGTCCACGTAGCGCCGGGTTTCCGAGGCGGGCAGCTTGCTGGTGAGGCGATGATACACCGCTTTGGGCGACATGGCGTTGATGGCCCGCACCGCTGACTCCCGATCTTTGCCGAACACCCCGAACACCGCGTTGGGGCCGCCGTTATAGGCGGCAATGGTGCACAGTTCCCTGGAAGCCGGATCTCTGACCTCGCCAAAATAGCGTTTGGCAAGGATATGCAGGTAAGCGGAGCCGTATTCGATGCTGTTGGCCGGATCCAACAAAAATTTAGGCGTGGGTCTCTGGTCTTTGCCGGTAAGATGTTCGCGCACCTCACGTCCCGCGCTGCCGGGCACCACCTGCATGAGCCCATAAGCATTGGCCGAGCTTACCGCAAAGGGATTAAACGCGCTTTCAGTTTTGGCTATGGCGTAGATAAGTCGCTCGCCAAGGCCAAAGCGCTGCGCGTTTTGAGTCACCGTCTGTTCATACTTGCGCGCCCGTTGTGAAAGGTGGGTTTTATCCAAAGGAATGGTCACCCGGAGCACCGCTTTTTCCCGGCCGTTGACCTCAATACGACGGCTTTCAGTTTTGCCCTGGAGCACGTCCGCCGCATAGGCATTGGCCCGCGCCCCGAAACGAATGGGCTGACCGTTTTTATCCCGCACCTGGCCGTATAAAAACGGCGTGCCGCCGACGGGCGGTTCCTTGGCTGAATAAAGATCCACCCTGGTATAGTCGCCCGGCGTGAGCAAGGTGGAGACAAGGGCTTCCTTGAGGCTGCGCGCCGGGTTGACCGTGTCCACGGTTTCCACCACCAGTACGCCGTTTTCAAAATCAACATCGGCCCTGGTCCGGTAATCCTGGGTATATTTCACATATTCCTTACGCTCGGGCAGGCGAACTTCATCGCGCCCCCAGACCTTGCCGACCTCCTGGCGCAAATGTTCCTCGGCTTCAGGAGTCCAACGCGGGCTCATATCAATATCATTGGAAGACACTGATTGGGCGATGCTCAACTGCTGGACGGTTTCGCTACGGCCAAGGGCCGGGCGCAAGTCAACATCGGCCCAGGCCAGATGCAGGCCGCCCGCGCCGATTAAGGTAATGGCTGAATAGGCGATGAGTTTCTGAGTAAACATGACTATGGCTTTTCGCTTTTGTCTCCGCGCATTTCCCGACTATCCCTGCAAAACCGGGACCAGGACAAACAGGCAAAATCTGCCCTCTGTTTCTTATCGTCCCATAAACGATTTTTTTTAGGATACAGGCGGATAGGTCTTCAGACCCGGCGGATAGAGCATTTCACTCTTGAAATGCTCTGGCGGCGCATCCGCCAGAGCATTTTTCCTTAATATATCATTTAAATGTTAAAATGCTCTCAAAAGTCAAAAACAGGTAACGGCTGTAAATTTAAATCGCATGTACTC
>JAVBRZ010000134.1:0-41831 GCA_031547425.1 Desulfovibrionaceae bacterium
GATAGCGTCTGGGAGAAAAGTGTATTATGGTGACTCAAGTCCAAAATCTCCTTGTGTGGCAATGTGTTGTGCAAAACTCTTGTACCACATCTAGCTGAGATTTTGGACTTTTTTATTACCCCTTAGCCGGACAGCAATGATTTCAAGTGTAAAATGCCCTAGCTGTTCCGCAAGCCACGCCACGCCCGCCGAAACACTCAAATTTCCGGTTGCCCGGCCTGAAAAAAATCCAGCAGCAAAGCCGCCTGGTTGTGCTCTTCATCCTTGGCGCCATACAGCAGAGTCACTTTCTCCCGCCCCGCCAAGAGAGCACGGAAAGCGGCCACGATTTCCGGCCTGGCCTTGAGTTCGCTCAGGTAGCGACGCCGGAATTCCAGCCAATCCTGTTCGAGATGAAACCACTTTCGCAAATCATGGCTGGGGGCAATATCCTTATACCACAAATCAATGCGGGCCTCGTCCTTGCCCACGCCTCTGGGCCACAGGCGATCCACCAGCACCCGGAAACCGTCGTCTTCCGACCAGGGCTCGCGCACTCGCTTGATTCTGATTTTCATTCTGGGCCTCCAAAGCAAACGCTTGCAGGGCTCAGGCAAAGCCCAACTCCTACTTGACCAGCCTGGAAATGCTTTTAAAGACGTTGCTGCCGGACGCGCCGAGCAACTCAAAAAGCGCGGCTTCGCAGGACGTGAGCAATGCGCCCTCCTGCATGGCCCGTTTCAAACCCGTTTCCTTGTCCCGCTTATGGCGCGAACCCACGCAATCCTCCACCACCACAGCCTGGAGCCCGGCCTCCTGCAGGCCGATAACGGTCTGCAACACGCAAATGTGGGCCTCCGCCCCGCAGATAAGCACATTTTTGCAGCCCATCGCCTGCACTGCCTCCCGGATGTGAGGTTCGTCATAAGCGCCGAATCTGACTTTATCGAGCACCGGCGCGCCGTCGGTCATTTCGCGGATGATCGGCACGGTATCGCCCAGCCCTTTAGGATATTGCCGGGTGACCAGCAGGGGAACGCGCAGCAAAGCCAACCCCTCCAAGAGGAGCCTGGCTCGGCTCAGCACCATGTCCTTGTCCGCGATGACCGGCATGAGTTTTTCCTGAAAATCAACCACCAGGGCCATAGTTTCGTGGGCAAGCAACCGCATGGGACTTCTCCTTAATTAAACCGGCGACACTCGCAAAGCGCGGGCAAGCTCACTTTATTGCAAACATAAATCCCCGGCAACAAAAACAGCGCAGCAAAAGGTATCGAAAACAACGCTTTCCGGCTCTTTTCTCCAAACGCCGCGCAAGGCATAGCGGTTTCTCCGCGCGCCCGCCTTTTGCCTTGCGGCGGTTTTTCAGCCCCGAGCCGGCCAAAAATCATAAAAACAGGATTAAGTCTTGTTTTCGGGTTTATTAAGGAGTATAGCAACAACAGCGCGCCACGCCCTTGTGGCGCTTTATACTTCAAATCAACAAAGGAGCGCGGTTGTGGACCCCAGCAGTAGTACCTGCTTATCACTCAAGGACTTTTTTTCACGCAAGATTTAACCCCGCCCTTTGCCCTTACCTTTCGCGGCCTGGGGTGGTGTTTCCCCGGAGGCCGTATGATTCGCATCAATAAAACCATTAACGGCATTTTAGTGCCCCAGGATTCCATCACCCGGGAGTGTTGGGTAAACATGTTTGTGCCCACTGAGGCGGAAATGAGCAAGGTGGCCGAAGCCACAGGCATTCCCTGGGACTTTCTGGCCGACCCCCTGGACGCCGACGAACGCTCCCGCCTGGATATGGAAAACGACTGTTTGCTCATCGTCATTCAAGCGCCGCTCTATAACGAGGCCGACGACCGCATCCCTTACATCACCGTGCCCATCGGCATTGTCATCACCCCCGAGATGGTGGTTACGGTCTGCCGTTCGCCCTCGGACCTGGTGGGCCAGCTTCTTAGCGTACGCAGCAAGCACGTGACCACCCGGGAAAGCATGCGCTTTACCCTGCACCTCATGCAACGGGTGGCCATGAATTACCTGCGCGACCTCAAGGACCTTTCGCGCATGACTTTGCAGATGGAGCAGGAACTGTATAAATCCACCCGCAACGAAGAGCTCATCCGTCTGCTCAATGCCGGCAAGAGCCTGGTTTATTTCATCACCTCCCTGGAAGCCAACGGGGTGACCATGGGGCGCCTCTTGCAAACCAAGCTCATCGCCCTGGACGAAGAAGAAGAGGATCTTTTGGAAGACGCCATTACCGAAAACCGCCAGGCCCTGGGCATGGCCCGCATTCACAGCGACATTTTAAGCAGCGTCAGCGACGCCCTGGCTTCCATTATTTCCAACAACATGAACAAGGTGGTCAAATTCCTCACCGGTTTCACCATCATCATGATGATTCCCAACATCATCACCGGCGCCTACGGCATGAACACAGCCCTGCCCTTTGCCAGCGACGGCAGCGTGCTTAATTTCTGTATGATCATGCTGGCCAGCCTGGCCGCCAGCTGCGCGACCTGGTGGTTCTTCAGAAAACGACACTGGCTGTAACGCAGGAGACTCATGACCCCAGCACCCATGCCCGAACCCCGGCACGCTTGCCCTTCCCGCGCTCTCGCCTTTCCCGCGCCCTCGCGGCGCACCCTGCTCGCCGGTTTTGGCCTGGTTGTTTTTTTATGTCTCCTGGGCCTTGCTCCGCTAACTTGCCGGGCGGAACAAAATTTTGTACTCAAGGGCTTTTCTCTGGGCGGCACGGACAAGCACCTGGAGGTCAACCTGCGCCTTGCGGCCAGCGAGGAGCACAACCTGGCCTATATGCTCCGGGACGGAGCCAAAATGGAAATGACCTGTCACGTGCAATTCCTGCGCAAGCGCACCTTCTGGTCCAATGAACTTGTGGCCGAAAACACCATCTACACCCGCCTGGCCTATGACCTTCTTTTGCGCGAGTTTGTGCTCAGCGGCGACGACTCCCCGGCAACGCGCAATGAAAGCTTTCGCGCCCTCATGCGCGCCACATGGGAAAATCTGAGCATTCCTCTGGAAAATCCGGGCGGCCTTGAGCAGGACCAGGACTATGTGGTCAAGGCCACCGTGGACCTGAAATACACGGAAATGCCGCCCTGGTTGACGCGCAGCATCCTGTTCTGGTCCGAAGAAATTATTCCGGCCACAACCTTTGAGCTGGATCTGACTTATTAGAGCAAATCAACTTTGCAAAAGTTAATATATTCCGCATTTCAAAGCTGAACCGCTCCAGCTGTGCGCGCCTGAAACCAGGCGTTGGTGCCGCTTATGAACCAGAAGCCACACGAAATTATCCCGGTCAACCCGATTACGCCCAAAGAGCGTTCCCGCCGCCGACGCGAAATTCTCCTGGCCATTGCGGCCATGCTGGCTGTGGTCATTTTGACCTCGGCCGGCCTGACCATGCTGGGCGTGGACTCCATGGCCTTTTTCGTGCTCATCAACCTGAACATCCTTTTGCTGTTTCTGGTGCTGTTCCTGGTGGGCCGCAACGGGGTAAAGCTTTTCCTGGAACGGCGGCGCGGGGTCATGGGCTCGCACCTGCGCGTGCGCCTGGTGCTGACCTTCATGTTCCTGTCCCTGGCGCCCACAGTGCTGATGTTCATCGCCAGCGCCTCGTTTATGCAAACCTCGGTGGACTACTGGTTTAAAAACCGGGTGGAAACCTCCATGGAGCAAGCCTTGGGCGTGGGACAGATGTTCCTGGACGATGCTTCACAGCGGCTGCAAGCTAAGCTCGGCCGCATAAAAGAAATCATCAACGCCAGGCAATGGGCCTTGTCCTCCAATGAAGTCAAACGTCTGCTGGAAACCCAGGTCAAAGAAGGCGGCTTTGCCCTGGCCGGGCTTATTTCCCAGAATCAGAAGCAACTGGTCTGGTATGACAGCGGCGAGGCCACCGCGGCCTGGAATGAAGCCGCCCCCCGCTTGAGCGGCGCCAGTCCCACCCCCCAGGAAGCTGGCATCAGGACCATTTTTCAGCCCGGCATCGACGGCGACTACGCCTTCGGGCTCCTGCCCCTGGGCGGGGAAAAATCCGGCATTCTGGTGCTGGCCGTGCACATGAGCGAAGGCACCATGTTCAAACTGGACCAGGTGGTGCGAGGGCTGGACGAGTACAAACAACTGCGCACCTTAAAGCGCCCGTTTAAAGCCACATTTTATTTCTTCCTGGCCCTGCTCGCGCTGATCATCATTTTCGGCGCCATGTGGTTCGGTTTCAAGCTGGCCAAACAAATGAGCGAGCCCCTGCTCACCCTGGCCATGGGCACGGAGCGCATCGCCAAAGGAGACTTGTCCATCCGCTTTGCCGATACCGGGGGCGATGAAATGGGCCAGCTCATCCGCTCCTTTAACCGCATGACTGAAGATTTGGCCGCGGGCCAGACCAAAATCACGGCCATCAACCGGGAGCTGGCCTTAAGCAATACCGCCCTGGCCGAGCACAGCCGCTATATTGAAACCGTGCTGAACAGCGTGGCCTCGGTGGTCATTTCCCTGGACGCCCACAACCGCATCAGCACGGCCAACAAAGCCGTGTACACCCTGTTCGGCAGAGATCCGGCCGAGCTCATCGGCAAAGAGCCCCTGGACGTTATAGGGCCCGAATATAGCGGCATCCTGGGCCTGATGCTGGCCCAACTGCGCGCCAATCCGGAAGTCAAATGGCAGGAGCAGATCAGCGTGCCCCGCAATGACCGGGAGTGGAAGTTCCTGGTTACGGTGGCGGGCTTAAGCGACGCGCGGGGGCACTACCAGGGCCTGGTGGCCGTGCTGGAAGACATCACGGAAATGGAAAAAATGCAGCGTGTGGCCGCCTGGCGCGAAGTGGCCCGCCGCATTGCCCATGAGATCAAAAACCCCTTAACCCCCATCAAGCTCTCGGCCCAGCGCCTGCAACGCAAGTTCGGCGCCAAGGCCGGCGACCCCAGCTTTGGGGAGTGCACCAGCCTCATCGTCAATCAGGTGGAACATTTGCTGCAGATGGTGGAAGAATTCTCCGCTTTCGCCAAACTGCCCGAAGTGGAGTTGAAAAGCGGCGCGCTCAAGCCTGTGCTTGAGGAACAGGTGGGCCTGTTCCGCACCAGCCATTCAAACATTGCTTGGGAATTGGACTGCCCGGACAATCTGCCGCCCATAGCCATGGACGCCGGCGCTCTCGCCCGGGCGTTGATGAACATCCTGACCAACGCCGGCGAAGCCCTGGCCGGACAAACCAACGGCAAAGTCAGCGTGCGGGCCGGCTATAACCATGCCGAGCACGCCATTATTGTCGAAATCGCGGACAACGGGCCCGGTCTGTCCGGCGAGGAACTGTTCCGGGTGTTCGAACCCTATTTCTCGCGTAAAAAAGGCGGCACGGGCCTGGGGCTGACCATCGTCAAATCCATCATCACCGACCACCGCGGCTATGTGCGCGTAAACTCCGCGCCCGACGGCGGCACGGTGTTCAGCATCCAGCTGCCCGTGGTTTAGACCCCGGACCTGCTTGCCTGTTTATTTTTTTCCGTTACCGGGCAGGAAAGCATATCCCGCCCGCGTTCTTTTTGTTGTTCTTGCACAGCCGCCTGATTCGTCATTCCTGCATAAACGAAAATTCGGCTGGAAACCGAAAAGCTACGCCCCCACAAGCCAGATGCACGAGGCCTGACGGCCGGACTGGGCGCCGTCGCGGCGGAAAGAATGAAAGAGGTCAGTGCGGCTGTAGGTGCACAGATCAATGGAGTGGATATTTTTCGGCTTGAGGCCGGCGGCCTGAAGCTGATGCCGGGTCAGGGCCCAGAGATTCATGCAGCGGGTGGCCGGGTTGTGCCAGGGCCGGAACTCGTCGCCCCATTCCTGGTCAAAATTGATGAATTCGGCGGCTTCCGGCCCCAGGCTGGGGCCGCGCACGGCAATGACATCCGCCGGGTCGAGGCCGTAGCGCTTGCAGAAAGCCAGGGTTCCGCTGCGGGGAAAATCAAGGCGGTTGCCGCGCCAGCCCACGTGCAGGGCCGCGATGTGCTTGCCGCTGTTGTGGGCCAGCATGACGGCTTGGCAGTCCGCGGTCTTGATGCACAGGGCCAGATCGTTTTGCGCGGTGGTCAGGCCGTCGGCCTGGGATGTGCCGGCTTTGTCCAGGGGCGTGGCCGGGGCGTCCAGGATCACGCCGTCGCCGTGAATCTGGTCTTCCTCGGACCAGGCGGACACGCCCAGGGTTTTAAGCAGGGCGCGGCGGTTTTGGATAACAGCCTGAGTATCATCGCCCACGGTCAGGGAGATGTTGCCGTCATTATAAGGCGCGGCGGAAAAGCCGCCCTGCCGGGTCTGGAACGCGCAACGGACGCGGGGCAAACCCGGAAGCTCAAACCAGATGACCTTGGGCGTATGCATAAAATTGTCCTTGGGTTGAAAAAATCTGATCAGCAGCGCGCCAGGCTTGCGTACCAATCGTGCAGACGCCGGGCCTGAACGCTCTGATTAAAGGCCTCGCGGCACTGCTTGAGAGCACTGTCGCTCCAGGCCAATAATTGTTCATCCTCCGCATTAAATACGGCTTTCAGCGCTCTGGTCAAGTCTCCGGGCCTGGAGCCGAACAATAGGCTGTCAAACCCCGTTTGCGGCCAGATTTCCTTAACCCCGCCCACATCGCGCGCCACTGGAATAAGCCCCTGCGACATGGCTTCCAACAAGGTGTTGGGCAGGCCTTCTTCCTGGGAAGGCAACGCAAACACATCCGCCCGGCGCAAAAAGGCATACACGTCTGATTGCAGGCCGTGCCAGGAAACCTGATCCTCAAGCCCCAGCTGTTCGCTCTGCACGCGCAGAGCGGTTTCGGCAGTGCCGATGCCCAGAATATGGCAGTGAAACTCGTGGCCCTGGGTTTTCAATTCGGCCAGACTGTCCAAGAGTTCGGCATGGCCCTTGTTGGGAGTGAGCTGGCTGCTGGCCAAAATCCGCAAAGGCCTGCCGATTTGGGTTTTGGGGCCTGCGGCCGGCGTCTTGCCGGTATGAATGACCATGCAATCCGCAGCCTTAACGCAGGGCAGGCGCTGCAAAAAGCCGTCGCGGTTGTAGCAGCAGGGAAACAGGTAGCGGGGCCGCAGCAACTGGTGCAGCAACCTGACTTTGGGGCAGTTGCGCATGTCATCGGGCAGGCCGATGCGCTGCACCAGGGGAATGCCGGCCAGATACGCGGCCAGGCCAGCGGTGCGCAAATCTTTGCTGACATTGACCGTGACCGCGTCCACTTTTTCGCTCTTAAAAAAACGCCAGAATTTATACACGGCCAAAGGGCTGAAATCCATGCCCCTGGGGAAGGGCAGCGCCCGCAAGCCCGCAGCGGCCACCTTGTCCATGTAAGGCCCGGGCCGGACAAAAAATGTGCACTTACATCCCAGTTCACGCAGGGCCAGGGCCGCTTCCAGCATCCAGGTCTTCACGCCCCCGTGCGACCGGATGGAAATGACAAAGGCAAGGTGCATAATTCAGAAATCCTTATCAGCCAAAGGCCACATCCAGAATCATCATTAAGGTAAACCCGGAGATAACGCCCATGGTCGCCCAGTCGCCGTGCCCGGCGCTCTGCGATTCGGGCACCACTTCCTCCACGACCACAAAGACCATGGCCCCGGCCGCAAAGGCCAGAGCATAAGGCAAGATGGGCTGCATCATCACCACGGCGGCCGCGCCGATAACCCCGGCCACAGGCTCCACCAAGCCCGAAGCCTGGCCCACCAGAAAGGCCTTGCGCCGGGAAACGCCTTCCCCGCGCAACGGCATGGACACGGCCGCGCCTTCGGGCAGGTTTTGCAGGCCGATGCCCAGGGCCAGGGAAATGCCTCCGGCCAGGGTGGCTTCCGGCAATCCCGAGGCCACGGCGCCAAAGGCCACACCCACGGCCAGGCCTTCCGGAATATTGTGCAGGGTCACGGCGGCCACCAGCAGGGTGGTGCGTTTCCAATGGCTCTGGGGACCATCTTTGACTCCGGACAAATAGTGAATGTGGGGCAGAAAAATATCCACCAGACGCAAAAAAATCGCGCCGCCCACAAATCCCACAGCCGCCGGCAACCAGGCAAGATTGCCCAGAGGCTCGCTCATGGCGATGGCCGGGGCGAGCAAAGACCAATAGCTGGCCGCCAGCATGACTCCGGCCGCGAACCCCAGCATCACGTCCAGAAACAAACGGGAAATGACCTTGGTGAACAGGACCAGGCCCGCGCCCAGGGCCGTGCAGGCCCAGGTGAACGTGGTGGCCAGCAACGCCAGCCAGATGGGATTAATGGTGGCAATGTCCATAATAATAAACAGCATGCCGCAACGGCCGGGATCCGGGAAAGGAGCCGCAGGGGTTGTCAGCCCTTGAAGTTCCCCTTGCCCGGCGGCGCGTAGGAGGCAAGCCAGTCCAGGGTTTGCAGAAGGTTACGGGCCACGCCGCGCAGGTCGTTGGTCACGGCCATGTGCCTTTCCAGCTCTTCGGCATCCATATGTATGTAGCGGCGGGCCTCGCGCGCGGCCCGGATTTCCTCAACGCTTTTTTGCAATGCGCCGCGCAGGTCCGGCGGTTTTTCCGGACTGGGCCAGTGTGACAGATAATTGAGCGCGTCTTCGGTGGCAAAGGTCAAACTGAGCACTGACTCGCGCAAAGAGGGATCCAACTCGCCGGGCCCCATGCCGGACATGGCGTCCAGCACGCCTTTCAATCCCTCCACGGTCCTGTCCTGGCTCATCAGCAGCTTGTCCACCAGGGTGTAGTCGGCCTGGTACACGGGCGCTTCATTACGCAGGGTCTTGTTCAGCTTTTCCTTGTCCTTCCAAATTTTGCCCGGCAAAGTGATATATACGGCCTGGCTTGTTTCCGCAGGCACAGGCACGCCGCTGATAAAGCAATCGATAATTTTCCGATAATGCGCCAGACAGTCGGCGTGCCCGCGCCTTACGGAATCGCGCACTTCATCGGCCAGGCGGCGGGGCCAGACCAGGGCGGAAACCGTGAAGGAGCAGGCCACGCCCAGGATGATTTCGGCCACCCGCTCCAGGCAGACCCGCAGGCTGTGATCGCCGGACACGGCCCCGGTGACCAGCAAAATGGACACGGTAATGGCCACCATGCGGTAACGTTCCTGATAATGGATCATCAGGCCGCAGATGGCCAGCAGGCCGAACAACTGCAAGGTGATGGACAACGTGCTCTGGGGAAAAATAATGATGGCGAGGTAGGCCATGACCGCGCCGATGAGGGTGCCGATGAGCCGGTTGATGCAGGATTCCACGGAGTCGGCCACATTGAGCTGCATGCCCACCACCGCATACAAGGCCACCAGGAAGCCGTTGGTCAAGCCGGTGAACACGCCGAGCCAATAGCCGAGGACTGCGACCAGGCCCATTTTAATGGCGTATTTAATGCGTTCGCGGTGATGGCGCGTAAAAGACAGCAGGCGTTGCCCCAGGGGCAAAGATGAGGAACGGCGGGAGTTTGGCGCGCCCTGCCCCGGCGCTCCCCCCAGTGAGGAGGTGGCTTCGGCCGGGGCTGAGATGCCCTTGCCGGGCTCCGGTCCTGTTTCCGGGAAAAGTGGTTGCGCGCTCATGGCATTGACTCTGTCCGGTTGAAATCAGGCGACAATATCCCAGGCCTGGAGTTCCTCTTTCTCCGCCCCGGTCATCAGCTCCAGCCACAAGTCCCGAAAATGCCAGTAATGATTGATGCGCAGATCCTGCCACATTTTGCGCCGCGTGTCCCAGGGCTTGGGGCCGTGAAAGTGAATAATGCGCCCTTCCTCCCTGGACTTAAACATATAAGGCGGGCAGTTGTAAACCTGGTCAAAGCGGGTGATGAGCTTGCCGAAAAAGTAATTGAGCATGGACTGGTCGAAATTGCCGATTCTGTCCGCGGTTTGCCTGCAAAACGCCAGGAAATTATGGATAAAATCGTGACGCCGCAAGCGCTCTAAATTAAAGAGGACCACGCCGCTGTTGTGGGTCCAGATGGGGAAAGGCAAAGGCACGGTGTATTCGCGATCCTTATAGGTATAGGTGAATTGCTCGTAATCGTGGTGGAACGGCGCGGTTTCTTCTTTGGCCATGGCCATGTAAGCAGGGGTCATGGCCAGAAGCTCGGTGATGGGCTGGTGAAAATACACATCCGTATCGCAGTACAGCACGTAGTCTTCAGCGGCCAGCTCCGGCACCAGGGAGAGTTCCAGCTTTAAAAACGCGCCCATGACCCGATGGGTGCGCTGGGGCATGGACTCGTAATTGAGCAGCGGCGTTTTATACCAGGCAAAAGGAATGTTTTCCGCCTGCACGGCTTCGGCAATGCTTTCGTCCTTGCCTCCGTAAACGCAAAGACAGGGCGCGTCCGGGCCATGCACCCGGCGCAGGGAGCGCACCGCGCCTTTAAGGAGCATCAGATATTGCGGTTTGTCGTCCAGACAAAAAACAACCTTCATGCCATACCTCCAGAGGTTACAAATCTTCCGGCCGTTTTTTAAGCACGCGCACCAGGTCCGCTTTACGGTCCCTGGCCTCAAGCACCTCAAAACGGATATTATCTTTTTCCAGCGTATCGCCGGGCCGGGGCAGGCGACCCAAACTGTGCATGAGGTAGCCGCCCAGAGTCACGTAGTCGCCGCTATCGGCATGCAAGAGGTCCGTATCCAGAAGCATCTCCAAACGGTGCATATCTATGCCCCCGCCCACTTTCCAGGCGTTGTCGCCGTCAGGAGCAAAATCCGGGTTCTCATCCACTTCCGGAAAATCGCCGGCAATAACTTCCAGGATGTCCAGGGGCGTGACCAGGCCCACCACGCTGCCGTACTCCTCGGTAATCAGCGCCATTTTGGCCCTGGTGTCGCGCAGCACTTCCATGACCCGCAGTATGCCCACAGAGTCCTGTACAAAAATCGGCGGATGCATAATGCCGCTGAGATTAAACTCGCCCGCTTCAGGCAAAACAGCCATGAGATCCTTGCCGTAAACCACGCCCAGAACTTCGTCCGTGCTGCTGCGGCGCACCGGATAAACGCTGTGCGGGCTTTGGCGCACGGTGCCGCGTATTTCCGCCGGCGTATCATCCATATCCACCCAGGTGATTTCCGGGCGCGGGGTCATGATGGACCGGATATGGCGCTCCCCCATGGTCAGGACCCCGTAAAGCATCTCCCGCGCTTCATGGGACAGGTCAGCGCCACCCAAAGTCTGTTCGGGCGCTCGCCCGGACTGTTTATAGAACGTGGTGCTGCTGCCTAAAAAACGCAACACCGCGCCGGCCGTGCGCAAGCGCAAGGTTCGGCGCCCCAGGCGCAGGTCGCGGCGCCGGTCCAGGATTTGCCGCCCGCACTCGACCAGCATGGAAAAGCCGATAATGGCGTAGATGTATCCTTTGGGGATGTGGAAACCCGCCGCGTCGGCCACCAGCACCAAGCCCACAAGCATCAGGTAATCGAGGCACAGTATCTGGATGGTGGGGCGCCTGTGCATGAGGTCGGGCAGGCGTTTTTTCAGCAATACGGCGGCGGGAGCGGCCACGACCAAGGCCGTGATCATCAGGCCGAGGCTGTCCATGAGCCCCAGGGCCGCAGCCACGGCATCCAGAGAAAAAATGGCGTCCAGCGCGGCGATTTGGGCGGTTATATACCAGAACCCGGTTTTGTCGGAAGGCGTGTCCTCCACGGGAAAGCCGCCTTCCAGGCGTTCGTGCAAACCGCGCGTGGCTTTGGTAACCAGAAAGATGCCGGCGCAAAGCAGCAGGCCGGAGCGCGGGGAAAACACGAACCCGCCCGCTGTGAACAGGGGCTCGCTCAAACCCAGAAGCCGCCAGAATAAGCACAATAGGCCGACGCGCACCAGCAAGGCCGCAAGCAAGCCGGCAACGCGCGCCCGGCCGCGCAGGCCTTCCGGCAGCTTGCCGGCCAGCACGTCGCTAAGCGCCAGATTGTCCATGGCCAGGACAATCTCTATGGCAGTGAGAATAATTAAACCCGCCCAGAGCGCCGGGGTTGATAAAAACTCCATACTTCGCCCATCCGGCCGGATAGTCTAAGAGTTATTCAGCCACCACAAAGCTGCCCGGATAATGCACCGAGAGCCCGCCGCGCTCGGATTCAGCCCGGTTGACCGATGGATACGGCCCTATCTGCACCCGCCACAAATATACGCTTTCAGCATAATGCATGCGGGCGTTCAGGCCCTGGGATTTGAACCTGGCCACCAGGCGTTCCGCGTTGTCCTTGCGCGAAAACGCGCCCACCTGGACATAGAAGTTGCCCATGATGTCGCCGTTTTTGATGGCCGGCACCGCGCCCACGGTTTCCACGCGCACCCTGGCCGTGCCCGGCCCGATCATGCCTATCTGGCTGGCGCCCGTGTGGGTGAGATCAATGATGCGGTCGGCCACAAAGGGGCCGCGATCATTAATGCGCACCATTATGGAGCGGCCGTTCTGCAAATTGGTCACCTTGACCTGGGTGTTGAAGGGCAGAATTTTATGGGCCGCGGTCATGCTGTACATGTCGTAACGCTCGCCATTGGCCGTGCGTTTGCCGTGAAAATCGCTGCCGTACCAGGAGGCGACGCCCTCTTCCACAAAACCTTCCCCGGAGGTCAGGGGATAATAGGTCTTGCCGCGCACCGTGTACGGTTTGCCCTGGCCCGAGCCGCCCCGGTAGGTGGGCTCGGAGGAAGACAAGGCGCAGCCGTGCAGCAAGGCGGCAATAAGCAGCAGCGTGAAAAACGGCGGGCCGCTGCGGGCAAAATTGCCGTATCTTTTAAGATTGAAAGAAGAAAAACTTATGCGCGGAGGGATCTTCTCGTCCATACTTCCCATCTGTTGCCGTTCCCCTGCGTGGGCTCTTCCCCCACCCCGATCAGGGTTCAGGAGGGGCGGGGTCCGGGGCGGGGATTATCTCTTTGAGGTTCCCCGCCCCGGCGCGTTTAAATCAGCGGTAGTCGTCGTTGAGCACATCTTCTTCCAGGGCTTCGGTGCGCTTCATGAGCTGTTCGAGCTGGATGTCGGCGCCGACCACGCCGGTGATGTCGTCTTCCTCGTTGGTCACGGCCATGGACACGGTAAGCACCAGCTTGCCGGTGAACAGGGACTGATAAATGTCGGAAATGTGCAGGCCTCCGTCGCGCATGGGCAGTTTGAACCAGGAGCGCTCGGAGAAGTCAAAGCCCAGGGGCAGCTTGTTGTAGTTTTCGGTATAGGCCGGATCGGTAATGGCCGAATTGAGAAGCTTGCCCTTGTCGTCGGTAAGGTAGATGTATTGGATAAAGGGGTACTGCTCCACAAAGTTCTGTAACCGGCGGGTGTTTTCCGGGTCCGGTCCGGTGCCGGGCTCCACGTCGCAGTCTTTGGCCAAACGGGAAATAAGGTGGGCGGAAAGCTCTCCGGCCAGCTTCTTCATCTGGTCGAATTCCGAGACCAGCATTTCCGGCATATAGCGCTGCACCATGGTCATGAGTTCCTTGTCGGAAATCGAGGTGTTGCGGCCCTGCTCGTAAAGCTGCATGACGCGGTCGTAAATTTTGCCCACGCCGGGGTGTTTTTTGGACACCTGCATGTTGGGCGGCAGGTTAAGGTACTGGTTAATCCAATACGCGATGCCGGCCCGGCCCGATTTATCGGTGATGATAATGGGCACGCTGCGGCCGAGCAAGGTGGTGGTGTCGAAGATATTGTAAATTTCCTCGTTCTTGATCAGGCCGTCGGCATGGATGCCCGCGCTGGTGGCGTTGAAGCTCTTGCCCACAAAGGGATAGTTGCTGGGGATGCGGTATTCCAGCTCTTTTTCAAAATAATCGGCGATTTCGGCAATGACCGGGGTGTCGGCCGCATCGTCATCGCCGGTGATGGAGATGTAGTCGATGATCAGGGCTTCAATGGGCGTATTGCCCGTGCGTTCGCCAAAGCCGAACAAGGTGCCGTTGACCCCGGAGCAGCCGTTGAGCCAGGCGGTGACGCCGTTGACCAGGGTTTTGTGAAAATCGTTGTGCCCGTGCCACTCCAACCATTTGCCGGGCACGCCGCACTCGTGGGTGAAAAACTGCACCAGCCGGGCCACGGAGCGGGGAAGCGTGGCCCCGGGATAGGGCACGCCGTAGCCCATGGTGTCGCACAGCCGGATTTTTACCGGCATGTCGGCCTGTTCGGCCAGATGCATAAGCTTGCTGGCCAGAGGCAGGCAAAAGCCTTCTATGTCGGCGCGGGTGATATCCTCAAAGTGGCAGCGCGGGGAAATGCCCCATTCCAGAGCCTTTTCCGCCAGGCTGACGTAATGGTCCATGGCTTTCTTGCGATCCCAGCCGAGTTTGAGATAGATGTGATAGTCGGACACGGAAGTGAGCATGCCCACTTCCCGGAACTCCATGTCGCGGGCCAGCTTGAGGTCGTTGAGGTTGGCCCTGATCCAGCCGGTGATGCGGGGATACTTATGGCCCTTGGCGCGGCAGAGCTCAATGGCGGCGCGGTCTTTTTCCGTGTACATGAAAAATTCGCAGGCGTGGATGAGCCCGCTTTTGCCGCCCAGGCGATAAAGCATCTCGTAAATAGCCGCGATCTGCTTGGAAGTATACGGGGGCCTGGCCTGCTGCCCGTCCCGGAACGTGGTGTCGGTAATGAACATGGGGTCAGCCGGATCAGGCGAAAGATACATGTTGTCGAATTCCACGCGGCTGATTTTGGTATATGGAAAGACACGGCGGTGCAGCTCGGGGTCTTCCCTGTTCTGCAAAGCCACTTCTCGTGCTGATTTGTGGGCTTTAAGCAATTTCATGACAACTCCTTGCTGAACAACCCGGATCCGGGGTCCCATCCCGTGGCCCGGGTTCAAGCTGTTTTAAAAACCGGCCCCAGGACCGGAGCGGACAAGATACACCAAAAAAGTAAAGTATGCAAAACAGCAACGCCCCTGAACCGCTTTTTCAGTTCAGGAGCGTTGCGCATGCGGCAAGGGCATGGCCTTTTCTACAACAGCAGGTTCTTGAGCTTTTCCATGCTGGCGGCGGCGTCGCCTTCCAGAAAGATCACGCCCGGCCTGTCGTAAAGCGGATTCGGCACCCCGGCGTAGCCGGGCTTGCGGTCAAAGTTGCAGATGATGATGCGCCGGGCCTCGGACCCGGTGAGAATGGGCATGCCGTAAATGGGCGTGCCCTCGGCGGTGTTGGCCGCCGGGTTGATCACGTCGCTGGCGCCGATAACAATGGCCAGGTCGCTGTCTTTAAACAGCGGGTTGGCCGCGTCCATTTCCAGCAGGCGGTCGTAATCCACGTCGGCTTCAGCCAGGAGCACATTCATATGCCCGGGCATGCGCCCGGCCACGGGATGAATGGCGAAGTCCACTTTGGCGCCGTTTTTCTCCAGCATATCGGCCAGAGCCTTGACCCCGTGCTGCGCCTGGGACAGGGCCATGCCGTAACCGGGAACAATGAGCACGCTGCGGGCTTCTTTGAGCAGCGCGGCAAGATCCGCCTCGGCAACTTCAGGCGCGGCCGCCTGGGGGCTTTCAGCGGCCGGGGCTGCGGCGGCGGCTGCCTGCGCTGGGGCGTTTTTGCCGGCGGCCACGGAAGTTTTGCCCAGCAGAATGTCCATAAGCCTGCGGTTCATAGCCCGGCACATGATCTGGGTAAGAATCAGCCCGGCAGTGCCCACAATGCCGCCCACGGCCACCAGCAGCGGAGAGGCGATGGCCATGCCGGCCGCGCCTTCAGCCACGCCGCTTAAGGAGTTGAGCAGGGAAATGGTGATGGGCATATCCGCCCCGCCCACGCGGATGGAGAACAACACGCCGAAACCCAGGGCGCCAACAAGCGCAAGCCCGAGCGGCAAAAGGGGCGTGGGCGCGCCGGCGGCGCAGATGACCAGCAACATGGCGCCCAGAAAGCCGAGGAGCGCCGCGGTGTATAAAGAGTGCCGCGCCAGGATGACGGGCTTTTGCGGCAGGACCTGGTGCAACTTGCCGGCGGCCACAAAACTGCCGGTGGCGGTCAGGCCGCCCACAATCAGGGCAATGGCCGCAGTGATCCTGGTGAAGAAATCAGTTTCCCGGCCGTCCGAAAGCACCAGCAGGGCCACAATAACCGCGGCCGTGCTGCCGAAACCGTGCAAGAGAGCCACCATTTGCGGCATCTGGATCATTTTCACCTTGGCGGCCAAAACCAGGCCCAAACAAGCGCCCACAGCCATGGACGCCCAGATGAGCGGCAGGCTGACCGCCCCGGTTTTGAACAGGATCATGATAATGGCCCCGGCCATGGCGACCGCGCCGAAATGGTTGCCGCGCACGGCCGTGCCCGGCTTGTTCATCAGGTGCAGATCCAGCAGCGTGAGCGCGGACAAAGCCACAGCCGCCACGGAGTATATGGCGGCGCTCATGACTGGTCCTCGCCGCGCTCTTTGCTGTTGAACATTTTAAGCATGCGCCCGGTTACCGCAAAGCCGCCCGCCAGGTTGATCATGGCCAGGATGATGGCCAAGCAGGCCAGCAGGGTGCCGGCCGCGGACGAGGCCCCGGCCGCGGCGGCAATGGCCCCGAGAACAATCACCCCGGACAAGGCGTTCATGCCGGACATCAACGGCGTATGCAGCAGACTGGGCACGTTGCTGATGACTTTGTAGCCAAGCCCCGTGGCCACCACAAAAACGGCAATCAAAAAAAGGGCGGTCATGGTTAACGCCTCCCGCGATTAAGTGGAGAAAAAACCGCGCGCCGCGCCGCACACTGCGCGACGCGCGGAGGTGACAAGATCATCGGCCCATGGCTTCCAAAGCCCCGGCATGGACGACCTGCTTGTCTTTGGTGGTCAGTATGGAGGCGATGATGGGATCGTTCATATCCAGGTTGACTTTGCCGTCCACACAGAGCAACGCCAAAAGATTGTAAATATTGTTGGCGAACATCCAGGTGGAGCTGGTGGGCACCATGCCCGGAATGTTCTTGGTGCCGTCAATGTTGATGTTGTGTTTGACCACAACCTCGCCGGCTTCGGTCAGGGCGCAGTTGCCGCCCTGGTCAATGGAAATGTCCACAATACAGGAGCCGGGCCGCATGGACTTGACCATGTCCTCGGTAACCAGAATGGGCGCCAGTTTGCCGGGAATGAGCGCGGCCAGGATGAGGATGTCGG
Organism: Desulfovibrionaceae bacterium; assembly: GCA_031547425.1. GTDB lineage: Bacteria > Desulfobacterota > Desulfovibrionia > Desulfovibrionales > Desulfovibrionaceae > JAVBRZ01. The sequence goes on from JAVBRZ010000134.1 coordinate 17,113, forward strand.
CCGAGGCCACCAGGTCCCTGATGTTCTCCCGTTCTTTGGCCAGCCATTTCTCGGACAGGCGCTTGGCGTAACCGCCTTCTCCCACCGCCTCGGAGGCCGGGATGCCGGGGTCCAGAATTTTGGCGCCCACGGACTGGGCCTGTTCCATGGCGTCGGGGCGGATATCCACTGCCGTGACCTGGGCGCCTAGGCGCTTAGCTGTGGCCACGGCCTGCAGACCCGCCACCCCGGCGCCGATGACCACCACGTGGGACGGCTTGATAGCGCCCACAGCCGTGCCCACCATGGGCAGGAACTTGGGCAGGCGGTCGGCGGCCATGAGCACGCTTTTATAGCCGGCCACAGTACTCATGGAGGTCAAGGCGTCCATGGTCTGGGCCCGGGAGATGCGCGGAATGCCGTCCAAAGTCAGGCTGATCACCCCGGAGGCGGCGAGCTTTTTGACCACCTCGTGGTTCACTGGCGCGGCCGGGTGCAGGAAAGCGATAAAATACTGCCCGTCCCTGAACATGCCTGCCTCGTGCTGCCCGAGAGCCTCATTGAACAAGGGCTCCTTGACTTTAAGAATCACGTCGGATTCCGCAAAAATTTCGCGCGCGTCCCCGGTCAGTTCCGCGCCGGCGGCCACATATTGTTCGTCATGAAAAAAAGAACCCAGGCCCGCGCCCGCCTCCATGAGCACCCGCCCGCCCTCTTGGGTTATTTTGGCCACAGTTTCGGGGATAGCGGCCACGCGCCGCTCCCCGTGCATAATTTCCTTGAGTATGCCGATGGTCATATTCTTGAATCTCATACTCTTCTCCTGTTTTATAGCCTTTTGGCCATGGGAAAAAGGATCCTTCAGGCGTTTTAAAGCCCGCCGGATTGCCTGAACCTCCAGCGGATCATTGTTATTGCTTATTGATAACATGAGCATAAACAAAGACCAGAAGCAACACGTAATGAACAGCAAGATAACAGCCATAAAAAATGGCTGGCAAAATCTCCTTATGCTTATAACGCCTGATAACTAAAGACGTTATATAGAATTAACTTCTATGGCGATTTAAGAAAAATCAGCAGGATGGACAACCTGTTGCAACATTACACCTAAACCCCGGCTCTAAAACGCGCTTACCGAACCGTAGCACAACTACGCCGTTGTCGGCTTTTGCCTCATTGCCTCGCCACTGTCATAAATCTCGCTTTTTCGCTTCAAAGTTGATAATGAGATAGGTTCTAGACTCGATTTTTTATTTTGAAAGGGAGCAACCCCATGCCCAACCGCCCGTCTGTTTTTGTCCGCCGCATCGTAGGCGCCGTCCTGCTGGCGGCGACGCTCTGGATTTGTCCGGCGTTAAACGCCCCGGCGGTGGCCGAAAGCCGCAACCCGGCCTGGGCCGAGCCGATGCAGGTGGACGGTTTGCCCAACCTGCACAAAGTTACGGACAAGCTGTACCGCTCAGCCCAACCCACGGCCGAAGGGCTGCGCAATGCCGAAAACCTGGGCATCAAAACCGTGCTCAACCTGCGCGGCCTGCACAGCGACGCTGACCTTGCCCAGGGAACGGGCCTTGTTCTAGCCCGCGTGAAAATCAACACCTGGAACATGGATGAAGAAGAAATCATGCGGGGCCTGCGCATAATTTTACAGGCTCGGCAACCCGTGCTGGTGCATTGCCAGCATGGAGCGGATCGCACCGGCACGCTCCTGGCCGCGTACCGCATGGTGGCGCAAGACTGGCCGCTTGAAGCCGCTCTTGCGGAAATGCTGGATGGAGGATACGGCTACCACGCCATCTGGGGCAATCTGGTCACCCTCCTGGAAAACCTGGACGCGGCTGGAATGCGGAAACGCCTGGGACTTGAGCGCGACGCGGGCACAGGGGAACCGCGTTTGGCGCCAAACGCGGTTCCCGCCTCGCCCTGAAAAACCGGGGCTAACTCAGGCCGGCCGCTATTCGCGACACTTGCTGACCGCTCCCATGCCGCCGGCCACAACACTCACCTTGCGGCAGCCCCCGGCCAGAAGCAAACTGGCCGCAATGGCCGCCCGGTAGCCGCTCTGGCAAACCACTATGCGCTCAATATCCGGGTCCACGGCGCCGCCCTGTCCGTTCAGAATTTCATCAAACGACATATTTACAGCGCCCTCCAAATGGTTCTGCGCATATTCCTCAGGACCGCGCACATCAATAATCATGGCCGGCGCCGGATTCTCCAGAGGTTTCTGCAAAGCGCAGGCCGGCACGTGGGCAACGGAGCTGGTATCCTTGCCCGCCCCGATCCAGGCCCCCATGCCGCCTTTAAGGTAGCCGCGCACATCGTCATAGCCTATGCGGCGCAGTTCCGTGAGCCTGTCCGAATATTCATCCTCATCCCGCAACACCAGGACCAGAGGCTTGCCTGGCGGCGCCGCAACCCCGATCCAGTTGATGGCCTGAGGCTGCGCGGCGTCCACATTGATGGCGCGAGGGATATGGGCCGAAGCGAAACTCAGCGCGCTACGCAGGTCCAGAACCACTACGCCTTCCTCCTGCAGCGCCTCCACCTGGCCGGCGGCCAGGGCGCAAAAGCTGGCGTCCCTGGCTTCAAGCAGCGGCGCGCCCTTGATGTTGGTGGCGATAATGTGGGAAAAACTTTGCGGCCGCATGGGCAAGCCGGTCATGATATCCGCCTTGAACTCGACAAAATCTTTCAGGCGCATGCGCGGATTGGCGATACGCTCGTAACCGAGAGTGCTGCTGGGCTTAGCGCTCATACCCCGGCCGCACAGCGACCCCTGGCCGTGGGCCGGATATACTTCCAGGAAATCGGGCAGATCGCCCAGGGTGCTGTGCAAACTATCATATAAATTGCGGATCTGCTCGTTGATGATTTCATCCCCCGGCAGATCCGGCCGGCCCGTATCGCCGACAAAGAGAAGATCTCCGGTCAGAATCATCGCAGGCTGGTCTGAGCGGGCATAATCCGTTACCAGAAGCGAAATGGAATTGGGCGTATGCCCCGGCGTGTGCAGCACGCGAATGCCGGCCCTGCCCAGTTCAAAATAGTCGCCATCTTTGACCTTCTTGACCTCATATTCCACAAGCGCGTTTTCATGGATGTAAATATCCGCCCCGCTGGCCCGGCTCAGCTCTCTGGCGCCGCTGACATGGTCCGCATGGACGTGGGTGTCGAAGATATGGGTGACACGCATGCCCTGTTCACTAGCCAGGGCGAGATAAACGTCAATATCCCGCCTGGGGTCCACCACGGCCATAACTCCGGCATGCGGGCAGCCGATGATGTAGGAAAAGCAACCCAACCCCGGCGTGACTATCTGCTGAAAATACATATTTGCCTCCAAACTGTTAACCTGCCGCTGACATCTCTTCAGCGGGAATTATACTATAAAAAAGACTTGCCTTGCTTTCTGACTTTATGATAACAATAATTATTATTATTAGCAATAGGCTAATGCCGTCTGTTGCGGCATAAATTTAGTCTAACTACTATCGCGCCGTGCGCAATAACTCAGGAGGTTTCTTTATATGGACAACACAATAAAACCCACTCTGCCGCTGCTTGGGGATAAATTTCCCGAAATCGAAGCAATGACCACGGCCGGCAAAATGACTCTGCCTGACGCTTACAAAGGATCCTGGTTTGTGCTCTTCAGCCATCCCGCGGACTTCACCCCGGTGTGCACCACGGAATTTGTGGCTTTTCAAAAAAGAGCCAAGGAGTTTGAAGCCCTGGGCTGCAAGCTCATCGGCCTGTCCATTGACCAGGTTTTCTCGCACATCAAGTGGCTGGAGTGGATCAAGGAAAAGCTGGATGTGGCCGTGACCTTCCCGGTCATTGCTGGCACCGAGTCCATAGCCCTTAAGCTGGGCATGCTGCACCCCGGCAAAGGCAGCAATACCGTGCGCGTGGTCTTTGTGGTCGACCCCAAGGGCATTATGCGCCTGATGCTTTATTATCCTCAGGAAGTAGGCCGCAACATCGATGAGATCCTGCGCATCGTCAAAGCCCTGCAAACCTCTGACGAGCAGGGCGCCATGCCCGCCAACTGGCCCAACAACGAGCTGATCGGCGACCGGGTCATCGTGCCCCCGCCCACCTGCACGGAAGACGCCCAAAGGCGTCTGGAGGAATATGAAGGCTTTGACTGGTGGTTCTGCCATCGTCCGTTGAAGAAGTAAGCGGTAATCCGAAAGGCATATCACAGGGCGGCTCCAGAGCCGCCCTTTTTCAGTCCGCCTTGCCACCCGTCCTTGCAATTCCGCCAAGCCTGTTCTAGACAGAGCTCTCCCTTCCGAAGTAGTTTTTACCAGAGGTGCTTGATGCGTTTTCTTGAAGTGGCGAGTTGCCCCGGCAAATATATGTATTGGCATTACCGGCTGCGGCCCGGCCTGGCCGGCATGCCCTATGCGCGGCAAAAAGCGGAGTTCATGGCTGACGGCGTGGGCGCGGGACTCTTTCTGGCGCGGGATATGCGCGGCCTGGGCTACAAAAGCGAAACCCTCATCGCCAACAACCTCAACCTGCACAAGGCCTGGGCCGAGGAAAACCGCGTGCCCGTGCCCGCCGATTATACAGATTTGGTACTCGAACGAATTAACCGCTTTGAGCCGGATGTGCTGTACGTCATCAATTGCCCGTCTCTTGACGCCCGCTTCCTAAGCCGCCTGGCCAGGCGCCCCCGCCTGGCCATGGCTTGGAGCTGTGCGCCCCCGCCGGCTGATGCGGACTTAAGCGGCTACGACCTCATGCTCTCCCCTTTGCATATTTGCCGGGAAATGGCTGTGGCGCGAGGCGCCGCGTCAGCCGAACACGCCTTTCCCGGTTTCGACGCCGACCTGGCTCCGCCGGCGAAAAATGGGGCGCGGAAGCTGGATGTGGCTTTTTGCGGGACCTGGAGCCCGGCACATGCGCGCCGCAACGCCCTGCTGCGGACTCTGGCCTCTGAAGATCCGCGCGAGGGCGGCGGGTTCTCCCGAATTTTCTGTTTGAATGCGTTAAGCCGCGAAGAACTGCCGCCCGACGTGGCGGCCCATGACCGGGGCGCGATTTGGGGCAGGCGCATGCAGGCCCTGCTGGCCGGCTCGCGCCTGGTTGTCAATGCCGCGGCCGATCACGCGCGGGGCGAAGCCCCCAACCAGCGGCACATGGAGGCCACAGGCCTGGGCGCGTTGCTGCTTGCTGAAAATCACCCTTCCTTGCGGGCCTTTTTTCAGGAAGATGAGGCGGCCGCCTTTGCTTCAGCCCAAGAGATGCTCGAAAAAATCCGCTATTACCTGGAAAATGATGCGGAGCGGCAAGCCATGGCTGAGCGGGGCCAGGCCCGCTGCTTGCGCGATTTTACCACCGCCGTGCGGGCGCGGGCCATGGATCGGCGCATTGAGCGCGTCCTGCGGCCGCAAAGTTTTGCTCCAGCGGAGCGGGAAAAACTGATGCGCGCGGCCGAACAATTCATCGCCGGGGGCGAGCGTGGCCTGGTGCGGGCGGCCGGAGCAGGTGTGGACAAAGACCTTACTGCGGCCATGTGGCAATCGTTCACCAAAGGGGACGCGGCTGAAGTCATCGCCCTTGACGCCGTACGGGAAAAGCTGAGCGCGGACGGCTTTGAGCACGCCTTCTGCGGATGCCTGGCTCAGGCTATGCAGGGAAATCTGGCCGGAGCCCTGGCCCTGTTGCGCCAGGAGCTGCGGGCTTACCCGGAAAATGACCGCGCCAGAGGCATTTATGCCGACCTTCTGGCCGCATATCCAGCTTGACAGGCGGGCCGCCTGATTATAGGCCATAGCCGGAGGAAAAAACCATGCTGAAAGACGGAGACCTGGTCATCCTGGTCAACCCCAAGGACAAGCGCTATTTGCGCCGGGTCGCGTCCGGCGAGGAACTCCACAACAATGACGGCTCCCTGCCCTGGGATGATGTGCTGGCCGCCGGATACGGGGGCGTGGTCCGCACCCGCCAGGGAACGCCGTATAAAATCCTGCGCCCGGGCCTGCACGACCTGGTCAAAGGGGTCAAGCGCCAGACCCAGATCATTTACCCCAAAGACATCAGCTATCTCTGCCTGCGCCTGGGCGCTGGGCAGGGGCGGCGCATCATTGAAGCGGGCTCGGGCTCGGGCAGCCTCACCCTGGCCCTGTCCTGGTTTTCCGGCGAACAGGGTCGGGTCTACACCTATGAAGCCAGATCCGAATTTTTTGAGCTCTGCCGCAAAAACCTGGCCTGGGCGGGATTGGGGCACAACGTTACCCAACATCACCGGGATATTGCGGAAGGTTTTCTGGAAAAAGACGTGGACGCGCTGTTTCTGGACGTGCGCACACCCTGGGAATATCTGGACCAGGCCCTGGCCGCGCTCAAGCCCGGCGGCCAACTGGCTTTTCTGGTGCCCACGGTGGACCAGCTTTCCATGCTCCTGCGCGCCTTTGAAACCCGGTCCATTGCCGAGCCTGAAGTGCTGGAAATTATGATCCGGCGCTGGAAACCCGTGGCCGACCGCCTGCGGCCCGAAGACCGCATGATTGCGCACACCGGCTTTCTGGTCTTTGCCCTCAAGCAGGAACAGTGCGCCGAGTGGGACGCCCTGCGCCCCTTGGGCACCCGCGAGCGCAAGCAGGAGGCCGCCCGCGAGGCGCGCCTCGCCGCCGCCGCGGAAGAAACCGCCGCCGCGGAGCACGTGGCCTTTGACGATTTTACCACCCATGAAGTTTAAGCTGGGCCGCCCCGGATTATAAATCTTTATGAGCATCGCCATTCAAAGCTTAAGCAAATCCTTCGGGGCCAAGACCATTGTCTCGGACTTTTCCCTGGAGATTCCCGACGGCACGCGCCTGTGCGTGTGCGGACCCAACGGCACGGGCAAAACCACGCTGCTGCGCCTTCTGGACGGAGAGGAGCAGCCGGACGGCGGGCGGGTGATTTATCCGGCCGGAGCGCGCATCGGCTATGTAGTCCAGGAACTGGGCGAAGAAATTTTGCGGCAAAACCTCCTGGACTGGGTCATGGAAGTGCTGCCCGATTGGGACGCCTTCTGGGAAGAATGGGAAGCGGCCGGAGCGCGGGGAGATAACGCGGCCCTGGAAGCTCTGGCCAAAAAACAGGCCGACTGGGAACACCGCTACGGCTACAACCCCGAACACCGGGCCAAGGCCGTGCTCTCGGGTCTGGGCTTTCAGGAACGCAAACTGACGCGCACCCTGGGGCAACTCTCCGGCGGCTGGCGGGAACGGGCCAAACTGGCCCGGGTGCTCACAGCCGGGGCCGATATCCTGTTGCTCGACGAACCCACCAACCACCTGGACCTGGACGCTGTGGAGTGGCTGGAGAACTGGCTGCTCAACTATGAGGGCGTGCTGGTTTTTGTGGCCCACGACCGCGTATTCATGGACAAAGTTGGCACGCACGTATTGTTTCTGGGCGCCGCCGCCCCCTTGTTCCGACGCGGCAGCTTCAGCCGCTTTGTGGAACTCCAGGAGGAGCTTGAAGGCCAGAAAGAGCGGGAAGCCAGGCTGCTGGCGGAAGATCTGGAACGCAAAATGGATTTTGTGCGCCGCTTCCGGGCCAAGCCTAACAAGGCGCGCCAGGCTGCCTCCCGTCAGAAAATGGCCAAACGCATTGAAAAGGAACTGGAAAACTTCCGCCCGGAAACCAAGCGCCGCGAACTGGCCTTCCGCTGGCCCGAACCCGAACGCTCGGACCGGCTGGTCTGTTCGGCGGAAAACCTGGGATATGCCTTTCCTGACGGCAAGACGCAGTTTTCCGGCTTCAATTTTCATATTTACAGCGGCCAGAATATCGCCCTGGTAGGCGCCAACGGCAGCGGCAAAACCACCCTGCTGCGCGTCATGGTGGGCGAGCGCCAGCCCACACAAGGCGCCTTGCACATCGGCTCCATGGCCAAGATAGGTTATTTCAGCCAGCACCAACTGGAGATCCTGCACATGGACAACACGGTGCTGGCCGAAATCCGCCGTTTGTCCGACCCGCGCACCAGCGAAGAAGAGCTCATGAGCGTGCTGGGCCTGTTTTTGCTGGGCCAGCCCTTTTTTGAGCGCAAGGTGGGCACCCTGTCCGGCGGGGAAAAAAGCCGCCTGGTTCTGGCGGTGCTTTTTCTGCGCCGCTGCAATTTCCTGGTTCTGGACGAGCCCACCAACCACCTGGACCTGGAAAGCCGCGAAGCCCTGATTGAAGCGCTGGAAAGCTTTCCCGGCACCGTGCTTATGGTGGCCCACGACCGGCATTTGCTCTCGGAAGTGGCTGACGAAATTTGGGAATTCACCCCCACCGGCCTGAATGTTTATGCCGGCGGCTATGAGGAATATCTGGCGGCCCGCAAAGCCGGCAGCGCAGAAGACGCCCCTGCGGCCGAAAGCAAAACCGCGCCGGAAAAAACCACAGCCGCCAGAGCCGCGCCCGGGGCGCCCCAGTCCGTCAGGAACGCGGACAGCGGTCTATCTCGCGAAGAATTGCGCAAACTCAAGCGCGAACGCGCCGAGCAGCGCAATGCGCTGTACCGCGAGTTCAAGCCCTTGCAGGATGCTTATGCGCGCAAAGAAAAGGAACTGGAGAAAGTGGCCGCCGAGCACGATGCCGTTCAAGGCCAAATGGCGGACCCGGCCGTGTATGAGCGCGCCGAGCGGGTGGTGGAATTGACCAAGCGCTTCCATGCCCTGGAAGAGCGCAGCAACGAACTGCTCACTGAGCTGGAAGCCATGGAACAAGACCTGCGGGTTTTTGAGTCACGCAAGGCCGCCCTGGTTGACCCGGAGGATAACGGATGACCGAGCAACGGCGGATTGTTGTGGCCGCGGCCATTATCCGGCAGGGCGCCTGCTTTCTGGCCGCCAGGCGGCCCCTGGACGGCCCTTATGGCGGGCAGTGGGAATTTCCCGGCGGCAAGCTCGAGGCGGGCGAAACCCCGGAACGCGCTTTGCAACGCGAGCTTAAGGAAGAGTTGAACATCTTGCCCGAGGATTTCCACCCGGCGCTTTGTTTGGAACACGTTTACCCGGAATTCAAAGTCACTCTGCACGTATTTATGGTCAACGCTTTTTCCGGCGAGTTGGCCGCCCTGGACAAACAAACCCTGGCCTGGCTGCTGCCCGAGGACGCCAGAGGTCTGCCCTTCCTGGCCGCCGACGTGCCCATTGTGGAAAAGCTGGCGGCCGGCGAGCGGGCCTGAGCGCGCCGGGAGGGGAGAACCCCAGGGAACCGAGCCCCTTGGGATTCTCCCCTCCCGGCCCCTCACCTTTCCTGAACCCCTATTGACCGAGGGCCAAAAGGAGAGGAACATATGAAAATACACCCTTTTTTCTTTTAATCTGCAAAATCGCTTCAAGCGTGAAATACTCTAATCTCCCCTACAAAACCTCCGGCACAGGCCGCATCCGGTAGTAGTCGCGCATTTTCTCCACATTGGCTTTGTGCACGTTTTCGTAGGCGGGGTGGTACTCCAGCACGCCACGTTCCTCCCAGGGGGCCAGCCAGTCTTTGAGCCGGCCCGGCGCAAGGGACTGGTCGCGGCAAAGGTTAAGGGCGTGGCGCATGTAGTCGGCTGTGGCCGTAATCAGGTCCTTGCTGTAGCCGCCGCGCGCGATTTTGTCCGGCGAGCCGTGTCCGGGATAAATGGCGGCCACATCCAGCCGGGCCATGGCGCCCAAGTTGTCCAGATGCGCGGGAACAGCCTCGGGGTGGTTCAGGCAGGGGATGTTGTCTTCCAACATGTCTCCGGCCAGCAGAATTTTGTCCTCAGGGCAGTAGAGGGCGAGGCTGCCCGCCGTATGCACGTCAAAGGGCATGGGCTCGAGAGAAAGCTCGCCCATGCGGAAGGGAATGGGGGCAAGCAGGCTCATATAGGGCAGGATAAGGGGATTTAAGGCCGGCGGGCCCCACAGCTCGCCCGCTTCAATGGCCGCCTGGTTTTCGGCCAAAAATTGCCGCGTTTGGACCGAAGACATGATGTCGCAGTCTTTAAACGCCTCGCAGCCTCCCACATGATCCAGATGCCAGTGGCTTAAAATCATGATGATGCGCCGCACGCCCAACTCGTCTTCCAGATGGGCGCGCATGCGGCGGCCGTATTCCGGGCCGGGCAGAGCGTCAAAGGCCAGGGCGCGGCCCTCATAGTGAAAAACGTAAGCGCAAACGCCCAGGTCCAGGTCGAATTGCAGCCAGTTTTTGGCCCGGCCGGCGGGCGCGGCCGGGGCGTCTCTGCCAACGTAAAATGCCGTCAGGTGGTCGTTAATGTGAATAATGTTCATGTTTCTTCCTGTTGGGGGCGGGCATACAGCCAGCAGGCGGTTACACGTCCGTCCACGGGCAAAAGCTCGGGACGCTGCGCGCGGCAGCAGGGCATGGCTTTGGGGCAGCGGGGGTGAAAGGCGCAGCCGGACGGAGGGTCCAGGGGGCTGGCCGGATCGCCTTTGACCAGGCCGCTCTGGCCATCGCCCCTGCCGGGAACAGCGGCCAGCAAAGCCTGGGTATAGGGATGCAGCGGGGCATTGAACAAATCCCGGGCCGGCGACAGCTCCACGATGCGACCCAGATACATAACCGCGATGCGGTCGCTCATATGCCCCACCACGCTTAAATCGTGGGAAATGAACAAATAGGCCGGGGAAAAACGGTCTTGCAGGTTTTTCAATAAATTAAGCGCCTGGGCCTGTACTGAAGCGTCCAAAGAGGACACCGGCTCGTCGCAGATGACCAGCTTGGGCCGGCTGATCAGGGCTCTGGCCACCACGGCCCGTTGGCGCTGGCCGCCGGAAAATTCATGCGGGTAGCGGCCGGCGTGCTCAGGCAGCAGGCCGACCAGATAAAGCATTTCCGCCACCCGTTCATTGCGCGCGGCCAGGTTGAGCTCGCCTTCAATATCCAGGGGCTCGCGGATGCTGCGGCCGATAGTCAGGCGCGGGTTGAGCGAGGAAAAGGGATCCTGAAAAACCATGTGCACGGGAAGACGCCCCGCATGGCCGGAACCCGATTTTTCCGACAGCGGCTCCCCTTCCAGAAAAACCTCGCCCGAACTGGGCGCAAGCAAACCGGCGGCGATTTTAGCCACCGTGGATTTGCCGCACCCGGACTCGCCCACCAGGCCTAAAGTTTCCCCGGCGGCAAGGCTTAAAGACAGTCCGGCCACAGCCCAAAGCAGCCGGGTTTTGCCAAATAGCCCCTGCCGCACTTGAAAATAACGAGAGATGTCGCGCAACTCCAAAAGATGCGCCGCCGGCGTCGCCAGGGGCGGTGAGGGTGTGGCAAGGCCTCGCGCGACCATGGCTTAAGCCGGACCCGGCCCGCTGACGCCGGCCTGGCTGAAAGTGGCCATGTCGTTAAACATGTTGGCCGCGCAACGCAGTAAAAATATGGCCAGGGCCGCGCCCGTGCCTTCACCCAGACGCATGCCCAGGTCCAGAAGTGGCGAAACGCCCAGAGCTTCCAGCACCAGTTTGTGGCCGGGCTCGGCCGAGCCGTGGCTGAACACGCAGAAATCCCGCGCCTGCGGAGCCAGGGCCAGGGCCGCCGCGGCCGCGGCTGTGGAAATAAACCCGTCAATGACAATGGGCAGACGCGCGGCAGACGCGCCCAACACCAGACCACAAAGGGTGGCGATTTCGAGCCCGCCCAGAGCCGCCAGCGTGGCGACGGGGTCTTTTCCCGTTGCCGCTTCCCGGTGCAGCTTAAGCCCGGCGGCGACCACCCCGGCTTTATGCTTCAGGCGCGCCGGCTCAAGACCGGCGCCCGGCCCCACAACGGCTTCCGGCTCAAAGCCGAGAAAGGCGCAATATAGGGCCGTGGCCGGCGTGGTATTGGCGATGCCCATTTCCCCGGTGCCCAGACAGGCTATGCCTTCCGCTGCCGCGCTTTCGGCCAGCTCAATGCCCAGGGCCAGGCAACGCAGGCAATCTTCGCGGCTCATGGCCGGACCTTGCGTAAAATCCGCTGTGCCGCTGTTAACCCGTCGGGCCTGGAGTTTGGGGTGCGGCGCAAAGGGCTCGCCCAGGCAACCCGCGTCCACCACCACCTGGTCTATGCCGGCGGTATTGCAAAACACGTTGATGCCCGCGCCGTTGTTAAGAAAGTTAAGCACCATCTGGCGCGTGACTTCCTGCGGGTAAGGGCTGACGCCCTGCACGGCCACGCCGTGGTCGCCGGCCACGGTATAAATGCGCGCCGGGTCAACTTTAAGAGGCAACCGGCCTTGAAGGCGCCACAGGCCAAGGGCCAGGTCTTCCATGCGGCCAAGGCTGCCCGGGGGCTTGGTCAGGTCGGCAAGGCGGGCCTGGCCCGCCTCAAGGGCGCCGCGATCAGGCGGGGCAATAGCGGCGAGAGTTCGGTTAATTTTGTCTTCCATGCTTGTCCTTGCTGTTTAAATCAAACCCCGACAAGATAACAGCGTCATAGCCAGGAAGCAAGGGCGCCGCGACCCGGCGCGGAATAAATTGTTTACCCCTGTTTTTTTGACTTGACAGCTTAAAGCTCCGGCGATAGGCTGCCCCCATGTAAGCTATATTCCCTTAGTGTCGCTTACGTATTTAGGCACGAAAACTATCGTCGCGCAGCGACGACGCAATGAATTTTGGAGGATATGACTATGGCCTGGAAAGTGATTGTGGACAAAGACAAGTGCACCGGTTGCGGCGAATGCGTGGACGTTTGCCCTGTGAGCGTCTATGAAATGAAAGACGGCAAGTCCGACCCTGTCAACGAAGACGAGTGCATCGGCTGCGAATCCTGTGTGGAAGCCTGCCCGGTGGAAGCCATTACCGTCAAGGAAGCTTAACTTAACGTCAATTGATGGGCCGCGTGTGTTTTACCCGTGGCCCATTTTTCATAATTTGCGGCGGTCCGCTTTTAAGTTCAGACCGCAATCGCAGAGCCTTAAATTACTATTGCCGGCATTGCTCTGGTAGTCCGCAATGCCCCTGCGTCGCCCGCTTGGCCGACGTTGTGTACCGAAAACACTGCTTTTCGAAAACCCCTTGTTCGTTTCAGCGTGCTCCGGGCATGTTGTTGTGAGCCAAACCAGACATGTAACAGAGGGTGCCGCATGCAGCATTACAAGCATATCAGTTTGTGCCTCCTTGCCTTTGTCGTCGCCGTCAGCGGCTGTGCCGCCACCCGCGAGACTCCCAGACACACCGGTTCCGCCAAAGCGGACCAAATCATCCAAACCGCCCAGTCTCTTATCGGCACACCCTATGCCTGGGGCGGCACTGATCCTCGCCAGGGCTTCGATTGTTCGGGCTATGTCCGTTATGTCTTTGCCCAAAACGGCTACACCCTGCCCCGCAGCACCGTGGAGCAGACCCAGGTGGGCCAGCCCATTAACCGCAACGGTCTCGCGCCCGGCGACATAGTTATTTTTCGTCTGCCCGGCGGCGGGCAGCGCGGATTGCACACCGGCATTTATCTCGGCGACGGGGTGTTCATTCACAGCCCGCGCCGGGGGCAGCGCGTGAAAGAGGAAAATATAAATTCACCGCACTGGACCAAGTGGTATGTGGGCGCCAGGCGTATTTTACCTGACTTTATGGCTCAGATGAGCGACTGGGACAACAATCCCAAGGACCTGACCGTTGGAAAATCCAGATCCAAAAACAAGCAGGCCACCACGACCGGCAAAAACAACGCGCGGAACAAGACAACGCAAAACACCAGGAGCGCCAAAAACAACGCCTCCTAAAGCCATGCGCCTGAAGCTACTGACCCGCACTTGAAAAATCATTGGGAAATCACCCGGGAACACGGTGATTTTCCAATGATTTTCTCATTATGGAGAACCCATGCCCAAAATATCCGCCGCACCACAGGGGCAAGACCGCCTTCTGACCATGGCCGATCTGGCCGCGCGTTTTTCAATACCTGAATCCACCGCCCGCTATTATTGCAGGCGCTTCAACGCTTTTTTGCCCCAAGAGGGCAAGGTGCGGCGCAAGTATACACCTGAAGCCGTTGCGGTGTTTGCCGCCATTCAGGAGGCCATGCGCCGCACCAGACACGCCCGCAGCGTGGAGATGGAGCTCAGCCTGCAATTCCCCGCCCAAACGCCCGCCGTTAAGGGCGCTTCCGAAAGCGTGCTCGTTTCCGCTGTCCCTGACCATAACCCGGCGCCGGCCCTGCAGGAGTTCAGCCGTGGCATTTTACAGATCCTGGGCGCCCAGGCCCTGGCCCTGGAACGCATAGCCGACGCCCTGTCCGGTCTCCGGATCACGCCCGTGAGCCCGGAGGCGGCCCAGGCCCCCTCCAAAATGCAGGCAAAAAGTGAACCCGCGCAATCCGGCGCGGACATTGAGGCCTTGCGCAAAGAAATCAAGATCCTGCGCGGGCTGATGGACAGCGCCGAGCAAATTCACCAGCAGGACGTGGAACAGCTGCGCAAATGGCTGAACCGCCTGGGCGCGGCGCAAGACAGCCAGGGCGGCGCGGGGGAGTAAACAAAAAGCCATGTCCCCTGCCGCCCCACCCCCCTGTTTCGGCATTATTCCGGCACGCTGGCAATCCTCGCGCTTTCCCGGCAAACCCCTTGCGCTTATCTTGAACAAGCCTATGTTCGCACATGTTTATGAACGCGCGGCCGCCTGCCCGGAGCTTGAGGCCGTGTACCTGGCCACTGACGACGAGCGCATTGCCTCGGCGGCCGGCGAGCATGGAGTGCCCTGCGTGATGACCCCGCAGGACTGCGCCAGCGGCAGCGACAGGGTCTGCAAAGCCGCTCTGGCGCTGGGCCTGCCTAATGCCGCGGTTATTGTCAACATCCAGGGCGACGAGCCGGCCCTTGACCCGGCTATGCTTTCCGAGCTGGTGCGGCCTTTTTCCCACGACCCCGCTGTACGCGTGACCACTCTGGCCCACACGCTTTCCGCCGAACAGGCCGCCAACCCCGACCGGGTCAAGGTGGTTGCCGATCTTCGTGGCAATGCCTTGTATTTTTCCAGGGCCCCTATACCGCATATCCGCGATGCTCAAAATACCGCCCCCCCCTGGCTGGGGCATGTCGGGCTGTATGCGTTCAGTTTTGAAACTTTGCGCCGCTTCACCGCCCTTGCCCCCACACCCCTGGAGCGGCTTGAGCAACTGGAGCAACTGCGGTTGCTGGAAAATAACATTGCCATTCGGGTGATCCATACCAATTATGAAGCTCACGGCGTGGACCGCCCGCAGGACGTGGCCGCGCTTGAGGCCATTTTACGCAAAAAAAGCGGAATGCCGCGCCGCGGCGGTTGATTACTTTTCAGCAACGCTTATACTAGGCCGAAGATCGCAACGAGAATTTCATCGTGCGACCATGGAGAAGCATATGTCCGCTGATTTGACCAAAGCCAGACAACAACTCAACCAGATCAAAAGCCTGGTTAAGCAGAACAAGCCGCTCCCGGCCACTCAGGCTCTGCAGTCAGCCTTGGGTACCGTGCTGCGCTCGCCCCTGCTCAGTTCCGAACGCACGGAATTTGAGGATATGATCCTCGCCGCGGCCGGGGCCCTGGCCCGCGATGAAACCGTGCGTAAAGTGTTTCCTCTGTCCTTAACCTATACGCCCGGCCAGGAGCGCGAGTTTCTGGACACCGTGCGCCAGCTTCTGGAAATTCTGGACGGCATGGCGCTGGAGAACGCTGAAGAACAGATACAACTTCTGGAAGCGCGCAAAAAAATAGGCCTGGAAAACGCGCAACGCCACCTGGACAAAAAAGAATATCCCGAGGCTGAGGCCGCGTTCAGCAGCCTGGTCAAGCAAGTGCCCAACGATGTGGACCTGTTGTGCGAAATCGGGGACCGCTATCTAAAGGCCGAGCGCTATGAAAACGCCTTTACTTATTTTTCCCAGGCCATTGAGATCGATCCCTCGCTGGTTCACTTATACAATCGCATCGGCATTGCCCTGCGCAAGCTGAATCAGTTCGACACCGCTGAAATGTATTATCTCAAGGCCCTGCAATATTCCGGCAAAGACCCGAATTTGTTCTTCAACATCGGCCGCCTGTATGTGGAATGGAAAAAATGGGCCAAAGCCGAGCAGGTAGCGGGGATTATTCTTAAACTGGACCCCGGTTTTGTGGAAGCCGGCAAACTGCTGGCTTTTGCCCGAAAAAAACGGGCTCTGGAAGAAGCCGCGGCTGATGCGGAGCCCGACGTAACGTCCGGGGAAGAGGAATAGCACGCTAGCGCGCAAGGGAACAAAAAAGCCGTCCGCCGAATATGCATCGGCGGACGGCTTTTTATAGCGCAAAAATAAAACCTATGCTCCGGCGGCCGCGCTTTTCCGACGATATTCCTCAATCAAAGTCACAGATCTCATCGCCACCGCTGAAATCTCGGGCTTGGAAATCTGGTCGTCCGCGCCCACGGAGTCGCCCTTGTGGCGTTGCCTGTCGCTGATCAGCGAAGAGAAGAGGATCACGGGAATATTTTTAAGCTCGGGATCATCTTTAATTTTTCTGCACAACGTGTGCCCGTCCATGCTCGGCATTTCAATGTCCGTAACCACCACCTGCACATAATCAGTGACTTTGTGGCCGGCCTCCGCGGCTTTGGCCTTGATTTCCACCAGGCGATCCCACACGCCTTTGCCGGTGTTGTGGGCTTCCACGTCAAAATTGGCTTTCTGCAAAAGATCCTTGATCATTTCCCGAATCAGGGTGGAGTCGTCGCAAATCATGGCCCGATAGTGGGGGTTGCCGCCCCAGTCCAAGGCTTCGTCCAGGCGCATGCGCAATTGAGGGTTAAGGTCGGCCACGATCTTTTCCAGGTCCAGCAGAAAAATGATGCGGTTTTCCATTTTAACCACGCCGTTGATGGAGTTGCCGCTCAGAGAAGCCATGTAGGCATTGGGCGGTTCCACCTCTTCCCAGCTGATGCGGTGAATGCGGTTTACGCCGGAAACCATGAACGCTGTGGTCACATTATTGAATTCTGTGACAATGACTTTGGCTTCAGAGGCGCCGGTGCGTTTTTTGCCCAGCCACAAGCTTAAGTCCACCAGGGGGATGATCTGGTTGCGCAGGTTAAAAGCGCCCAGCACGGAAGGATGCTGCACTTCGGGCAACTCGGTGACCTTGGGCATGCGGATGATTTCCAACACTTTGGCCACGTTGACCCCGTAATAGCCGTGATACGTGCCGTCCACCGCATTTTCCAGTTCCTCTTCCAGATAGAACTCCACGATCTCCAATTCATTGGTGCCGGCTTCCAGCAGAATATTTGTTTGTGACATAGTTACCTCTTGGATAAAACTTCAGACTACTTATCTTAAAGTATCTAATAATTTTTGCGTTGCGTCAATAATGGCTTTGGGAGTGGACGCCCCGGCAATAAGCCCGATGCTGGACAGCCCCCGCAGTTCGGCCAGGGGCAGCATTTCCGGCACTTCCACATGATAAGCCTTAATGCCGTGCTCTTCGGCCACGGCGGCCAGACGCCGCGTATTGCCGCTGGACAGCCCCCCCACCACCACCATGGCATCCACCTTTTCAGCCAAGGCGCCGGCTTCGTTTAATCTTTTCCTGGTGGCATCACAAATGGTGTTCAGCACCAGCAAAGGTTTGTGCAGCCTGGATTTAAGACGCTCGGCGGCTTGCAGGAAAAAATCCTGATCCTGGGTGGTCTGGGCGGCCAGAAAATAACCGGTCTCCTGGTTCAGGGGCAAAGTCTCCAGTTCCTGCAGGCCGGAAAACAATAAAGAACCGGGCGTCGAGTAGCTGAGGAGACCCCGCACTTCCGGATGCTCGGCTTCGCCGAACAAAATCAGGGTCAAACCGGCGGCGCACATCTCCGCGATGTTTTCCTGGGCTTTTTTGACCTTGGGGCAGGTGGCGTCCACTATTTCCACACCGCTCCGCAGCAAGGCCTCCTCCATCTGCCTGGGAATGCCGTGCGCGCGGATGAGCACCTGATCGCCGGGGCGCAACTCAGCAAGATCGTTGACTTCAACCACCCCGCGCCGCGCATAGTCGGCAATGACCTGAGGATTATGAATAATGGGGCCCAAAGTCACCACCCGGCCGGTGGTTTCTTGGGATAAAGCCTGGTCCAGCTTGCGCAGCGCCAGACTTACGCCCATGCAAAAGCCAGCTGTTTTAGCGCGAACAATGTCCATCTTTTTAGAATACCGTTTATTGGCAATAAAATCCAGATTAAATATCTTTTTGTTTCATATTTGGCGATAATTTATAAATGAAGCTCCAGGAGGCACTCCAAATCGCTCCAGTCCCGGCAGGCGGCCATGCCCTGCCGCAAAGCCCGGGTCCCGGGCAGGTGCTTCACATAGCGGGGCACAAAAGTGCGCATTTTAAACACCGCCGTACTCTCGCCGCCAAAAATGCGCGACAGGTCCATATGCCTGCGGATAACGGCTTTAAGCTCTGACGGCGTCAAGTTTTCGGGGAGGCGATTTTGCCGCAGCTCGGCCAAATCGGCAAACACGCGCGGCGAACTCATGGCCCCGCGCGCGAACATCACCCCGTCGATGCCGGTTTCCTCAAGGCAGGCCAGGGCATCCCCGGCTGTATGCAAATCGCCGCTGCCTATAACCGGAACAGATACAGCCTGTTTGAAACGAGCCAGCGCCGCCCGGTCGGCCAGACCTGAGAACCCCTGGCGGGCATAGCGCGGGTGCAGGGTAAGCCAGGCCGCGCCCAAATCCTCAAGAGCCGGGCCCAGGCGCAAATAGGAATCCTCACCCGCTTGCCAGCCCAGACGCAGCTTAAAGCCCACCCGTCCGGCGCCGGCCGCCCGGATCATGGCTGCGGCGCAGGCCAACGCCCGCTGTTCATCCCGCAAAAGAGCGGCGCCGCTGCCGGTTTTGACCACCTTGGGCACAGCACAGCCCATGTTCAGATCAAACCAGACCCGATCGGCCGGAAAGCGCGCGGCCAGACCGGCTGTAACCTGCTCAAGGATATCGGGCTCAGCGCCAAAAAGCTGGATAATCAAAGGCGCGTCTTCCGGCGTGGTGGCGAGCAAGGCTTCGCTGCCCGCTCCGCCGCCTCTTTGGGCATAATACAGCCCTTTGGCGCTAACCATTTCCGTACACGCCGCCGCGGCCCCGTTTTCCCGGCAAAGCAGCCTGAACGGCAAATCGGAATACCCGGCCAGGGGCGCCAGCCAGGGGCGGTCCGGACCTATGGGCGGCAGGGGGACGGCAGCGAAGGCGGGATTGGGCAAAGGCAAAAGAACTCCTGCTTAGAACGCTTTATACTTGAAATAGGCTATGGCAATTTCCATTTAAAACAGTTCCTGTTTTTCTTTTTCAAGAAAAAGACGGTCTTTTATCTTACGCATATAAGCCGAAGCGGCTTGCGCTAAAGGCACGCCGCGCCGCTTCGTTGCATTGCGCGTCACCGGGGCGTTTCAAGCGTTAAACGACCTGGTGCTTTGCCGGCAAATTGCCAGCAGACAACAACCCTTTACTTTATACGCGGATGTGTCAATAAGCAAGCAGGCGGGAATATATTCCTCATTATTTTCAGCAACAAGGAGCAAGATTATGTCCTCCAAACCCTATATCCCCGTGCCCATGCTGCCCGGACCGGTGACCGTGCCGGACTCTGTTCTCGAAACCATGCAGCATGATTACGGCACGGATGATTTTGATGAAGCTTATCTGGAGCTGTATAAAACCACAGGGGAAAACCTGGCCGCGCTGGCCGGAGCAACCGCCCGCGATGTGGTGATTATGACCGGCGAAGGCATGCTCGGCCTCTGGGCCGCGTTGAAAAGCAGCCTGAAACCCGGCGACCGGGTTCTCAGTGTGGGCACGGGCCTGTTCGGCGACGGTCTGGGGCAGATGGCCGCCGCCCTGGGCTGCGAAGTCATGCGCTATTCCCTGTCATATAACCAGACCATCGGACAACCCGCGCCCCAAGACGGCTATCCGCGGCTCGGCGGCGACGATTCCCCGGACCTCGATAAAATTGAAGACGCCGTGCACAAATTTAAACCCAAAATGATCACCGCTGTGCACTGCGAAACCCCGTCCGGCACCCTTAACCCTCTGGACGGCCTGGGGCGGATAAAAAAGGATGCCGGCGTGCCGCTTTTGTGCGTGGATGCCGTGGCCTCCTGGGGCGGCGCGCCGCTTGAGGCCGACGCCTGGCAGATCGACCTCGTGCTGGGCGGCTCCCAGAAATGTCTGTCCGCGCCGCCAAGCATGACCTTTGTGGGCGTAAGCCCGCAGGCCTGGGACATTATTGAGGCCGTGAGCTACGCGGGCTATGACGCCCTAAAGCCTTGGCGGGATATTTTCAAACAAGGCGTTTGCCCGTATACCCCGTACTGGCACGGCACCGCCGCCCTGAAGCAAAGCAGCGAGCTCATTCTCAAGGAAGGCGCCGCAGCCTGCTTTGCCCGGCACGAATCCGTGGCCGCGGCCTGCCGCCAGGGCCTCGCAGGCATGGGCATAGAATTGTTTCCCGCTCCCGGCGCGGTTGCCGCGCCCACAGTCACCGCGGCCTACCTGCCCAAAGGCGCAACCTGGCATGCCTGGCGGCAACAGTTGAAAAGCGCCGGCCTGGCCGTGGCCGGCAGCTTTGGTCCCATGCAGGATAAAGTGTTTCGCCTGGGCCATATGGGCGAGCAGGCGGACATGGACTTGCTGCGTCAGGCCCTGGCCATTATCGCAAGGCTTCTGCCTTGATCGGAAAGCCAGAGGGAACAGAAAAAGAATACTTTTTGTAACTATATTTTTTTCCCTAAAAATATAACGAGTAAATACATGCGGTTATTTAATCAAATGTAGCCAACAAAACGTGTGTTAAACTTGCTTTTTTGCCATTGCTGACATAAGCTGTTTTTCCGATAAGTTTGCAACCACCGGCGCGGGCGGCGAAAGGCCCGCGCCGGACAAGGAAAAGCTTATGCCTCCTCAGCCTCCCAACGCCAAAGCTGTTGCCGCACAACTGGAAAGGATTCTCAACAGTTCAGACTTCAACGCCTCCCGGCGTTTGAAAAACTTTCTGCGCTTTGTGGTTACGGAAACCCTGAAAGGCAATGCCGGCCAAATCAAGGCTTATACCATTGCCGTGACCGTATTTGGCCGCACGCACAGCTTTGACCCCCAAACCGATCCTGTGGTGCGCATAGAAGCCGGGAAGCTGCGCAGCAAGCTGGAACATTTTTACTATGCCCGGGCGGGCAAAGAACCTATCCGCATTGATATTCCCAAAGGCGGCTATATCCCCACCTTTGAAACCCTGCTGCCTGAAGCCGCTTTGGAAATTTCCCCTGAACCGGCAGGCGCGGATGAATCCAGCGCCGCCGCTGTAAGCCCGGATAGTGCGGATGCCGCGCTCCACCCCATAATTTCAACGGAAATCGCGGAACGCCGGGCTGCCTCTGTGGCTGTGCTGCCCTTTGTGAACTTAAGCCGCGATGAACGCATGAATTCGTTCATTGACGGGCTGGCTGAAGAAATTGCCGTGGGCCTGACCCGTTTTGACGACATGTTCATTGCCAGCTCCTATTCGGCCAGGCAGTTCAAAGACCAGGCTTCCGCATCTGTTTGCGAAATAGCCGGCGCCCTGGGAGTGCGCTTTGTGCTGCACGGCAGCGTGCAGACCGACGGCGATTTTGTACGGGTTTGCGCCGCCCTCACCCACGCCGACAACGGCGCCGACATCTGGGCCCAGCGCTTTGACGGCAATGGCGCTGCGGCCTCCCTTTTTTCCATACAAGAAGACATTACCCAAAAAGTGGTCGCTCAACTGGGCGACAGTTTTGGCCCCATTCATCGCGCCATGCTCAAGGAATTTCAGCATGAGCCCGCTGAACGGCCCGGCCCCGGCAAAGCGATCATGCATTATCAACGCTGGATAACCTGCATGGACCCGGGGCTGTTCGGCGAGGCCAAAACCGCCTTGGAGCAAAGCGTGGAGCGCTATCCGGACTCGGCTTCCATCCTGGCTTTACTGGCCGAAATCTATGCTTCCGACTACCAGTTGGGCTTCGATTCCGTGCCCAATGCCCTGAACCGGGCTCTGCATCTGGCCAAAAATGCGCAGCGCCTGGATATCAATTGCCAGACCGCATATTGGAGTGAAGCCCTGGCGCACTATCTGCGCCGCGACCGGGAGCAGTTTCGGCGAACCATAGAACAGGTCATGCCCATTAACCCCGCCAACCCGTTCATGGCTGTATCCGTGAGCCTGCTTTTGGGCTTGTCCGGGCAAGTCTCCCGCGCCGTGGAAATGGCGGACAGGGCCATTCGCTTAAGCCCCTACTCACCGCGCTGGTACCACATCATTCCCTTTATGAATTATTACATGGACGAAGAGTATGCGCTGGCGCTGAGCGAAGCGCTGCAAATCAACGCGCCTACCTGCTTCTGGGATCCGTTGCTGCGGGCCGCGGCATACGGGCAATTGGGCCGCCGCAGCGAGGCAAGAAGCGCCTACGCGGAACTGCTGCAGATCCAGCCCGCTTTTGTGGAACGCCGGGAGCGGCTTCTAAAGGGACTGTTTCTCTCTGAGGCCATGCTCAAAAAGGTCTTGGGCGGGCTGAAAGCGGCCGGTTTACTGCCGACTTCACTAGAACTCATTTCATAATTCCCCTTGGCCGCCGGAGGCCTGAATATTCACACCCGCAACCGGCCGCGCAAGTCGGCCCAGGAGGTCAGGCCCAGCTCGCGGGCCAGGGCTTCGCTGTCTCTGACCAGGCGGAAGGCGGTGTCCGGGCGCAGGAAGTTGGCGGTGCCCACCTGCACGGCTGTGGCGCCTACCAGGATGAATTCCAGCACGTCTTCGGCCGTGGTGATGCCTCCGATGCCGATGACCGGGATGCGTATGGCCTGGGCCACCTGCCAGACGCAGCGCAGGGCCACGGGCTTGATGGCCGGGCCGGACAGGCCGCCGATGATGTTGCCCAGGCGCGGCCTCCGGGTGCGCAGGTCCACGGCCATGCCGGTGAGAGTGTTGATGCAGGACAGGGCGTCGGCGCCGGCCGCTTCCACAGCCTCGGCAATGGCCACGATGTCGGTGACGTTGGGCGAGAGCTTGACCAGGACCGGTTTGCCGTTGGCCGCTCCCGCCACGGCGGCGGTAACTTCTGCGGCCGCTTCCGGGGTTTGCCCGAAGATCATGCCCCCGCAGTTGACATTGGGGCAGGAAATATTGACTTCAAAGCCGGCCACGCCGGGCGCCTCGGCCAGCATGGCCGTAAGCGCGGCAAACTCTTCGCGGCTTTGGGCGTAGAGGTTGACGAAAACGGCTGTATCCTGCCAGGGGAGCCGCGGCAGGCTGTGGCTCAAGAAGTGTTTGGCACCGGAGTTTTGCAGACCGATGGCGTTGAGCATGCCGCTGGGCGTTTCCGCGATGCGGGGCAGGGGGTTGCCGCGCCGCCGCTCCAGGGAGACGCCTTTGACCACCATGCCGCCTAAGGAGGCCAGGTCGCCGAACGCGGCGAATTCCGCGCCATAGCCGAAAGTGCCAGAAGCCGTGAGAATGGGGTTTTTAAGTTGCAGTCCGGCCAGGTTGACCGAGGAATCAAAAGGAGTGGGCGTAGTGTCGGGCATAATCAGGCTCCGGCGTCGGGCGCGAGTTAAAATCTTCTTTATGGTTAGAACTCATTTCATAATTCCCCTTGCAGCCAAAAAGTGAGTTCTACAAATCATCCAGGCTGACCTGATCGGCCCTGAACACCGGCCCGTGGACGCAGGCCTGAATGGGCCAGCCTTCAGCCTTTGCGCCGTGGCTGGTGACCACACAACCGAGGCAGGCCCCCACGCCGCAACCCATGCGGTTTTCCAGGGAAAGCTGGGCGCGGGCCTTATATTGCAGGGCCTTTGTCTGCACAAATTTCAGGAAAGGCAGGGGGCCGCAGGCCAGCACCAAGCCGTCGCGCCTGGCGTAATCAGCTATGAGGCCATCAATGAGCGCCAGAAAGGCTTGCAGATCGGCCGGGCCTTCCTCCAGATGGGCGGCGGCGGGAACTTCGGCGGGAACTTTGGCCATGGGGTAGCAAAACAGGGGCTGGCGATGCCCAAATTCCAGGCGCAGATTGCCGGGGTTAGGGTGCTCCTGACAATAGCCCACAAAGGGGGCCAGGCCCACGCCGCCAGCCAGGAGCAGGGTGGGCGCTTCAGCGTCCATCTCAAAACCCTTGCCTAACGGCCCCCAGAAGCCGACTTTGTCACCCACGCCCAACTGGGCCAACTCTTTAGTGCCTCTGCCCGTCACCTGGCAAAACAGGGTCAGGGTGTCCTCATCGGCCGCGCAAATGGAAAAGGGCCTTGCCCACATGGCGTTTTTCCAGGCCGGGGGGCGGATCATCACGAACTGCCCGGGCTGCCAGGACATACCTTTGGGTTTTTGCAGGCAGAGGTTGAAAAATTGGGCTTCTTGCGAGCCGTTGGGGTAGTAAGATTCAACAGCCAGGATCATGAGATCGTGGCAGGCCGGCGCGGAAGGGGCGGGCGGGGGAACAGGGGCGGTATGCATAGTCATTTTCCGGGGGCTGATTTTTTTATAGTAACTGAAAGTTTAAGGCCAAGTCCGATCTTTGGCAATGGCGGTGAAATTTGATGGAATTTTTTAGTCCAGCAGCGCCGCGTCCGCCTGGATGTCGCCCAAGCGCCGGGCAAAGCGTTCCGCCTCGCTGTAAATGCAGCCGCAATAGTTTTGGCGGTAAATGTTCCATTCCTTGGATAAATCAATGCCCTCTTGCCAGGTGGGGCGCAGATCGCGGTAATAAAATTCCACATGGCTTTCTTTTTCCACAGCTCGCGCCATTTCAACGATTTCCTCATGCCGCTG
>JAVBRZ010000096.1:0-6746 GCA_031547425.1 Desulfovibrionaceae bacterium
TGCACCTGGAGCGCCGCCAGACTGGCCGGCAGGCTGGCTGCCGCCTTGAGCGCCGGACGCGCCTTCAAAATTTTCACCATCAGTGTTGGGTTGATTAGGAGAAAGAATAATGCATTCCTCCACGTTTAAACGGTTCCTGACATTCGGCCGCCACCTGGGCCGCAAATTCATCCACAGTCATAAAGCCCATGTCGTCTCCCACGCGCGGACGCACGCTCACGCCGCCGCTTTCCACTTCCTTGTCGCCGATGACCAGCATATAAGGAATCTTATGCACCTGGGCTTCCCGAATTTTATAGCCCAGTTTTTCATTGCGCAAATCCGCCTCCACGCGCACGCCGCGCTGGGCCAGCGCATCTTTCACCTTTTTGGCGAATGCGGCCTGCGCGTCGGTCACGGTTACGATTTTGGCCTGCACAGGCGCCAGCCACAAGGGGTAAGCCCCGGCGAAATGCTCGGTAAGCACGCCGATAAACCGTTCCACCGAGCCAAGCAAAGCGCGGTGCAACATGACCGGGCGATGGCGCTCGCCGTCCTGGGCCGTGTAAGTGAGCTCAAAACGCTCGGGCAGGGTAAAGTCACACTGGATGGTGGAACACTGCCACAAACGGTCCAGGGCGTCCTTGAGCTGGATGTCGATCTTGGGGCCGTAAAACGCGCCGTCGCCTTCGTTGATTTTATAATCAACGCCCATGGCGTCCAAAGCGCCCATCAGCGCTTTGGTGGCCCGGTCCCAGTCCTCGTCCGTGCCGATGGCCTTGGCCGGCCGGGTGGAAATGGTCATTACATATTTGAAGTCAAAGAGGCCCAGGATGTCCATGGCGAATTTGACCACCTTGATGACTTCCTCCTCCAGTTGGTCGGGCCGGCAGAGCAGGTGGGCGTCGTCCTGGGTGAACTGCCGCACGCGAAGAAGCCCGTGCAGCACGCCGCTCTTTTCATGGCGGTGCACCACGCCCAACTCGAAATACTTGACCGGCAACTCGCGATAGCTGCGGATCTTGCTCTTGTAAATCATCATATGCGAGAGGCAGTTCATGGGCTTGATGCCGTAGGCCGTCTCGTCGATTTCCGTGAAATACATGTTCTCACGGTAGTTGTCGTAGTGCCCGGAGCGCTCCCAAAGTTCGCGACGCAGAAGCTGCGGCCCCTGCACCAGTTCGTAGCCGCGCTTCAAATGCTCTTTGCGGATGAAATCCTCAAGAATGGTGCGCAGGAGCATGCCCATGGGATGCCAATAGACCATGCCCGGAGCCACATCATCATGGAAGTCGAAAAGATCGAGTTCGCGGCCCAGTTTCCGGTGGTCGCGGCGCCTCGCCTCTTCCAGGTGGGCAAGGTATTTGTCCAGCTCCTTCTTGTCGGCAAAGGCCGTGCCGTAAATGCGCGACAGCATGCGGTTCTTTTCATCGCCGCGCCAATAGGCCCCGGCCACGGACAAGAGCTTGAACGCGCCGGCCAGGCCCGCATGCGGGATGTGCGGCCCGCGGCACAAGTCCACAAATCCGCCACAACGGTACAAGGACACCGTGGCGTCGGGGATTTCCTGAATAAGCTCCACTTTATACTGCTCGCCCATGCCGGAAAACAAGGCTACGGCCTCGTCCTTGCTCACCACTTCGCGGGAAAAAGGCTCGGCCACGGCGATGATCTTGGCCATTTCCGCCTCAATGGCCGGCAAATCGTCAATGGAAAACGGGCGCTCATAATCGAAGTCATAGTAAAAGCCGGAATCAATGGCCGGCCCGATGGTCACCCTGGCGCCGGGGAACAGGCGCTGCACGGCCTCGGCCATAATGTGGGCCGTGGAGTGGCGCAGCATTTTCAAGCCCTCGGGGCTGTCGGCGTAGATAGGAGTGAGCTCGGCGCACCCGGCGGGAACAGCGGCGGTAAGATCAAGCAAGGTCTCGCCGCAGGCGCAAGCGAGCACGCTTTTGAATTTTTTGCCGCTCAGGGCCTCACGCAACGCATCGCCACAAGAGGCGCCCTCTGGCGCAACGATATCTTTTCCCTCGATTAACATGACGACTCACTCCTTAAAACAAAAGCATCTCTCGGCACAAATAATAAAAAACCATGAAAACAACAACGGGGAAGGCCAAGGCCGTTCCCCGCTGTTGATGCAATATGGTAGGCACGAGCAGCTTTGAACTGCTGACCCCTTCCGTGTCAAGGAAGTGCTCTACCCCTGAGCTACGCGCCTGTATTTTATGCCAAGGCAGGGGGAACAGTAGTGCAAAGTCCCTCTCCAGTCAAGAGGTCGGAAGGATTTTCTTGCGTCCGCGTTTATTTTGCGGCCGCGTCCACGCCGCGCCTTTTGACGCGAAAGAAAAGCCCGGCAACACTCAAACCGCCTTGCGGGCCAATTTTCAGGCGCTCAGCAGTGCCCGGCTTCCTCGCCGGTAAACATGCGCCAACGCACGGCCCCGTCCGCCCGCTTTTCAGGCTTGACCCGCAAAATATCCAGGCCCTTCCAGGCGTAAACCATGCTCTCATCGGAGAATACCCGGCAATTCATGTGCCGCGCGTATTCCTCGGGCTTGAGAGCGGATACGTCCTCGCCCAACTCCGCCAATTGTTCACGGAGCAGTTCTTCTATTCTGGCCACCAACTCACGCTGCACAGGTTTCTCCTTTGCCCTGGCCGGGATAGGCCGGCCAACCGTAAATCATAAATAAGGCTTCCACATCCAGAAAAAAGAGTCACGCAAATGTTCCCACACCGGCCGCCGCGCGAGTTCCTCTTTTGCCACCCGGCGGGAGGACGCCCTGACGCGCTCAAAAAAAGCCCCCAACTCCGCTGCCGGCTCATTGCCGAAAACCTCCACCGTGCACTCAAAGTTAAGGGCCAGGCTGCGCGCGTCCAAATTGACCGAACCCGCCTGCGCATAATAATCGTCGATGAGCAGCAGCTTGCTGTGGCAGAAAGGCGCTGGCTGATAATACACGCTGATGTCGAAATCCAGAAGCTCGGCCACAATGTTGCGGCCGGCCCAATGTATGTAAGGCAAATTGTTTTTAGCCGGCAAAATGACGCTGACGGCCACCCCCCGCAGGGAGGCGGACTGCAGGGCCCCCATCAGTACGCGCGGCGGCAGAAAATAGGGCGTCATGATCCACACCCGGTCGCGGGCGGTGGAGATTAACGCGGACAGCAGATTGATCAGGCGGTTTTCCTCATAATCCGGTCCGGCGGACACCGTGCGGCACAAAAGGTTGCCCTGCGCCGCCTCTTCCGCCGGGTCCGGACAGGCATATTCCCCGGTGACAAAGCCCCAGTCCTCAAGAAAAGCTTCCTGAAGCTGCGCCGTAACCGGCCCCCTGAACCGGAACTGGATGTCCTGGATGCGGCGGCTGTCTTCATTGCCGGCCACCACATGCAGGTCGCGAATATTCATGCCACCGGTAAACGCCTCTGTCCCGTCCACCACCAGAAGTTTGGCGTGGTTGCGCAGGTTGAGGCTGAAGCTGGGCTTCCACAGGCTCGGCCGCAGAAACCATTCCGCGCGCACGCCCCTGGCCGTAAGCGCGCGCCGGATGCAGGGCCGGGCATACAGCCCGCCCACGCCGTCCACCAGCACGCGCACGTCCGCGCCCCGCGCCTGAGCGGCGGCCAGGGCTTCCACAAACCGCGCCCCAATGCCTGTGGCTTCAAAAATATACGCGGACAGGAACACATAGCGCTGCGCCCCGGCAATGGCCTTCAGCATGGCCGGATAAGCCGCCTCGCCGTTGTGCAAAACCTCCATAGTGTTGCCGGCCGCCAGCGGCCGCGAGGTCACGACCTCGCCCACCCGGGCCATATTCTGCCAGGCAAAGGCGATGTGATCGCTGCCGATGATGCCGGGCGGGGCGTCGTGCCTGGGCCCGCCGTGCATGGGGCCGCAAAAGCCGGCCAAGCGGCGGCGGCGGTCTTCCTGAAGCAGGCGGGCCGCCCGGCCGCGCACCCGATCCATGCCAAAGATGTAATAAAGCACGGACCCCAGCAAGGGAAAGATCAAACAGACAAAAACCCAGGCCCTGGCGGAAGAAGCCTTGCGCTTGTTGAGCATGGCGTGGACCATGGCCAGCGGGGTCAGGACCAGCGTAACCCCGCTCAGGAGAATGTAAAGAGGGTCATACATATATACCTCTTCCCATGCCGCTCTACGCTTTCGCTAAAAACAGACCATAACGGGCCGCCCGCTTCCTGCCGGCAAGCTCAAGCGCGCACCTTGCCCGCGCTTTACACGCTCCTCGCCAAGTCAAACAGGGCGCGCACCCCGAAGCCTGTGCCGCCGGGAATGCGGATGGCGTTGCCGGCGCTTAAAAAGGCCGGGCCGGCAATGTCCAGATGCGCCCAGCGCATGCCGGGCTCCACAAACTGTTTGAGGAACAGGCCGGCGTTAATGGCCCCGCCTTCCCGCGCCCCGGCATTGACCATGTCGGCCACGTCGCTTTTCATGGCTTCAAAATAGCTGTCCCACAAAGGCAGAGGCCAGAAGCGCTCGCCCGTGCGTTCGCCGCCGGCGCGGATCAATTGCTCCAACTCGGAGTCCTCGGTAAACAGGCCGGCCACATTTTCGCCCAAAGCCACCACACAAGCCCCGGTCAGAGTGGCGATATCCACAATGGCGGCGGGCTTAAACTCACGTTGCGCGTAAACCAGGCTGTCACAAAGCACCAGGCGCCCTTCCGCGTCGGTATTGGTGATCTCCACGGTTTTGCCGTTCAGGCAGGTCACCACGTCGCCGGGCCGGACGGCCGCGCCGTCAGGCATATTTTCCGCGCAGGCCAACAGGCCTATGACCCGGCGGGGCGTGCGCTCCCGGCCGATGATCTCCAGGGCGCCCAAAACCGCCGCGGCCCCGGACATGTCGCTTTTCATCCTATGCATGCCGGCCGCCGGCTTAATGGAAATGCCGCCCGTGTCAAAAGTGATGCCCTTGCCGATGAGCAGCAGCGGGGACTGTTCTTCCAGGCCTTGCGGCGCATGCTCCAGCACAATGAGGCGCCCGCCCGCCGCCGACCCCTGCAAGACCGCCGTAAATGCGCCAAAGCCCCGCGCGCGCAAGTCATTTTCATCCAGGGCGTAGCACTTGAATCCATGCCGCCCGGCCAAAGCCCGGGCCTCTTCGTGCATGGCCAGAGGAGTGAGCGCGTTGGCCGGGGCATTGGCCAAATCGCGGGCCAGCGCAATGCCGGCCGCCGTACTCCCGGCGCGGCGCACAGCCGCCCGCCAGGGCTCGGGCAGATGTCCGCCGCCCAAAATCGCCAGTTCAGCCACCTTGAACGTGTCCGGGGTTTTAGAGCGATAAACGTCGTAAGTATACAGCCCCAGGAGGCCGCCCAAGACAGCTTCCTCCAGAATCATTTCCGTGTCGTTGCTCAGCGAAAGCAGGTGCGCGTAAACATAGCCCACCCTTTTCAGGCGCAGCGACCTGGCCTTGCGTAAAGCCGCTCCCGCGGCCAGGCGCAAGGTTTCCGGCTTAAACCCCTTCCGCTCGCCCAGGCCCACGGCCATAACCCGCGCCACCGGCGCGGTTTCCGGCGCGTAAAACACCGCGCAGTCGTCCTTCTCGCCCCTGAAGTCCAGCCAGCCGGGCAGGGCTTCCAGCCAGGGCATATTATCGGCCAGGGCGCGCGGGAACGCGCGGCCCAGTTCATCTTTAAACAAAAAAACAATTGCGGCGTCCATTCTGGACGCCAATCCGGCAAAATCAGCAAAGGTGATGTTCATAAACAGCGCACACTGTCCTTTAGAGAGTTTTGGGCGGGGGCATCGTTTTTGCCCCGCTATATTTCAAGACCGTAAAAGCCGGCAAGCAGCTTCAAGCGGGCGCTCAACCCCTCCGCCCTGGTTTGCAGTTGTTTGGGATAATCGACCAAATCAACCGGGGTGCGGGCCACATTATCCTGCATGGCCGCCCGGGCCACGGCCGGGGATTCCCAAAGCATGACCCTGGGGTCCAGAGCCAGAGGCAGAATGAAATCCGGCCCGAATTCCGCATCTTTAAGACCATAGGCGGCGGCCACTTCCGGCAGCACAGGCTCGCGGGCCAGCGCGGCCAGAGCGCGGGCCGCGGCCACCTTCATGTTCTCTGTAATGCGTCTGGCCCGACAGTCCAGGGCCGCGCGAAAAATAAAAGGAAATCCCAGAACATTGTTGACCTGGTTGGGGTAGTCGGAGCGCCCCGTGGCCAGAATGGCGTCGGGCCGGGCCGCCCTGGCCAGATCATAGGCAATTTCCGGATCCGGATTGGCGCAGGTGAAAATGATGGGCCGGGGAGCCATGCCCTTGATCATTTCCGGGGTAAGCACATCGCGCACCGAACAGCCGATGAAGCAATCCGCGCCGCGCAAAACCGCTGCGAGATCGCCAGGGTCCTGGTCCCCGGCGAAAATCGCCTTTTCCGAAGAAAGCGGTCCCCGCCCTTGCCAGACCGGACCTTGCGAATCCACCAAAGTGACATGCTCGCGCTTAAAGCCCAGGGCCAGCAAAAACTTGGCCGCGGCAATGCCCGCCGCGCCCGCGCCCATAAGCGCCACCGTGCAGTCCTTGGGGGAACGGCCCGTGATTTCCAAAGCGTTGAGCAGCCCGGCACCGATAACAATGGCCGTGCCGTGCTGGTCATCGTGCATGACCGGGATATCCAGGGCGTCGATCAATGCCTCCTCAATGCCGAAGCATTCCGGGGCCTTGATGTCTTCCAGATTGACGCCTCCAAAGGTGGGGGCCAGCATTTTCACCGCGGCGACCACGTCTTC
>JAVBRZ010000108.1:0-3143 GCA_031547425.1 Desulfovibrionaceae bacterium
ATAATTATAATGCCGAAAATGCCGTATACAACAGGCTCGGAAAAATTCAACAAAATTGTAATCGCGCTTGTTCATGAAGATCCAGCCGAGCAGGAGATTATGGAGTCTTCTCAGGCCGGCGCAGGGCCTGTGGTGCTCGGAGTGCGCCTGGGAGACAAGGTCAGTAAATATAAAGATTTGAGCGAGGTGCGCGAGGCCGCCGGGGAAATGCCGGCCGGATTGAGATTATATCGCCTGCCCGAGGCAAAAAATCTTGCATACCAGGGACTGCCTGTTTCCAATACTTACTTTGTAGCCAAGGACGGACTCGTCAGGGGCTCCATGTTTGACATGTCCTTCAAAGATTTTGAAACTCTTCACGCCCGCCTCGTCAAGCAGCACGGACAACCCGTTATCAATAATAATGAAGGCAGGCAGGTATGGAAGGCCGAGGGCTATTATACGGACACACGCCGCATGGAAAACGCCGTGCTGGTCAATATCGCCTATAGCGATCTGAGGGAATCCGCAGATGCGGAAATTAAGGCCGGCGGCGGCACGCGAATTGAAAACACGTCCACGGATTTAACGGCCAAGCCCATGCCCGTCATTCTGGGCATTCGGCTCAATGATAAGCCGGGCGACCACCCAAACCTTGTGCCTGTGGATCCCGAGGCTCAAGATGCGGGGGGAACTTATGTTCCTTATACCTTCCGCTATAACTCGGCCCGGACCATGGGCGGCGTGCTGGCTAACGATGTCGCCTTCTATGCGGACAACGGGCGGATCAAGGAAATATATGTGTTTATTTACGCTGCGGATAGAGGCAAGCTCGAAAAGTTTATAAGCAGCTGTTTGGGAGAAGGCGCATTCAGAGCCGATGGACTGGCGGTCGCCTGGGCTACCGATGCCGCCCTGCTTACGCTTATTCCAGCTCCAGATTCTTATGGGGACGGGTTTTATATGCTTTATATCAGCACCCACGACAGTCCCGGCACGCGAAAGGCCAGGGAATAAAAAAGGAACGTGCCGCCTTTGTCAGCGGCACGCTCCCTCTTTCACTTACTCAAAGCCTTCCAGGCCTAATGCCCGGAGCCCAGCACCCGGAACAGCACCGGGGCTTTCAGCAGCAGCCCGCGCTCGGTCATTTTGTCAATAGAGCGGTGCATGGACCTGGCTGTGGCTTCGTGGGTCATAAACACGATGGGCACGGATTCGGGGTTCTGCTCCTTCTGGATGGCCTGGGCCACGCTGACCTGCTCCTCGGCCATGCACCCGGCCAAATCGCGCAGCACGCCGGGTTTGTCCGGCACCATCACTCGCAGATAGAACTGGCTCACGGCCTCGTCAGTAGGGAAAATATCGGCCGGGGGCAACACTTGTTCCACAAAGCCGGTGTTGTTGGGCGGGCAGTTGCGGGCCACGGCCATAATGTCGGCCAGCACCGCCGAGCCGGTGGGCACGCCGCCCGCACCCCGGCCGTGCATGAAAATGGGTCCGGAAGCGTTGCCCTCCACACGCACGGCATTATACACGCCGCCCACGCGGGCCATAAGCTGGGTATGGTGCACCAGAGTGGGAAACACGCCGGCTTCAATGCGGCCGTCCACACTGCGGGCCTGGCCCACCAGTTTGATGCGGTAGCCGAATTCACGGGCAAAGGCGATGTCCATGGGGTCCATGCCCTTAATGCCGGAAACCGGCAACTGGGCAAAAGGATAGTCCACGCCGTACGCCAGGCGGATGAGCAGGGCCAGCTTGTGCGCCGCATCAATGCCTTCAATGTCCAGAGTGGGCACGGCCTCGGCATAGCCCAATTCCTGCGCTTCCTTGAGCGCCACGTCAAACGGCATGCCTTTGGTGCTCATTTCCGAAAGAATAAAGTTGGAGGTGCCGTTCAAAATGCCCATGACATTGACCGCTTCATTGCCGGCCAGGCTTTCGCGCAGGGCCTGCACAATGGGAATGGCGCCGCACACGCTGGCTTCATAGCCGAGCGACAGCCCTTTTTGCGCGGCCAGGGCGAACAGCTCCGTGCCAGCTTCGGCGAGCAGGGCCTTGTTGGCCGTGACCACATGCTTGCCCGCCTCCAGAGCGCCCCGGATGACCTTGGCCGGAAAATCAATGCCGCCCATCAGTTCCACCACCAGAGCGAGGTCCGGGTCATTGTACATATCCGCGGGGTCAGTGCTCACGCCCACGTTTTTGTCCAGAAACGGACTTTGCCTGACTTTGTCCTGATCGCGCTCCAAAACGCGCTTAATGCGGATTTCCCGCCCCAGGCGCCGCAAAATGCCGGCTTTGTTGGTGTGCAGAACCTCGGCCAAACCGGAACCCACAGTGCCGTATCCGGCCAGGCCGATAGACAGCGGTGCTTGATTCATGGCGTTTGCTTTACCTCTCTTCAAGTGCGTTATTTTTCAACTACAATATTTTAAGCCACGCGCCGCGTTATTCCTCGGCTGAACAAATGCCGCCGGACAGCGCTTTTTTGATGCCTTTGACCGCCTGTTTGGTGCGATGCGCGTTTTCAATGAGCGCAAAGCGCACATGATCATCGCCAAAGGGGCCAAAACCCAGGCCCGGCGAAACCGCCACCTTGGCCTCGCGCACCAGCAACTTGGCAAATTCCACCGAACCCATATGCCGGAAGGCTTCCGGAATCTGGGCCCAGACAAACATGGTAGCCTTGGGCGCGGGCACTTCCCAGCCGATGCGGTTGAGCCCTTCGATAAGCACATCCCGGCGCTGGCGGTAAACATCGGCGATTTCAGTCACGCAATCCTGCGGCCCGTTGAGGGCCACGGCCGTGGCGATCTGGATGGGCTGGAACATGCCGTAGTCCAAATAGCTCTTGATTCTGGTCAGAGCATGGATCATCTCGCGGTTGCCCGCGCAAAAGCCCACCCGCCAGCCGGCCATGGAATAGCTTTTGGACATGGAAAAGAATTCCACGCCCACATCCTTGGCGCCCTTGGCCTGCAGGAAACTGGGGGCCACATAGCCGTCAAACACGAGATCCGCATAGGCCAGGTCGTGGATGACCCACATTTTGTGTTCCTTGGCGAAATCCACCACCTTCTGGAAAAACTCCAGGCTGGTGACTTCGCCGGTGGGGTTGTGGGGGTAGTTGATGACCAGCAGCTTGGGATGGGGCCAGGTCT
>JAVBRZ010000030.1:0-5288 GCA_031547425.1 Desulfovibrionaceae bacterium
ATTCTTGCAGCGCTAGATCCGCCAGCGCGTAAACCGTGGCCGCGGCCAGAGGGGATCCTCCCTTGCGGCCTTGGATGACAATACTTGGAATATTGTATTTTTGCAATAATTCCTTTGATTCCAGAGCATTCACAAAGCCCACGGGCATGCCGACGACCAGGGCGGGCCGGATATCGCCGTTGGCTTCCATAAGGGCCAGCAAACCAAGCAGGGCGGTTGGCGCATTGCCGATGGCCACCACGGCCTTGTCCAGCAGCGGCCCGGCCACGCGCACAGCGGCGAGGCTGCGAGTGATTCTTTGCGCTTTTGCAACTTCAGCCACGGTCGGCAAACGCAGCAGGCAGGTCACCGTGCAGCCCAGGGGCTCCAGGCGCCTGGCGGGGAGGCCCGCTGCGGCCATGGCCGTGTCTGTAAAAATGGCGGCGCCCCCGCGCAAAGCCGCGATTCCGGCCTGTGCCGCGCCGGGCGTGAATTTGAGGTGATTCAGCAGCTCAAAATCCGCTGTGGTGTGAACCAGACGCCGGGCCACAGCCCACTCCGCCCCGCTGAAAGCGCGGGGCTCGGGAACTTCCGCATCTATAAGGGCCAGAGATCGCCCCTCGATGTCCTCCGGCGCGTGCGCGGCCAAGAGCGCGGCTATATGTTCAGGCAAGTTCATGGCGGGCTCCAAAACGGGCGCACGCGGCGACAAAATTATGCGCCAGGTCAGGGTTGGAGGCAAAATGCAGGTGGGCATAGGACGCCGCCGCCGAGCCCAGGCGCACGCCCAGAGGGGGCTGGCTCCGGGCCGCGCCGTCGCCGGCCGCGAACAAGCGGACGACTTGCTCCGCTGGAGCGTCGGCTGGCGGAATGGGGCCCAGTTCCGGCTCAAAAGCCATGGAGTAATGGAACTCATGGCCGCGCGCGCTTGTGCCCGCCGGGCCCAGGCAGGAGGGAACCAAGGCGCGCACCTCCCGGTAGCCCAAGGCCTGGCGGCAAGGCGCCATGCGACAGGACCAGGGAAAATGCCCGACCAGGGGCCAGGCTTCTCCGGCCGCGTCTTCAAGCTTGGCCATCAAATACATATACCCGCCGCATTCCGCATACACCGGCCCACCCCGGGCGAGGAAGCCGCGCACGGAGTCAAGCATGGCGCGATTGGCGGACAGTTCCCGGGCGTATAATTCAGGATAGCCGCCGCACAGATAGAGCCCGGAGCAGCCATCGGGCAAAGCCGCATCGGCCAGGGGCGAAAAAAAGACCAATTCCGCACCGGCGGCGTTCAAGCGCTCCAGATTTTCCAGGTACAGAAAAAACATGGCTTCATCCCGGCTCACGGCAAGGCGCGGCCTGACGGGCGCAAATTCCGGACCGCTTAAAGCTTTCAGCCGATCCGCATTGGTTTCCGGCGCCGCCTTGCCCGGCAACTCCGGCAACGCGGCCAGCAAAGCCGCAAGGTCCACGTGCTCGCCCACCCAACGGGCCAACGCCGCGGTCTTATCCTGAGCCTCAGGCCCCGGCGGCCGCAAGCCCAAATGGCGGCCGGGCAGATCCAACTCCCCGCGCACAGGCAGGCAACCGAAAACCGGCACTTGCGGCAAAGCCTCGGCCAGGGCCGCGGTGACCAAGGCCGCATGGTTTTTGCTCCCGGCCCGGTTTAAAATCACCCCCGCCACGCGCAGCTCAGGGTCAAAATCCAAAAAACCCTTGACCACAGCGGCGGCGGATCGCGCCTGCCCGGCGATATCAACGATCAACAGCACCGGAATGCCCAGCAGTTTGGCCAAGTCCGCGCTGGACCCGGCATTGGAGGCGGGATCAGGGCCATCGTACAAGCCCATGGCCCCTTCCACCACGGCCAGATCAGGGCCGCCGGCCCGGCCCGTGTTGCGCTCAAAAAGCTCCCGACAGGCCTCTTTGCCCATCATCCAGGGGTCCAGGTTATAGCAGGCCGCCCCAGACGCCGCTTCCAGGTGCAGAGGATCGAGATAGTCCGGACCCATCTTGAAAGCCTGGACTTTCAACGCACCACCCGCTCCGCCCCCGGCCAGCGCAGCCACAAGCCCCCGGCAGATCGAAGTCTTTCCGCTGCCGCTCATGGGCGCGGCAATGAGCATGGCTTTAGAACTCATTTCCCAGTTCCCCTTGACTGCACAAGCGAGCTTTGCGCCATTGGCCGCGTTAACAGGCCAAAAGCCTCCTTACCGCAGGACTGGTTACGTTCTCGTCGTCTTTTGTCCTGTTGCCTTGCCACTGTCACAAATCTCGCTTTTTCGTTGCAAGGGGAATGAGTTCTAGTCATAATTGTGTCTTACACGCTTAAAGGCAACGAAGGGGCGGAAAGCTAAAATGACTGTTCCGAGATGAACTGGCCGGCAATGATAGCCACGTCTTCCGGCCTGGCCTGGACATTAAGCTCAAGGGAGCCGCCCGTGCAAACAAAGCGCCCGCCGCCAAAAGCCACCCAGCCTGCAGACAGAACCTTGGCATACGGCATTTGTTCGCGCATGTCCGCATGGTCCACACGCTGCGGAAATAAAAAGGCCGCGGGCTCGCCGGAAAAATCCTCAAAAATTATATATTTCATGTCGCCTCCTGCTCATGGACTGACAATATAGTGTTTGGCGGAGAAAATCCACACCCGCCCTCCGTATCAATCGCAATTTGCGGCAGGCTCGAAAAGCGCTTGAAGCGATTCTTCCGTATTTATTTGACTTCTGGTTATTATCTACTTACTCTTAACAAAGGACTATAGCATATGCAGAAGCTTAAAAAAACATGAAGGAATCTTGCAAATGAACAATCATTTCAAAGAAGCATTGGAATTAGTAAAGTGCCAGGCCGCTGTTCGAGAGATGACCACGGATGAAATGACTACAATGGTGCAAAAACTGTGTTGTGGCTTAAAAGCGCTGTCTGAAGGGGAAAGCGCCATCATGAACGAGCCGGCCATTGACCCATCCAAAGCCATAAAAGAGAACAGCATTGTTTGCGTGGAATGCGGCAAAATACTGAAGGTGATCACCAAAAAGCATTTGGCTGAACACGGACTTACCCCGGAAAGCTATCGCGAAAAATACGGTTATAAAAAAGGTACGGCTCTGGTGTGCAAAGGATTGCAACGTGAACGCCGCAAACTTATGAAAGAAATGCGTCTCTGGGAACGGCGCAAGTAAACCGGGCCGGTGTGTCGCGCCTTATTCTCAAAGCTGGCTTGTCGTCTGGTTTATTGATATAATGACGGCATGAGTTCCTTAATACGACAAAGCTACATTATCAGCGGGCAAGTTCAAGGCGTCGGCTTCAGGCCGTTTGTTTATCGTTTGGCCGAGCGGTTGGGCCTTACGGGGTTTGTGCGCAACACCACGGAAGGCGTGAATCTGGAAGTGCAGGGCGAACCGGCCGGGCTTGTGGCCTTTGTGATGGCCCTGCGTTCGGAACTGCCCCCTCTGGCCAAAATCACCGACATGCGGGTGGCGGACATCCCAGCGCAACCTGGCGAGCAGGGCTTTACCATTGCCGACAGCCAGAACGCGCCGGCCCATGGCGTGCTCGTTTCCCCGGACGTGGCCATGTGCCCCGAGTGCGGCCGCGACATCGCCGATTCAGGCGAACGGCGTTTCAACTATCCTTTCACCAACTGCACCAATTGCGGGCCGCGCTATACCATTACCCGCAGCCTTCCCTATGACCGGCCCAACACCAGCCTGGCCGGTTTCCCGCTATGCCCGGACTGCGCCAGGGAATACGAAAACCCGAAAAACCGGCGCTTTCATGCCCAGCCCACAGCCTGCCCTGTGTGCGGACCCAAAGTCAGCTTTCATGACGCCCAGGGCGCATTGCTGAGCGAAGCCGAAGCCGCCGTGCAAGCCGCCGGCATGGCTCTGGCCAGAGGCAAAATCGTGGCGCTCAAAGGCCTGGGAGGTTTTCACCTCGCCTGTGACGCGGGCAACTCCGAAGCGGTCTTGAGATTGAGGGAGCGCAAGCACCGCCCCCACAAGCCTCTGGCGCTCATGGCGCCGGATTTATCCACCGCCCGCGCCATCGCCCGGGTCAGCGCCGCCGAGGCTGAACTCCTGACCGGGCCCGAGGCGCCGGTGGTGCTGTGCGCCAAGCGCAGCCGCTTTATCCTGTCCCAATACCTGGCCCCGGATTGCCAGGAGCTGGGCATCATGCTGCCCTACACTCCGCTGCATCAACTGCTCATGAACGCCTTCCGCGAAATCATCCCTTCCCCTTCAGTACTGGTCATGACTTCGGGCAACCCTTCCGGCGAGCCGATCTGTATGGACAACAACGAAGCCCTGGCCAAGCTGGCCGGGTATGCGGATTTTTTCCTGCTGCACAACCGCGATATCCTGGCTCGGGTGGATGATTCCGTGCTCCGGGTCGTGCCGGAGGATGAAAACATTGACGGGCCGCACCAGATCCAATTTTTACGCCGGGCGCGCGGCTTTGTGCCACGTCCGATCAGGCTGCCCGGCTCGTCCGGGCGGGGCGCGCCGCTGCTGGCTGTGGGCGCGGAGTTAAAAAACACCTTCTGCCTGTGCCGGGGCAACGAAGCCTTTGTCAGCCAGCATGTGGGCGATTTGGACTGCCTGGAAAATCAGGTCTTTTTCGAGGAAGCCAAGGGGCATCTGTGCCGTCTGCTGGACCTGCAACCAAAAGCGGCCATTCACGATCTGCACCCGGACTATCTGTCCACGCGCCTGGCCCTGGACAGCGGCCTGCCTTGTTACGGCGTGCAGCACCATGCGGCCCATATTTTCGGCGTGGCCGCCGAACACGGAGTCCTGGGCCGGATCCTGGGTCTGGCACTGGACGGCACGGGCCTGGGCGATGATGAAACCATCTGGGGCGGCGAACTGCTGCTCATTGACAACCGCGCGGGCGCAACCCTGGATGACCGCCACAACGCGGGGGACAGCAACTATTGCCGCCTGGGGCACCTTTCGCTCATGCCCCTGCCCGGCGGCGACGCGGCGGCCCGCGCCCCCTGGCGCATGGCCCAAAGCCTGCTCAGCCAGTTGGGCATTGAAGAGCCCGCGCCGCAACATTGCCACTGGGTCAAAGATGAGGCCGGGCAGGCGGAGGCGGCCCTGCTCCGCCAAATGCTGCATCAGGATGTCAATGTCAGCCGCACCAGCAGTTGCGGGCG
Organism: Desulfovibrionaceae bacterium; assembly: GCA_031547425.1. Classification (GTDB taxonomy): domain Bacteria; phylum Desulfobacterota; class Desulfovibrionia; order Desulfovibrionales; family Desulfovibrionaceae; genus JAVBRZ01. The sequence goes on from JAVBRZ010000030.1 coordinate 5,138, forward strand.
TTTGTTTGACGCTGTGGCCGGCTTGCTGGGCTTTCCCGCGAGCATGACTTTCGAGGGCCAGGCCGCGGCCTGGCTGGAACAGTTGCAGACCCTGGAAGAACGCGGCGACTATGCCTGTTCGGTACACACGGCAGGGGAGCGCCTGCTGCTC
>JAVBRZ010000181.1:0-10812 GCA_031547425.1 Desulfovibrionaceae bacterium
GCGGTCAAGCGTCGGGTGACCTATCACGGCCTGGCCCTTAACGTTTACAACGATTTGTCGCTGTTCGACCTGATCACGCCCTGCGGCCTGCCCGACGCCACAGTGACTTCCCTGCACCGCGAGTTGGGCTCGGAAAAGGTCGGCATGGCTGAAGTCAAAGCCGCCTTTGTGGAAGAGTTTCAAAACTATTACGGCCTGCCTCCCCTGCGGGTAAGCCGGGGCTTGCCTGAAACCCAGCGGAGCGAAATTGCAAAACCGCTGCAAGCCGATCCCCCCAAGCCCTTGCGGGAAATCGAGCCCGGCTATTTGCGCCTGCCGCCCTGGCTGCGCGTGTCCCTGCCCAAAACGGGCTGCTTCAGCCAAACCGATGGCCTGATCAACGACCTCAAACTGCACACGGTCTGTCGCAGCGCCCGCTGCCCCAATATTTTCGAATGCTACTCGCGCCATACAGCCACCTTTTTGATCATGGGCGGGGTGTGCAGCCGCTCCTGCGCTTTTTGCAATATTGGCGCCGGCGAACTTGCGCCCCTTGATCCCGAAGAGCCGTCACGCGTGGCCCAAGCCACGGCCAAACTGGGTCTTGAGCACGTGGTCGTCACCTCCGTAACCCGCGACGACCTGCCCGACGGCGGGGCCGGGCACTTCGCCGCCACCATCAAGGCCGTGCGCGCCGCTCTGCCCCACACGGTCATTGAGGTGCTCATTCCGGATTTCAAAGGCAGCGCCAAAGACCTGCGCACCGTGCTTAACGCCGGACCCGACATTCTTAACCACAACGTGGAGACCGTGCCCGGGCTTTACCCGCGCATCCGGCCCCAGGCGGATTTTACGCAAAGCCTGGAACTGCTGCGCCGGGCCGGAGAGGCCGGGTTTATCACCAAAAGCGGCCTGATGGTAGGGCTGGGCGAAGATGATGAGGCCGTACACGGCGTGCTGGACTCGCTTGCCGGCATCGCCTGCCGCATCGTCACTGTGGGCCAGTATATGCGCCCCTCGCGCGGGCACCCGCCCGTGCAGCGCTATGTGCACCCCGACGTGTTTGCGGCGTATGCCGAATATGGCGCCGCACGGGGCATCCCCCATGTATTCTCCGCGCCCCTGGTGCGCAGCAGCTACAACGCCAAAGACGTGTTTGACGCCCTGACCAAAAGCCAGGCCGGGGCCAAAGCCGGATAGCCGGAAACAGCCCCATGCCGCGTCTTATATTTTTAAAATTGTTGGTTCTGGCGGTCTGCCTGGCCGCGAGCTTCCCTTCCACCCCGGCACGGGCCCGGGATTGCGATGTCGGGGCTTTCTTGCCCGAGGTTCTTGAGGAAAAATACCGCCTCATTGATCTGTGCTTCACCGGCCACACCCCCAAAGCCTGGGGCGACAGCTTGCCCGGCATCTATACCCATTTCGCGCGATCAAGCGACGGCCGCGTCCGGGTGGCCTTAACCCTGGACGCCTGCGGCGGCGGGGCGGGCAACGCCGTGGACCTGCGCATCATCAACCTGCTCGGAGAACTCAATATTCCGGCCACACTGTTTCTCAACGCCCGCTGGATAAACGCCAACCCGGCCGTGGCCCTGGCCCTGGCCGCCAACCCGTTGTTTGAGCTGGAAAACCACGGCCTCAAGCATAAGCCTCTGTCCGTCAACGGCCGCGAAGCGTACGGGCTCACTGGCACCGCCTCGCCCGGCGCGGCCGCTCGCGAAGTGGAGTCCGGCGCGCTGCGCCTCAGGGAACTCACGGGCAAACAGCCGCTGTTTTTCCGTTCCGGCACAGCCCATTATGACGACGTGGCCTTAAAAATTGTCGCCGCCCTCGGTTTCAGGGCGGCCGGCTTCTCGGTCATCGGCGATGCCGGCGGCACCCTGCCCGCGGCCAAAGTGGCCGCCATCCTGCGCGGCGTCCGCGACGGCGACATCGTCATCCTACACTTCAACCGTCCCAAAAGCGGCACTTATGACGGCCTGCGCCAGGTTTTGCCCGAACTTCTGGCCCGGGGCATAATTTTTGTGCGCCTGTCCGAGGCGCAACTGGAAACCGGCTCCGCCCCCAGGCGGGCCGCGCCGCCGCAAGCCCTTCCTCACAACGCGGGCACAAATTCGCCTCCCCCCTGATCGTCGTCTGGTTTGCCATATTCCCACAGCTATGTTAGTTGACTTACTGCGGGCAATATTTACATTGCCTGTATCAATCAGGCGACGCGCGCAACTTGGAGCCCACGGCCTAAAAGCAACCTTCTAACCCGCGAGCATGCCGTGTCCGAATCTTATCTTAACGATACCCGGCTCTCGCCGCCCCAGGTGGTGTTGAGCGGCGCGGGAACAAACCTCACGCTCAAGCTTTCGGGCGCTTGGACCGTGCTGCATATCGCCGGAGTCTCCCGGCAATTGCGGGATATGAACTTGCCCGCCGGCGGCCGGGTAAACATTGACGCCGAGGCCGTCTCCCTGCTGGACACAGCCGGAGCGCGGCTGATCGTGGAGTTGGAAAACCGTATTCGTGAAAAGGGCGGGGAAACGTTTGTGGCCGCCGGCCAGGACACGCACCAGGACCTCTTGCGCCGCATGCGCGAAGTGACCCAGGATCTGCCCAAAGCCGCCAAAGGTTCAAAAATCATCTTTCTGCTCAACCATATGGGCGAAGTCCTTTTTGAGCAAACCCGTGAAGCCTTGCAATTGCTAAGCTTCAGCGGGCACATGCTTACCTGCCTCGGCGCGTCTTTAGTCAAACCGGCCAGAATCCGCGTAATCTCGCTGGTCAGCCACATGGAAGACACCGGGGTTAACGCCGTGCCTATTGTTTCCCTGCTGTCCTTTCTCATCGGCCTGGTCATTGTGTACATGGGCTCGGCCCAACTGGCCAAGTTCGGCGCCCAGGTCTTTGCGGTCAACCTGCTGGAAATCGCCACTTTACGCGAACTGGGTCCCATCCTCACGGCCATTGTGGTGGCCGGGCGCTCGGGCTCGGCCTTTACCGCCCAGATCGGGGCCATGAAGTCCAACGAGGAGCTTAGCGCGATGCGGGTTATGGGCCTGGAACCCATGGAACTTCTGGTCATTCCCCGCGTGCTCGGCCTGATGATCATGCTGCCCGTGCTCATTGTGGTGGCCGATCTGGCCGGGATCATGGGCGGGGCCATTGCCTCTCTGGTGACCATGGATCTGGATTTCGCCTCTTTTTTCGCCCGTATGCAGGAAACGGCCAGCATCAACAATTTCTATGTGGGCCTGATTAAAGCTCCCTTTTTTGCGGCGGCCATCGCCCTGGTAGGCTGCTTTCACGGCTATCAGGTCACGGGCAGCGCCGAGTCCGTAGGCCGGCTGACCACCAAGTCCGTGGTCAAGTCCATTTTTCTGGTCATTATCATTGACGCCGTGTTTGCCATCTTTTTCTCGGCCATTGAGATATAAACGGGGATACGTATGGCTGACAGCGACATCTTGGTTTCCTTGCGGGGCATTACCTCACAAATCGGCAACAACCTGATCCACAAGGACTTGAACCTGGACATCAGGCAGGGTGAAATTTTAGGCATTATCGGCGGTTCAGGCTCGGGCAAGTCCGTGCTGCTGCACACCATTTTAGGCCTGCGCCGGCCAGCGGCGGGCGAAGTGATCGTCTTCGGCAAATCCCTGGCCGGCCTTAACGAACAGGAACTGCTCCTGGTGCGCAAACACTTGGGCGTGGTCTTTCAGGGCGGGGCGCTGTTCTCCTCTCTCACGGTGGCCGACAACATCAAAGTCCCGCTAAAGGAATACACCAATCTGCCCAATAAATTCATGAACCAGATCGCGGCCATGAAGCTGAGTCTCACAGGCCTGCCCCCGGAGGCCGGTTTGAAGTTTCCCTCCGAACTATCCGGCGGCATGAGCCGACGGGCGGGCCTGGCCCGCTCCCTGGCGCTTGACCCCACCCTGCTGTTTCTGGACGAGCCCACCACAGGCCTCGACCCTGTCTCGGCCGGGATGTTTGACCGGCTCATGCTCAGCCTTAAAGAAAATCTGGGCCTGACCATCTGCATGATCACCCACGACTATGATTCGCTGTACAGTATCTGTGATAAAGTGGCTATTTTGGCCGAAAAACGCATCATCGCCGTGGTGCCCACCGCGGAATTGCTGGATGTGGACAATGCCTGGATCAAATCCATCGCCGGGGAAACACGCTGCCGCCGCCCCGCGCTCATGGCCGGAGAAAAGCTGGCGGAAACGCGTGCAACATAAACCTAAACAACCCGGCGGCCTGAAATAAGCCTCCAGCGGCAAAACTGTCGTCAGACAAGCGCGCAGGCAAGCGAGCCTCACGGACAAGGGTCGCGGGGCGTCAGAAAAACGAAGCTTATTTCAGGCCGCCGGAAAAACTAAAGAGTCATATACCCATGGAAACAAGAGCAAGCTATATCCTGGTGGGAGTATTCAGCCTGGCGGTCATCGCCGTCGCCTTTGGCTATATCTTGTGGGTGGCCGGGAGCAGCGACGACAAAGTCCAGGTGCATTACGGCATCAACTTTCACGGCAGCGTCAGCGGCCTGTCGGTAACCGCTCCGGTGCTGCTCAACGGCGTACGCGTGGGCCAGGTAAGCCACATCCGGCTGTCGCCCGAAGATGTCGGCGCCGTGCACGTGGAAATTTCCGTGGATAAAGGCACGCCCATCCGGGAAAACTCGGTGGCCACCCTGGAAGCGCAAGGCCTGACCGGCACCAGCCGGGTGATGATTTCCGGCGGCACCAATCACAGCCCCCTGCTCGAGCCCTCCGAGGAGAACCCCGCCCCGATCATCAAATCGGAAACCGGCGGGCTGCAAGCCATCATTCACACCATGCCGCAGGTGCTGGCCAGCGCCCATGCCACTTTGCAGCACATGGACACCTTTTTCAGCGAAAAAAACCGCCGATCCGTAGAGAACATCCTGTCCGGACTTGATAACCTGGTCACCAGCCTTAATGACCGGGTGGGCAGTTTTGAGAGCACCCTGGCCCATCTAGAGGCTTCGTCGCGAAAGTTGAACGCCCTGCTTACCGACCTGGCGCCGGCCGGCAAGGATATCACCCTGGCCATGCACAGTTTCCAAAACACCATGAAGGAGATCGACAAGGTCGCCACCGCTGCCGCGCCGGGCATGGAAAAATTTTCCCGGGACGGCGTGGACGACTTCCGCCGCCTCATGGTCGACGCCAGGCTGATGGTCCACGCCATCACCCGCTTAACGGAAAAACTGGAAAACGACCCGCGCCGCTTCCTGTTCGGGCAGACCCTGCCCGAGTATAGCGGGCAATAGCGCGCTTTAGCTTTCAACAAGAATATTCACAACGAGGATAATCATATGCCGCTGAACAACCCGCTTAAAATCGCGCCCGCCCGCGCCCTGGTTCTGGCCATGTTTTTGTCTTGCCTCGCCTTTGCCGGATGCGGCATCACCCCCGGCCCGCCGCCGGCCGCCTATGCCCTGCGGCCGGAGTTGCCCGTGGCCCCCCCGGGCGAGCAAGTCAGCAGCGGCAACATTCAACTGGGAATCAACCCGCCCCAGGCCGATGAAGCCCTGGCCAACAACCGCGTGGCCCTGCTGGTCAACAACCGCGAATACCTCTACTGGAAAGGCGTGACCTGGACCAACCAGGTTCCGGATTTAATCCAGAACTGGATCATCAGCGCGTTTGAATCCGATCACCGCGTCTTTGTGTCCGCCATTGATTCCAACGGCTTCCTGGCTGATTTCCGCCTGGCCTCGTATATTCCCGAGTTCAACATTATCGACCACGGGGACGGTAAATTTTCCGCGGTCTTCGCCCTCACCGCACGCCTTTTTGACCTGCGCGACGGCAAGGTTACGGCCATTTTCAAAACCCGCCACGAACAACAGGCCAGCGGAGAAGGCATTGCCTCCATCATGGATGCTTTTGACGTGGTGTTGGGAAAGGGCCTCAAAGACCTTGTGGACTGGACCGTGCACCATCTGCCGGCCATGATGCAAAAGCAATAGCGGAGCCATGAAAGCACGGATGCGCCTTTCCGGCGGATAATAGCGCAAATTAACTTTAAAAAAAGTTGATTTGCGCTGGCGCACACGAAGCAAAGCGCAGTGGACGCCCGCGCGCGAGCAGCGCGGCGGGCCTTTGGTTCAGGTCACTGACAATTTTGCGCAAAACCGCCTGAACGGGCGTTGCATGAACTACGGCCTGATCTCTATGGGCGTTCCCACAGGCGTGCGCCCATAGAGTTCGTCAATTTCCTCGTTGGATACGGCAATGCACCCGGCCGTCCAGTCGCGCACCCAGTGCACCCCACCCAAATGTCCTTGTCCCTCCGGCAGGCCGTGAATCTTGATCTCCCCGCCGGGGCTGACGCCCAAGTCGGCCGCGGCCGCGCGATCCTCCGCATTGGGGTAGGACACGCCCAAATTTTTATAATAACGGCTGTTGGGGTTCTTGCTGTCCACAAAATATATGCCTTCCGGGGTTTTACCGTCTCCCTCCATCCGCTTGTGCCCTTCCGGAGCCCAGCCCAGGGCGATCTGATAGCGGCGCACAGCCTCGCCTTTGGCATAAGCCGTAAGCGACCTGGCTTCCTTGTCCACCACCAGGCGATCAAACTTAAGATCAGCCGGCAACTCCAGTCCCAGCGCCGGATCAGACATAACCTTCCCCAGATTTTTCACGGCCGCGACCGCTAAAGCGGCTGCGCACAAACACAAGAACAGCGTCAGGCAAAAGGCCCGCCGCCGGCCTCCGCTCCGCAGCGGGGCGCTGCTCACTCCTCGCAACGCCCGTTGCCGGCCCCGCGTTTGTTAACCAGCAACATGGATAAATAGTTTGGCTTATCCGGCGCCGCATCCAGTTTGCGGCAAATAGTTTCCCCATCAAGCCCCAGGCGGGACACAAATGTGCATTTATCGTTAAGCCCCTGCTCCAGCAACAGGCCGCGCAGCTTTTGAAAATTTTTGTATACTTTTAAAATCACGATATTATCGGGCTCGCTGAGGGTTTTGGCCGCTGTGGCCTGCTCGTCCAGGCCCGAAACCAGGAGCAGGTTTTCGCCGGCTTCGCACAGGACCTGGCCTGTGGCCGCAGCCGCGGCCTGGAATGAGGTGATGCCGGGTATGATCCGAATATCCGCCCGCGGCTCCAAAGCGCGCACGGTGCGGGCCAGATAGCCGAAAGTGCTGTAAATGAGCGGGTCTCCCAGGGTAAGAAACACCGCGTCCTCGCCCTGGCGCAAAACCTCCAGCACGCGGCGGGCGTTGTCGCGCCAGGCGCTTTCCAACGCCTCCCGGTCGCGGGTCATGGGAAAGGGTAAAAGTTCGATCACGCTGTCCGCCGCCAAGTGCTCTTCGGCAATGCGCAAGGCCAGAGAGTAATCATTTTTGGGCGAGGACGCCGCGAAAATACGCTTTGTGCCGGCCAAGGCGCGTACCGCTTTGAGGCTGATCAATTCAGGGTCGCCCGGGCCCACGCCGATACCGTAAAAAATTCCGCTCATACTTCGTCCCGTTCAATACAGCGCCCAAAATCCTTTTGCCCGGGCGCCCAATTCACCCGCGCTCCCCACCGGGGCAAACCGGCATTCGCAGCCGGCCTGGCGGCAAAAGCGCTGCCGGCCGCCCACGCCGCCACCGGGCACGCGGACGGCAATCCCGTCCTGCTTACGCATTCAGGCCCGTTCTCCACGGCGCTTTTGGCGCGCAACTTGGTATATACTGCAATGGATTCCGATTACAAGCCTTTTCGCCGCCCGCCGGGTTTCCATAGGCTGTTATTTTTTATATAAAAACATTGACTATTTTACTCAAAACTATAGGCTGTCCAGGCTAGGCGGTTTTTCCGCGCGTTAATTTCTCATTTTTTTAGGTGAATCAGTCATGCCTCAGACCAATATTTTGCTCGAAGCCGGCACCAACGAACTGGAAGTGGTCGAATTCTACATCGACGAAGAGGACGGCTACCGCGGCAACTACGGCGTCAACGTGGCCAAGGTGCTGGAAATCATCCGCATGGAACCCATCACCACCATGCCAAATTCCCACGATCCCTGCGTGCGGGGGGCTTTTAAATATCGCGACGGACGAGTGGTGCCGCTTATTGATCTGGCGGCCTATCTCAAGAAAAACCGCGTGGAAAAAGAAGAACCCAAAATCATTGTCACGGAATTCAACCACGTGGTCACGGCCTTTCTGGTGTCCGGAGTCAACCGCATTCACCGCTTAAGCTGGCAGGCCGTGGAGCCGCCGGGAGAGTTTCTGCAGCATGTCAGTTCCGCGGCCATCACCGGTGTGGTGCACCTGGAAGGCAGGGTGGCCTTTGTGCTGGACATGGAAAAAATCGTGGCCGACCTCAACCCGGATCTGGCCATCACCTACACCGCGCCCAAGCAGATCATGGACGCCTCCAAAGTCTACAATATTGTGCATGCCGACGACTCGGCCAGCATCCGCGTTTTGGTCAAAGACCTGCTGGAAAGCGGCGGCGGTTTCAGGGTTATGCAGAAAGACAACGGCGGCGACGCCTGGAAACTGCTGCTCGACCTGAAGCGCCAGGCGGAAGAGGACAAGCGGCCCATCACCGATTACGTGGACGGAGTGATCACCGACATTGAAATGCCCAGCATGGATGGCCTGAGCTTGTGCAAAAACATCAAGGCCGATCCGGTGCTCAAAAGCCTGCCCGTGGCCCTGTTCTCCTCGCTGATTACCGACCGCCTGGTGCACAAGGGCGAATCCGTGGGCGCGGACGCGCAGTTTGCCAAACCGGACCTGTCCCGGTTAAGCTCCAAACTGGTCACCCTGATCAACAGCAAGAAGTCCGGAACGGCCTGAACATAAAATCCCAACCGCTCCTCAAAAAACGCGCGGACAGAGCATGCTTTGCCCGCGCGTTTCTCCGGTTGATAAGGCGCCTTTCGCCACAGGGTGAACAACCTATTGGAACACTGCAGCCAGCCCTGGGCATAGCGCGCCACGCTCAGCGGGCCCGGTTCAGGTCCGCCTTTTAAACAATTTTTCCAGATCCGCGCGCGAGAGGACCACCGCTGTGGGGCGGCCGTGCGGGCAATAGCGCGCGGCCGGATTTTCCGCCCACTGCCGCAACAGCTCGCGGGCCTCGTCCCCGGTAAGCGCGGCCTTGGCTTTAACCGCAGCCTTGCAGGCCATCATGGCCCATAAATCCTCCAGGCCTTCCACGCGGCCGGATAAAACTTCCCGCAAAAACTCCCGCGCCTCGCCGGCGGAAAGATCCGGCGGCACGCCTTCCAGGACTACGACAAACTCCCCGTCCCGGCTAAGCTTGAACCCCAGGGCCGCAAAATGCTCCCATTGCGCCTCCAGTTGTTCCATTTCCGTTGCATGCAGGTTGAGGCTCAGGGGCATGGCCAGGGGACGGCTCTCGCCCGACAGGCCGCGCTCGCGCAAGCGGGCGTACAACACAGCTTCGTGCACGGCGTGCTGGTCCAGCAAGAGCAGGCTGTCCCGGTTTAAAGCCGCCGCCAGATAGGTGTCTGCGACCTGCCCCAAGTACCTAAGGTCGGGCAAAGACGCGGCCGGCGTTTCCGCCCCCTGTTCGGGGCGTTCATGCGGGGGCGGAGTTTCCCTGTCCGGCAAAAATTCCCCGGCCGGCAAGAGTTCCGCTTCCGCGCCTTCCCGGCCGTAGCCGAGACAAGCTTCCGCCAAACCGCCGCCGGCGCGAGGCCCGGCCTTTTGAAAGTCTTGTTCCTGCAGCAAATTGCCCGCGCTGCTTTCCGGGCGGGGCGCAAATTCGGGCTCCGCGCCAGGAACGGGAAAAACAAAGGTTTCCGGCGCGGCAAGAGGCTCGCTCGCCTTGCCCAATGGCCATAAGCCCGCTACGCTGTCCGCCCGGCCCCAAAAGCCTGGCCGGCGGGCGGCGTCCGCCGCAAGCCCCGCCTGGGCCTGGCCTGTGAACCTGCTGGAGAATTGCTCCACCGCCCGTTCCACAGCCCTGTGCACCACGCTGAACGCCGCCCGCTCGTCGCGAAAGCGCACCTCCGCCTTGGCCGGGTGCACATTGACATCCACTTCTTCGGGCGGCAGATCCACGAAAATAACCGCCTGCGGGCATTCCTTGCCCACCAGCCTGCCTTTGTAAGCCTGGCGCACAGCGGCCGGCAAAATACGGTCCCGCACCGGCCTGCCGTTGACATAAAACAGCAGCCGGTCGCTTTTGGGCTGAGCCATGGCCGGGTCGCCCGCCAGGCCGGACACGGCCAGCCCGTCGCGGGTAAAGTGCAGCGCCTGCATGGCCTCCACAATTTCCGGGGGCCAGATGGCGGCCAGGCGTTCCGCCAAAGTCTGGCCGGGCGGGAAGTTGCATATTTCCCGGCCTTCGCTGTACAGGCGAAATCCCACGTCCAGATAATTGAGGGCCAGCCGCTCCAGCACTTCGCGGCAATGCTTGAGTTCCGTGGCCGGGGTTTTCATAAATTTCAGCCTGGCCGGAATATTGGCGAACAGCTCGCGCACCTCCACCAAAGTGCCCTGGTCCAAAGCCGCCGCGCCTTGCGCACTGACATTGCCGAAGCGCAGTTCAATAAACGCGGCCTCGGGCGCCGGGCCGTCCTCGCCTTCCGCCAGCGCGGCCAGGGAGGTGACCCGCAAAAGACTCACCGAGCCGATGGACGGCAAAGCTTCACCACGAAAACCCAAAGTGTTGATGGCCATTAACTCGGCCAGGGAACGCAGTTTGCTGGTGGCATGGCTGGACACGGCCAGTTCCAGTTCGGCGGCCGGGATGCCCCGCCCGTTGTCGCGCACGGTAAGCCCGGCCAGCCCCCCCTGGTCCAGGTTGACGTCAATGCGCGTGGCCCCGGCGTCCA
>JAVBRZ010000168.1:0-6544 GCA_031547425.1 Desulfovibrionaceae bacterium
GGAATATTTTTCCCCATGAGGCAAACAGCATGATATCCATACTCTTGTTCAGCAGCGTTTTTGCGGCTCTCGCGGCCGCTTCGGCACGGCGCGGCCTGCCGGTCGCGGTTTGGATCCCGCTAAGCTCCGGGAGAAGAAAGCCATGATGAGTTCTCTGTATATCGGCGCGGTAGGCATGATCGCCCTGGGCGACGGCATGCAGGTGGTGGCCAACAACCTGGCCAACGTCAACACCGTCGGCTTTAAAGAGCGCATGGGCCTGTACCAGGACCTGTACAACTCCTACCAGACCGCGCCCAGCAACAACGTGACCAACCTCTCCCAGCAGGGGCACGGGGTCAAGCTCAGCGCCATTTCCACCCGTTTTTACGAAGACGGCACCCTGCAACTGGGCAATGACGCCATGGATATGGCCATTTCCGGCAAGGGCTTTTTCAGGGTGAGCGATGACGGCGGCAACATCGCCTACACCCGGGCCGGCAACTTCCGCTTTAACAAAGACGGTTACCTGGTGGAGCCCAACGGCTATGTGCTCAACGGCAAAACCGGGCCCATTCAGCTCACCCGGGCGCAACTGACCATGCCGGCCAAGGCCTCGGCCTCGGCCAAGCTTGTCTCCAACTTGGGCATGAGCGACACCATGGCCAGCAGCGCCACAGATCCTTTCTTCAGCATGATCGGGCATTGGAGCGGCCAGAATGATCCCCCCCTGGGCGAAGCCAGCAGAGGCTTTCAGGACCAGATCACGGTATATGACAAAAATGGCCAGTCCCACGTGCTTACGGTCTACTACGACAAAGTGGACGCGACCACTGACGGGCGGGAAATTTATCAGTACGTGGTGGGCATGAACCCCAAGGAAGACGGCCGGGCCGATTACTCCGGCGCCAAAGGCGCGGGCATTCTGGCCGCCGGAACCATGACCTTCACCTCTTCGGGCCTGCTGCAGGACATGACCGCCTATACGCCCACGGGCAGCGGCGCCGAGGTGGGAGATTTGAGCAAGTGGCAGGGAACCGCCGTGGGCGCGGCCGGCATCCCCCTGCAACTCAACTTTAAAACCTATGACGCCAACGGCCTGCCCACAGGCACAACCTCCCAGGCCTTGAATCTCAACCTGGGCATGAACTCGGCCCCGCCCAGCGGCGGCGGTTCGGGCACGGCCGCGGCTGTGGGCACAAACCCGGCCAATTTGCCCGGTTACACGGCCGGCGCTTCCTTGCCCCCGCCCGCCAATACCCGGGACCTGACCACCGCTTTTCAGGGAGCTTCCTCCAATATGTTCAGAACGCAGGACGGTTACGGGCAGGGCGGGCTGGTGCGCTTGAACGTCAACCCCGACGGGATTATTTCCGGACAATACAGCAACGGCCGTAGCCTGGATCTTTTTGAGGTGCCCCTGTACCGCTTTACCGGCGAGCAGGATCTGCACGCCGAAGGCCACAACATGTTCACGCCCACCAACCTGTCCGGACCGGCACAGGAAGGCACGGCCGGAACGGAAAACTTCGGGAACATCCACGGCAACAGCCTGGAATTGTCCAACGTGGACATGGCCAGACAATTCGCCACCATGATCGTCACCCAGCGCGGTTTTCAATTTAACAGCAAAGTGGTGACCACAGCGGACACCATGCTGCAGCGGGCCATTGAATTAAAACGCTCATAACTCGCGCGGTCTCTTGTAAAAACAAACAGGGCAAGTGCAGTGCACTCGCCCTGTTTTTGCATGGTTTTGCTGAAAGGCAGTCCATGTTCTTCACTTGCCTGCGCTTAGATTTTACATTAAACTGATAAATACGCCATGCGTAGAAAAAATCCTGTCAGCCGGACGGGTTCTCCCGGTTCGGCCAAGCGTGTGTTATGCAATTCCTTCCTGCCGATCTGGCCGCGGCCCCCAAAGAGCCCGCCGTTTTTCCCCGGGTGGACGCCGGCTCCCTGCGTCTGGGGCTGGACATCGGCTCAACCACCATTAAGGCCATCCTGGTGGACAACGAGGACAATATCCTCTTTTCCCGCTACGAACGCCACCTCTCGCATATCCAGGGCAGTCTGGCCAAAATACTTTCAGAAATAAGCGCTGATTTTCCAAACGGCAAAGCGCTGGTCACCCTGACCGGATCCGGGGCCATGCTCTTGTCCGAACACCTGGGTCTGCCCTTTGTGCAAGAGGTGATCGCCGCGAGCACAGCCGTACGCCAGGTCATTCCGGAAGCGGATGTGGCCATTGAACTGGGCGGAGAAGACGCCAAGCTGACCTTTCTTTCCGGCGGCATTGACCAGCGCATGAATGAAACCTGCGCCGGCGGCACCGGCGCCTTTATCGACCAGATGGCGGTGCTGCTCAAAACCGACGCTTCCGGCCTCAATGCCTTGGCCGCATCCCACCAGACCCTTTATCCCATTGCCTCGCGCTGCGGCGTGTTCGCCAAAACCGATGTGGTGGCCCTGCTCAATGAAGGCGCTTCCCGCAACGATATCGCGGCCTCCATCTTTCAGGCCGTGGTGGACCAGACCATCGGAGGCCTCGCCTGCGGCCGGGCCATAACCGGAAAAGTGGCCTTTCTGGGCGGCCCTCTGAACTTCCTGTCCGAGTTGCGGCAGCGGTTTATCGAAACTCTCAAGCTTGAACCCCAAAACATCATTTTTCCGGAACGGGCCGAGCAGTTTGTTGCCCTGGGCGCGGCCCTGTCCGCCCACGGCCGTGAAACCACGCATTTTTCCGATCTGCTCGCCGGCCTGGAAAAACTGGATCAGAGCCAGCTCAACGAACACAGCGGGTCCATGCCCCGCCTGTTCAACAGCCGGGAGGAATATGACTCTTTTGTCGCCAGGCACGAGGTCCCGGTCGTGCCGGAAGATATCTCCGCTGTGCGCGGGCCTTTGTTCCTGGGCTTGGACATGGGCTCAACCACGGTCAAGGCCGTGCTCCTGGATGAAGACGCCAACGTGCTGGCCACCCGCTACATCTGGGGCCGGGGTGATGCCCTGGGCGCGGCCCGCAGGGTCATTCTCGACATCTTGAAGTCCGTTCCAAACGCCGCCTTTATCCGGCATTGCGCGGTCACGGGTTATGGCGCGGCCATGCTGCGCTCGGCCCTGGGCTTTGACATTGAGGAAGTGGAAACCATGGCCCACTTCAAAGCCGCCAACCATGTGCTGCCCGGCGTGAGTTTCATTCTGGACATCGGCGGGCAGGACATCAAGTGCATGCAGGTCAGAAAAGGCAATATCCAGCGCATCTTCCTCAATGAAGCCTGTTCGGCCGGCTGCGGCGCCTTTATTGAAACTTTCGCCGAATCTCTGGGCTTTACGGTGCAGCAATTCACCAAGGCCGCCCTGTGGAGCGAAAACCCCCTGGATCTGGGGTCGCGCTGCACGGTGTTCATGAACTCCAAGGTGCGTTGCGCCCAGAAAGAAGGCGTGGCCGTGGAAGACATCGCCGCGGGACTTGCCTATGCCGTGGCCCGCAATGCCCTGTATAAAGTCATCTGCATTCGCAATTCTGAAGATTTGGGCGACAAAGTGGTGGTCCAGGGCGGGGCGTTCATCAACAACGCCCTGCTGCGGTCTTTTGAAGTCATTTTGGGCCGGGAAGTGGTCCGGCCGCCCCTGCCCGGACTGATGGGCGCTTTCGGCGCCGCCCTGGTGGCCAGGGAACGCGCTGACGACACCGCTGTCAGCACCTTGCTCAGTCTTGAGGAGCTGGAAGCTTTTACCTCGGAAACCCACACCCAGCGTTGCACACTTTGCGGCAATCGCTGTCTTTTGACCGTGAGCGCGTTCCCGGGCGGCCGGCAGTTCGTGTCCGGCAACAAATGCCCCAAGGGCGCGGGCAGCGCTCCCCAGCTTTCGGCGCCCAACCTGTTCTCCGAGCGCTACGACAGAATTTTCAATTACCAACCGCTGCCTCCCGACCAGGCCCCGCGCGGGATAATCGGCATTCCCAGAGTGCTGAACATGTATGAGAACTACCCGCTGTGGTTCACCATTTTCACCGAGCTGGGCTATGCGGTGCAGCTCTCCTCCAAATCGTCGCGCAAATTATTCGAATCCGGCCTGGCCTCCATTCCTTCGCAAACCGTGTGCTACCCGGCCAAACTGGTGCACGGCCACGTGCTTGACCTGATAAGGCGGGGGGTTAAACGGATTTTTTATCCCTGCATCCCTAAAGAGGGGCACGAAGGCGACCGCGCGGACAATAATTTCAACTGCCCCATTGTCTGCGGCTACCCCCAGACCGTGGATCTCAACGTGGACGACCTGAGCGCCCAGGGCGTGAACATGATCAACCCCTTCCTGCCCCTGGACAACCCCCGCCGTCTGGCCGTCCGTTTGGCCGAGGAATTGGGCCTGCCCAAGTCTGAGGTCAAACGGGCCGTGAGCAAAGGCTTTAGGGAAATGTCCCGCCTGCGCACGGAACTGGCCAAAAGGGCCGAAGAAGTGCTGACTGAAGTGGAAAATTCGGGCGGCACGGCCATTGTCCTGGCCGGGCGGCCTTATCACCTGGACCCCAAAGTCCACCACACCATCCCTGACCGCATTGCCCAGACCGGCGTGGCCGTGCTCACCGTGGACGACGTCCTGCACCTGGCCAGCCCTTTGCGCGGCTTGCGCGTGGTCAACCAATGGACCTATCACTCCCGCTTATACCGCGCGGCCGCTGTGGTGGCCGAGCGCCCCTATTGCGAGCTCATTCAACTGACCTCTTTCGGCTGCGGCCTGGACGCCATTACGTCCGAGCAGGTGGAGGAAGTGCTTGACGCCAAGCAACGCGTGTACACCCTGATTAAGGTGGACGAAGGCTCGAGCCTGGGCGCGGCGCGCCTCAGGGTCAGTTCCCTGCTGGCCCTTATTGCCGAACGGCGGCGCAAAGAGTCCAGCAACAACAACACCGGCCGGAAACCCAGGCCGGAAAGAACCCTGCGCGCTCAAGAGCATCTGACTCACGCCGCTATGGAGACCATTATCCCGGAACCGCAACTCCAGAACACGGACCTCTCTCTGGCCTCGTGCGCCCCGGTGTTCAGCGGCGAAATGCGCGAAACCCACACCATCCTGGCCCCGCAGCTCTCGCCCGTCCACTTCCAGTTCATTGCCTCGGTTATGCGGGCCGAAGGCTACAATTTGGCGGTTTTGCCTGATGTTGACGCGGAAACCATTGAAATCGGCCTGAAATATGTCAACAACGACCTGTGCTACCCGGCCATCATCACCATCGGCCAATTGGTGCAGGCCCTGACTTCCGGCAATTATGACCTGGAGCGCACCGCCCTGGTCATGTCCCAGACCGGCGGGGTATGCCGGGCCACCAACTATATCAGTTGCCTGCGCAAAGCGGTGATAGACGCCGGATTCGGGCATATTCCCATCCTGTCGTTCAACATGGAGGGGTTCGGCAGCAACCCGGGTTTTAAAATCACCGGCAGCATGCTGCGGCGCATCGCTTACGGCGGCGTTTACGGCGACCTGCTGCAGCGCCTGACCTGCCGGGCCAGGCCCTATGAACTCACGCCCGGCGCTGTTGACGCCCTGGCCGGATATTGGGCCTCCAAATTCCAGGACGTGCTCAAAGATGGCGGGCGCGGAGCCTTTACCCGCGCGGTGCGCGACACGGCGGCCGATTTTGAAAAAATCCCCCTGGGCCGCATGGACAAACCCAGAGTGGGCATTGTGGGCGAAATTCTGCTCAAATACCACCCCGCGGCCAACAACCGGGTGGCCAGCGTGCTGGAGTCCCTTGGCGGTGAAGTGGTGCCCACGGACCTTATGGACTTCTTCCTGTATTGCGCTTACGGCGACATCGCCGACCGCGAGCTGTTGCACGGCAGTTGGAGCCGGGCGGCCACGGCCAGAACCGTGATCGCCTATGTGGAGTGGCTGCGTGACGACGTGCGCAAGGCCCTGGCCAAAAGCACGCGATTTACGCCGCCGGGCCAGTTCATGCACCTGGCCGACCACGGCCGTAATATCGGAAGTCTGGGCCAGTGCGCCGGAGAAGGCTGGCTGCTCACCGCGGAAATGGCTGAATTCCTGGAAAACGGCGTGCCCAACATCCTGTGCGTGCAGCCTTTTGGCTGCCTGCCCAACCACATCATCGGCCGGGGCATGTTCAAGGAAATCAAGCGCCGCTACCCCCACGCCAACCTGGCCGCCGTGGACTACGACCCCGGCGCCAGCCAGGGCAACCAGATTAACCGCATTCGCCTGCTCATGGCCGTGGCCCTGGAAAAAACCCTGGTCCAGGCGGCCAAGCTGCTTCGATAATATACCCTTCGACCCGCCTTCCTGGCGGGCTGTCGCGCTGCGGACCTCAGCCGTGAGGTTCGCTTGCTTGCGTGTTCACCTGACGGCTGCGCTTCGTTTTACTCCGCGCCGCTGGAGGCTTGGGCTCGCTGCGCGAAAAACGCGGTTTTCGCTTGCGGGCGCCGCTTCGTTGCACCGCGCGCCGCCAGAGCATTTCAAAAGTGAAATGCTCTAAATTAAAAATAAAAAGGAACAGCATAATGTAAGCTGCCGTTCCTTACTATTGTGAATATCCCTT
>JAVBRZ010000208.1:0-6385 GCA_031547425.1 Desulfovibrionaceae bacterium
CCCCGGCCCACCCCGCCGCAACCAGCCGCGAAGCAAAAGCCTTTCCCGGCAGCCATGCGCCACACCAGGCCGCAAAAACGCACCCCGCGCCCCTTGAGGCGCCGAGTTGGGGCGAAGGCCCCCAGGCCGTGCATATTGTCAAGCAGGACGACCGCTTTGTGGCCCTGTTCAAGCCTGCGGGCCTGCATTCCGTGGAGCTGAAAAACCGGGGCGGCGACAGCCTGGAAGAGCTGCTGGATGAAACCTGGCGGCAGCGCTTCAATTCGCCGCCCATCCTTTTAAACCGCCTGGACCTCTTGACTTCCGGCATTGTCCTGGCCGCCCTGTCCGCTGACGACGTCCGCCAGTACCAGGACTGGGAGCGCGAACGGCGCATCGAGAAAACCTACTACGCCCTGACGCGCGGCGCGGTAAGCGGCGAGCTGCGTCTCACCCGCCGCCTGGACATGGACTCGCGCATTAAAACCCGCGTGCTGGACAAAGACGACCCGGACAGCGCCCGCCATACCCTGGCCCGGCCCCTGGCCGTGTTCTCCGACGCCGAGGCCGCCGCCCTGGCCGCCGGCCTGAATATTTCCCCCGCGCCCGAGGCCTTGAGCCTGCTGAAAATCAGCATCCAGCGCGGCGCCCGCCACCAGATCCGCGCCCACCTGGCCTCCGCCGGCCACCCCATTGTGGGCGACCACCTCTACGGCCGCCACCCCGGCCGGGTCATGTACCTGCACCACGCGGCCGTCAGCCTGCCCGATTTCGCGGCCCAATGCCCGCCGCCCTGGCCGGAAAATCTGTTGAAATATTTGCGGTAAACCGGCCGCCTCCCACCGGATGCGGGAAACACCGCTGCCCCGCGTTCTCCTGCGCTCAGCGCGGGAAAGCATAAAACACGCCGGTAGCGGCCGCTTTATCCCTGGCGCTTATATTTTTTGGGGAAGAGTCTTTTCTTGATAAACCACAGCAGCCCATACCTGTGCAAATCATAATACCGCCGGAATGTCGCGGCGTTTTTCCTGGTATATAGCGCTTTTTGGCAATACAGAATCTCCTTGCGCGTAGGGATCCGCTCCATGGCCTCAAAGACCTCCGTACGCGCCCGGCCGTCGCTTAAGGGGCAATACTTCCAAAACAGCAAAGCGGCGGGATAAAAGGTGCTCAGGGGTTTAGTCAGGATATAATGAATTATTTTTCCGCGCAGTTCCTGCAAAGATTCCAGCATCCGCCCCGAAGTGTTGATCATGTAGTTATATTTTTCATCAATGAACATGACGCTGTTGTCTATGGAGGCCAGAACCCCATTGAGCACATCCTGGTCGTTAAATACCCGGGTGGCGTCATGCTCCACAAAAGCATCCAGCAAAACATTACGTTCCGAACAAAGTTCCCTGAATTTGCGTAAATTCATCAACAATACGCCAGAGTTGAAATAACGATCGGGCAGCTTGGAAAAACCGCGCAAGCCATGAAATTTATCACTATATGTAAGGTTGGGCTCCTCCACCGCCGCCAGGTAGTGCTCGCCGAGATCAATATCGTACAGCTCCGCCAAGTCCATGTTCACAGCAATGTCGCAGTCCAGGTAAAGCAATTTGTCGCAGGGCGCCACCTCATGCAAAAAAAGACGGTATATGGCCCCTACGCCCAGCCCATTGCGAATGCAGGCCAAAACTTCATCGGACACCCGCGGCGCCGTATAAAAAATGACCTTTCCCCCCCGGGCGGCGGCCAAATCCTCCAGCAGCTTTCGCCGCTCCGCGCCCACGGTTTCATCGGCAATGATGTGAAAGCACACCGGCCGGCTGGCATTGTGCAAAATGGCGACCACCACCGTGTGCGGGTATATGAAATAATTGCCGTCCCTATCGTTTATACATAAAGCGCAATGGATCATTGTCTTCCTCAAAGCCGGATATTTTCGCGACTTGGCGATCAGGCTTGAGGCATTGTAGGTTAGCCGTTCCGCAAAGGCAACCTTGCAGCCATATCCGCCACGCCCGCGCGGCCCGGGCGCGCTCTTCGCCCCCCGCCGCCTGCGACAGCCCCGGTTCGCGGCCCAAACATATCCCCGGCCGCCGCGCCGTGCCGGCGGGCGGAGAAAAAACCGCTTTGCAATTGCACCCGGGTTGGATACAGTGATTTTGAGGAGGCGTTCTTGATCTCCAGTTTTCTGCAAAACATCAAGGAAGCGGTCATCTCCGTGGTCCCGGTCATGCTCATTGTGCTTCTGCTGCACTTCAGCGTGGCCCCGCTGCAGGCGGGCGAGCTGCCCCGTTTTGTGCTGGGCGGCGTGCTGCTTATCCTGGGCCTGGGCATCTTCCTGGAAGGCGCCAGCATCGGCATGATCGTATTCGGGCAAAAGATCGGCTCGGCACTGACCCGCAAGCGCAGCCTGCCCCTTATGCTCGCGGCCTCCTTTGCCATCGGTTTCGCCATCACCATTGCCGAGCCCGACGTCCAGGTCCTGGCCACCCAGGTCAATTCCTTCGTGCCTTCCATTGACCGCCAGCGGCTGCTGACCATGATCGCCATCGGCGTGGGCCTGTTTCTGCTCATCGGCACGGGCCGCATCATTCTGCAAATTCCCCTGCGCCATTTGTTCGTGATTTTTTATATTCTGCTGTTCGCGGCCTGCGCCACGGTGGATGCCGAGTTCGTGGGTGTGGCCTTTGACGCGGGCGGGGCCACCACCGGGCCTGTCACCGTGCCGTTTATCATCGCCCTGGGCATAGGCGTGGCCAGCGCGGGCCGGGGCAAAGAAGGCGACGACAGCAGCTTCGGCCTGGTGGGGCTCGCCTCCATCGGCCCCATCGCGGCGGTGGCGGCCATGGGCGCCATGTCCAACGGCCCGGGCCAGATCAAGGCCGCGGCCGACATTGGAGACAAAGCCGCTTCCCTATTCGGGCCGTTCGGCGACATCCTGCCCGGCATCCTGCACGAAATCGCCATGGCCCTTCTGCCCTTGCTGGTCATTTTCGTTTTTTTTCAATTCCTGCTTCTGCGCCTGCCTTTCCAGCAGGTTAAAAGAATCCTGCTCGGCATGTTTTACGCTTTCATCGGCCTGGTTATGTTCATGACCGGGGTCAGCGGCGGCTTTACCCCGGCCGGGCTGTCCCTGGGCTTCGCCCTGGGCCGGATCGGGCCTTTGGCGCTCATTGCCGTGGGGCTGTGCCTCGGCGCCGTGGTGGTCTGCGCCGAGCCGGCCGTGCGGATTCTCAACGAGCAGATTGAAGACATTTCCGGCGGCTATATCAAGCGCGGCGTCATGCTGGCCTCCCTCTCCATAAGCATAGCCGTCGCCGTGGCCCTGGGCATGCTCAGGGTGTCCACGGGCATCAGCATCTGGTGGATCATCGTGCCCGGTTACGCCCTGGCCCTCATTCTCACCCGCTTCTGCCCGCCCCTGTTCACGGCCGTGGCTTTCGACTCCGGCGGCGTGGCCTCCGGGCCCATGGCCACCACTTTTGTGCTGGCCCTGTCCCTGGGCGCCTCGCGCGCACTGGGCGGCAACCCGGCCACCGACGCCTTCGGCATGATCGCCATGATCGCCATGGCCCCGTTGATCACCCTGCAAGTGCTGGGCTTGATCTTCAAGCATATGGAGAGCGAGAAAACACGTCTGGACCGGGAGCAGTCGGCGCTGGAAGACGCGGCCGCAAACCGGCCGGATTCGGAGGCCCTCGCGGATCAATCCTCCGCCAACACCCAAAACAGCGGCGTCCGGGAGGGCGCCGGGCCGGGCCGGGCCTGAAAGCCCCGCCCGCCCACACAAGGGAGAACCGCGCCATGAACCTCACCCCGGCCCAGGCCCTGCTTCCGATCTTCGGTTCCGGCAAGCTGCTCATCAGCATGGTGGGCCGCAACAAAGGGGACGCTTTGGTGGATGTGACCAAAGCGGCCGGCGCGCGCGGCGGCACCATTGCCGTGGGCCGCGCCCTGGCCGACAACCGCATCCTGCAACTGCTCTCCCTGGCCGACATGCTCCAGGACGTGGTCTTCACGCTCATGCGCGACGAGGCCGAAACCGTGCTGGAAGCCGTGCGCCGCGCTTATCGCAGCCCGTCCGGAAAAATCAGCGGTCTGGCCATAGTTCTGAACGTCGAGGGCATGCTGGCGCGCGTCCCCCCCCAAAACCAAACCACGGGCCACAGCGCCCCGGAGACCAGGAGCGAAAACATGGAATCGGGCCACACTCTTCTGACCGTCATCGTCAACCACGGCTATGCCGACGATGTCATGGCCGAGGCCAGAAAGGCCGGAGCCGCCGGCGGCACCATTCTCAACGCCAGGGGCACCGGCAAGGAAGAGGATGTCAGATTCTTCGGCATCACTCTGGTGCCGGAAAAAGAAATACTCCTGATTGTGGCGGAGAAATCCAAGTCCGCCGCCATTTTGGCGGCCATCGGCAAAATCCCCCACCTCACCGAGCCTGGCGGCGGCATAGCTTATGCCATGAATGAGGACCAGTTCGTTATGCTGGGGAAGTGGGTAATCGGTAAGGCTGGGGACAGCCTGAGAGTTTAGTCATCCCCGCGCAGGCGGGGATCCAGAAGCCTGGAAGCAAACCTCACCAGCATATCCCGTCCCGGCCCTCAGAGACCCAGCGTTAGAGTTTATACCAAGTTGAAGTCTATAGGGTGTTAACGGTAAAATTTAACCATAATTATCAAATAGTTATGCCTAAATTTTTGAACAATTAACACTGGCTTGATTGCAACTTGGCATTAGCCATCCCCGCGCAAGCGGGGATCCGGAAGCCGGGGAACAAGCCTCGCCAGCATATCCCGGCAATCCGACAGCCAGGGAGTCCCTTCAAAGTTTCCCTTTCCCACTGCGCCCCAGCGCCCACATCACCTGGCGGCAGACGCCCATGAGCATGGAAAATTCACCGCGCTTCAAGGGACGGCTGTGGATGAATTCACGCAAGGGCAGCAGGAAATAATCGGAATTGTCCTGGGGCAGAAAGTCCACGCTTTTAAGCACTTTGGCCATGGCCGCGAACAACATTTCCTGCTCGGCGTGGCTGATGAAATTCGGGGAGGAAGCTTCTTTTTCCGGACGCGCGGCCAACTCAAGGGCGGATGCGCCTTGCAGGCATTCATAGCCGAGAATAAGCACAGCCTGGGCCAGGTTGAGGGAGGCGGCGGACACCGCGGTGGGGATGCGGGCCACGGCCGTGCACAGCTCGATTTCTTCGTTAATGAGCCCGCGATCCTCAGGCCCGAACACCAGGGCCGTTTTTTGCCCCTGAGCCAGGCGGGCCGCAATTTCTCCACCCGCTGCCTGCGGGGAAATGACGCGCCGCCGCCAGCCTCCGGTGCGGGCCGTGGCGCCCAGCGCAAAATGGCAATCCCCCACGGCCGCGCCCAGGGAATCGGCCAGGACGGCCTCGCGCACAAGAGCTTCGCCCTGGGAGGTGGCCAGGGAAAGCGCTTTTTCCTGATGCTCCGGCTCCCACAGCTCGGGCGCGACCAGATAAAGCCCGCCCAGCCCCATATTGGCGCAGGCCCGCGCGGCCATGCCGATATTTTCCGGAAAGCGCGGTCGGATGAGCACCACCCGGATGCCCCGCAGCAGGCTCACGCCCGCGTCAGCGCCGGGGCTATGCCCCCGGGCCGGGTCAAGCCGGCCAGACATGGGAAATGCCGATCCAGATAATGGCCGCGCCAATGCCCAACTTGATGCACAGGCCGAACAATTTGCCCCAGAACACGCCCAAAGCGGCCTTGCGGGCCTCGGGACCGGGGCGGCCGCGCAGGAGTTCCACCAGCAGACAGCCGGTGTAGGCCCCGGCCATGGCCCCCAGCAGCGCGCCCAGGCCGAACAAAAAAGGCATGCCCAAAAGCGCGCCGATTATGGCGCCCAGGATGCCGCCCACGTTGCCGAAGCCGGAGCTGCCGTAGCGCTTGCCCGACCAGAGCTGGGCGCCCCACTCCAGGCCCTCGCCAACGGCGGCCATCAGCACCATGATCAGAAACACCTGGCCGGTAAGTTCGGGCGAATCCGGCCCCACAGCCTTCCACAGGCCCAGGAGCAGCAGAATGATCCAGTTGCCGGGGATGCTGAGTACCTGGGAGGCCAGGGCCCCGATCATCAGCACGGTGAGCAGAATAATAAGAAAATAGGTCATAGGTCTGTTTTTTTATATGCTTCCGGTTAGAGTATTTCAACTTTAAAATGTGATGCCGCCCGTGGCGTTTCAGAGCATTTCACACTTGAAACAATATATTTGACGAATGCTCCGGCAGGATGCGGCGAAGCGCGATATCACCGGAGCAAATCAATTTTTTCAAAGTTAGAGCATTTTAACATTTAAATTAGGGTCATGACTAGCAGAGAGGATTTTCTCTTAGCAGTCTGAGGACGATTTTGTATATGTCCTCACCCCTGTTGT
>JAVBRZ010000155.1:0-15516 GCA_031547425.1 Desulfovibrionaceae bacterium
ATCGTGAACGCATGCTTGCCGAACAAATCATGGCTCGCGGCATTGATAATGAACGTGTGCTCGCGGCCATGTCCGCCGTGCCCCGCCATTTGTTCGTGGATGAAGCCATGGCCGCTGAGGCTTACGAGGACTATCCCCTGCCCATCGGCCTGGGGCAAACCATTTCCCAGCCCTATGTGGTGGCGTTGATGTCCCAGTTGCTGGAGGCCGCGCCCGGCATGAAAGTTCTGGAAATCGGCACCGGATCGGGCTACCAGGCCGCCGTGCTTTCGGAGATGGGCCTTGACGTCTATACGGTGGAGCGCATGCGCGAGCTGTACCTGCGCACCTTGACTTTGCTGCGCAAACTCAAATATTTCCACATTGCCTGCCGCCTGGGCGACGGCACTCTCGGCTGGCCCGATGCGGCGCCCTTTGAGCGCATCCTGGTCACCGCCGGCGGCCCGTTTATTCCCGAGCCGCTTCTGGAGCAGTTGGGCGATCCCGGCATTCTGCTCATGCCTGTAGGCGCCAGGGCCCGCGTGCAACAGCTCATCCTGGTGCGCAAACAGGGCGGAGAAGTGAGCCGGGAAAACCTCGGCGCGGTATCTTTTGTGGATCTGGTGGGCAACCACGGCTGGTAGGGGCCGAACAACCTGAACGCGTTACCAATGCTCCAAAGGCTGATGATTCATGAAAATTTTTCACTCTCTCCTTGCCTGGGTCTGGCGCATGGCCGAGACCGAAGGAGCCCTGAAAGTTTTGTTTCTGGTGTCCTTGGCCGAGTCTGTTTTTTTCCCCATTCCGCCGGATTTGCTGCTTATTCCCATGGCCCTGGCCCAGCAGAAAAAAGCCTTTCGCATTGCCGCGGTATGCCTTGTGGCCTCGGTGCTCGGAGGCGCCATAGGCTATTTTGTCGGCGCTTTTTTTATGGACACCATCGGCATGTCCATTGTCAATTTTTACGGGCTTGCCGACCAGTATTTAGTGGTGCAGGCCTGGTATGAGAAGTACAACGCCTGGGTGGTGGCCGTGGCGGGCTTGACGCCCATTCCCTATAAATTGTGCACGCTGACGGCCGGCGCGTTCCACGTTAATTTCTATGTGTTTTTCATCATGTCCGTCTTAAGCCGGGGCTTGCGCTTTTTTGTCGTGGCCGGGCTGATTTATCTGTTCGGGCACAAGATCAGGTATTTTCTGGAAAAACGGCTGGAACTCGTGTTTGTGACCTGTATGGCTCTGGTAGTGCTCGGATTTGTCGCGGTCACTTATCTGGAATAGAACTTATCTCGTAATCAGTTCTCTCTGGCGGGGAAGGGTTTGCCCCATCAACGCGGCCTATGGCCCAAAGACCGGTTTTGCAGCCAAGGTTGATGAGATAGGTTCTGGCCCCTGCGCCGGCCAGAATGCTTGGGGTAATATCTCTTTTCAGGCAGGGCAAAGTGTAGTAATATGCGCAAATACACAGTTAACGCCGCGAGGTCTCAAGTGTTCAACCTGGCCAACAAGATCACCTTAAGCAGGATCTTCATTGTCATCCCCATTGTGATTCTGCTTTATTTCCAAAACAAGGCTTTCTGTTTGTTGGCCACCATTTTATTCATCCTTGGCGCGGCCACGGACGCCATTGACGGGCACATCGCCCGCAAAGAAAAAATGGTCACCAGCTTCGGCAAGTTTCTGGACCCTCTGGCCGACAAGCTGCTCATCTGCTCCATTCTGATCATGTTTGTACAACTGGGCTGGGTACAGGCCTGGGTCACCATCATCATTATCTGCCGCGAGATGCTGGTCACCGGCCTCAGAGCCATGGCTGCGGACCAGGGAGTGGTCATTGCCGCGGACAAATACGGCAAAGCCAAAACCATCGTGCAGATTCTGGCTCTTATCCCCCTGACCCTGCATTACCCCTGGTTTGGCTTTGACCCCACCCCTCTGGGCGAGGTTCTATTATATATTGCCCTGGCCCTGACCGTGATTTCCGGCGCCAATTACCTGTGGGGCTTTCACAATCATTGGATGGTTGAGCACAAGCGCCCTTCGCCTCCGGAGGACGGGCAGGACGCTTAAATGTATAACGACGCTTTATACGTGAGGTTGCACAATTGCTTGCAAACCATTCTGGAGCTTGAGCCGTGTCTTTCACAGGGCTCCCTTGAAAGCTGCGCGGAGTTGAAGGAACTGTTCGGCATGCTTAAGGACAGCCTCGGGCAGCTCAATCAAATTGACTATCAGTCGGAAGACGTGGAACGTATTGAGCGTTCCGTGGCGATTTTCCTGCAGGCCATAAAGCCGCAGACCCAGGCGCCGGATAAAAAGCTGTACAGCGGGCGGATATTGCAATAATATCCGGGCTACCATGTGGTACAGAATTATATTCGTAGTCTCAATTGTCCTCAATGTGGCGCTTTTAAGCCAATTAGTCTGGAGCGACTACGGTTTCACAGCTTATTGGGAGATTAAGGAGCAATATAACGAACTGGAAGGGCGTATTGAGGATTTCAACCGTAAAAACCTGAAGCTCAGCCGTGAAATACGCCTTTTACAATCAGACAAGAGCTATATAGAAAGAATGATTCGCAGTCGTTGGAATTTTGTAAGAGAGGACGAAGTGCTGTATATCTTCTCTGAAACCGGCCCGTCCCATAACGCGGGAGCTGCACCTGATGATGGAAAAAATTGAGTGGTACCAGGAAGTCCTGGAAATCGAGCCGAGCTCCAAGGTCTTTTTTCCTCTGGCCAAACTCCTTGCCGGCAACAGTCAGACTGAAAAGTCCATAGCTGTCTTGCGTCAGGGGCTGGACCGCCATCCTGAATTTTTCGAAGCCCGCCTTATGCTCATTGATCTTCTGCAGCAGGAGCGGGATGTCCTGGGCGCGCTCAATGAAGTCAAAGAACTCGGGTTCAAGCTCACCGCTTACCCGGGTTTTTGGGATGCCTGGGCCGGCAGTGTTTCCGCCGCCGGCGAGGATAAGGACCTGGCCACGACTTTGCGTCTGATGGCCGCTTTTTTGCGCCACGGCAATCTATCCTGGTCGGATATCATTGAACAGGGGTTGGCCGCTTTAACCGCCCGCCCGCCTGTGCTTGAAGCGTCTTCGCCCGTAAAAACGCCAGAGTCCGTCCCGGAACCTCTGTCGGAAGAAGTTTTTGCGCAGCCGGCGCAAATTATCGTGGCCATGCCGGATGCCGCTTTGGATGACCCGGCCGCGCCCGTTGAACTGTCTTTTGAATCCGTGGGCCCTGAATCCCCGGCCGACTTTCCCGTTGACGACGACGAAAGCGACGACGAGCAATTTTCCCTGCGTACCAGAACCATGGCCGCGGTTTTGGCGGAGCAGGGCGACTACGCCGGGGCCATGGAAATTTACGAGGAAATTTTGGCAGCCGCCACCGATCCGGCGGTGCGCGCCGATCTGGAAAGCCGCATCGGCGACCTTGCGGCTAAAATCAAATCCGGGTCCGCGGCGGCCGCATCTGATGCCCCGGAGGATGCCGCCGATCAAGGCAAAAATAAACTCATTCAGGTTTTGGAACGCCTGGCGGGCCGCCTGGAAAATCGCGTCGACAAGGCATAGCCGATCCGTGCCGCAATCCATAATTTAAATACCCAGGAGTTGTACAGTGTATCTGCGTATCCGCCGTTCCCACGCCGTAGCGTGCATCTTGCTCATGGCTTTTGTGCTTGCCGGCTGCACCCAGGGAGTCAAGGAGTATTGGAAAACCACCAAGCGCTATTATTATGAATATATCAACACCCCGGCCGAAGTGGACATGGCGCTGGAGGATAAGCTGCCCCTGGGCGTGGAAGCCATTGGCGTGGCTGTGCCGCCCATTGATGCCGAATTGCGGCGCTTTGAGCGCACCATGTTCGCCCTGGACCGCGATCCCGACGGCGCCTGGATGCAGAATCTCGTGGCCAACCACTCCTGGATTTCCGGCATGGCGATGATAGACCTTGAAGGCAACGTCATAAATCAATGGCCTGATACTTCGCTGAAAAATCTTGATTTCAAGCCCCTGGTCGAAATTTTGCCCACCAAAACCACGCGGCTCTTGCGCACCTACGCCCAGGAAACGCCTCTGGGGCCGGAAGTGTACGTGGCGGTGCCCATTTTGGATAAGGGCGTCCCCGCCCGCTACTTTGTAGCCCACTTCGATCCGCGTGAACTGTTCTCCCGTGCGCCATATAGCGCGGAAATCATGGTGGCGGCGCCGGACATTATGCTCTGGCCCGGAAAATTCAAAGCCGACGCCACGCCCGTGGTCACCGAGGATTGGAGCAACGCCATCCGCAGATCCACCCACGGTGCCGTTCATAATGCTACCGGCGAATTTTTCTGGGTGGGCCGCTATTTGGGCACCATGCCCATGGCCTTTGCCGCGCCCGAAACCGGAGAATTCCCCGTGGCGGCCGGCCAGATGGATCAGTATGGCGGCGCTGGCGGTTTCAAGGGCACGTTGCCTCCGGCTGAAAGGTGGGGTTCCGAGTCTGAGTCCGGAGAGCGGGTGATTCTTATGGAAGCCACGCCTCCTCCCCCTGATTTTAAAGGCAAAAGTGTGAATGAAGCTCCGGTGTCCGACACCGCGCCAGAAAGCGTTGTCCCTACCGCGGATGAGCCCGCTCCTCGCGGCGCCATGCCTCCGCCTCCTGATTATAAATACCAGGATGGGCCGGATGATGACACCAAGATAAACAAATAGTCCCGAAAATCCGTCGGCATGGAACAAGCCACGCCTCGCGCCTGTTCCATGCCGACGCCACCGAAACCAGTCATATTCTTGAGGTAAGAAGCCATGCGCCAGATTACCGTAACCGAACATCTTTTGCTGCACCAAACGCAATCTCCCGCAGCCACCGGGCACTTCACCCGGCTGCTTTATGATCTCATTCTGTCCGCCAAGATCATTTCACGCAGCCTGAACAGCGCGGGTCTTCTGGATGTTCTGGGCGCCACCGGCACCATTAATGTGCAGGGCGAGCGCGTGCAGAAGCTGGACGAACTGGCCAACGACACCATCATTCACCGCATGGAGCGCACCGGCGTGCTCTGCGGCATGGCTTCCGAAGAAAACGCCGACATCATTCGCATCCCGGATCGTTATGAGCACGGCGAATATCTGCTCATTTTCGATCCGCTGGACGGCTCATCGAACATTGACGCCAACATCAACGTGGGCACCATTTTTTCCATTTTCCGGCGCACCCACGCCAATCATGAGGATCTGCTGACCAAGGACTTTCTGCGCCCCGGCGTTGAACAACTGGCCGCCGGCTATTTTGTGTACGGCTCTTCCACCATGATGGTCTACACCACGGGCAGCGGCGTGCATGGCTTCACCCTTGACCCCACCGTGGGCGAATTTCTGCTCTCCCATCCAGATATTCGCATTCCGGAAATGGGCAAGGTTTATTCCGTCAATGAAGCCAACGGCGCATATTGGGACGACCCCACCAGGGAGACGGTGGAATATTTCAAGGGCAAGAACAACAAACGCGGCAAGCCGTATTCTCAGCGCTATGTGGGTTCCCTGGTGGCCGACGTCCACCGTACCCTTTTGTACGGCGGCATTTTTATGTATCCCCTGCATTACAAAAACCCGGACAAACCCGAAGGCAAACTGCGCCTTTTGTGTGAAGCCTCGCCCCTGGCCTTTGTGGCCGAACAGGCGGGCGGCATGGCCATTGACGGCGTGAACCGCATTCTGGACATCACGCCCACGGAACTGCACCAGCGAGTGCCTCTGTTTATCGGGTCCTCAGTGGATGTCAGCGAAGTGCACGCTATTTTGAACCGTTAAAATAAAAATTTCCCTCCCCTGACCCCGCCGCTCCTTTGCCCTTATTGGAGGGTGAGGTTATATACTAATGTGAGTGGAAATGCGTATATTAAAAATATGTTGGTTTTAGGCATAGAAACATCTTGCGATGAAACAGCCTTCGGGCTGGTGGAAGACGGAAAGCTGCGCGGCGCCGGTATGGCCAGCCAGGCCGATATGCATGCGCTGTTCGGCGGAGTGGTGCCGGAGTTGGCTTCACGCGAGCACTATCGCGTGCTGGGACCGTTGTTTGACGGCTTTATG
The DNA here is from genome assembly GCA_031547425.1 of Desulfovibrionaceae bacterium. Lineage (GTDB taxonomy): Bacteria > Desulfobacterota > Desulfovibrionia > Desulfovibrionales > Desulfovibrionaceae > JAVBRZ01. Next base: position 6,064 of record JAVBRZ010000155.1, read on the forward strand.
GCTCAAGCCGGGAAATGCGTGAGCGATCTCGATGCCGTGGCCGTGACACGCGGGCCCGGCCTCCTGGGCTCTTTGCTTGTGGGCGTGGCTTTTGCCAAGGCCCTGGCTTTTGGCGCCGGGGCGCCGCTTATCGGCGTGGACCATTTAAAAGCTCACCTTCTGGCCGCCGGGCTGGAAGGGGAATTGCCTTTGCCGGCGTTGGGGCTGCTCGTTTCAGGCGGGCATACGCATTTATATTACATCCGTTCCGCGCGGGAGTTCAAACTGCTGGGGCGCTCTCTGGATGACGCCGCTGGCGAGGCCTTTGATAAAGTGGCCAAAGTGCTTACTTTGCCGTATCCAGGCGGCAGGCACCTGGATGCGTTGGCCCGCAGGGGCAAAATTGATGAACGGCTTCTGCCGTGTCCGTATCTGGATAACGACAATCTGGACTTCAGCTTCAGCGGCTTGAAAACAGCCGCCGCCTGTTTGGTGGCTGAGCGGCCCGCTTTAAGGGAAGCCGCGCGCCAACTCCGCTTGCGGGGCGAAACCGAGGGGGCCGGTGCCACAAGCAGCGCGCCGCAACAGGATCTGGCTGATTTTTGCGCCTCATTCAATTACAGCGTGGCCAGAACCTTGACCCTGAAAACAGCGCGAGCCTTGAAAAAATTACGGGAAGACAATTTGGAGATACGTTCTCTGACTGCGGCCGGCGGAGTGGCGGCCAACAGCATGATTCGGTCGCACCTCGCCGCGCTGGCGCAAGAAGCGCATCTGCCGCTGGTATTGCCCTCGCCGCAATTGTGCACGGATAACGGCGCCATGATCGCTTATGCCGGTTATTTGCTGGCTCGTGAAAAATTGGCCAACAGACTGGATATGACGGCGGTGCCCCGTGGCAGCTATATTCCTGAGGATATGATCACCGCATTTTAAAACCGGCTCCGCGAAACCTCTTGAAATTTAGCCAGGAGTAACTACAATTTGACTACCTTGAAAACACACCTGCGGAGCTTTATGGCTCTGCTTTTTCCTTTTTCGGTAAATAACCCTGCAAGGAGTAAGATAATGTTGGAAGTAACTGACGCCACCTTTGATGAAATGGTCCTTAAGTCCAATCTGCCGGTGCTGGTGGATTTTTGGGCGCCGTGGTGCGGCCCCTGCCGCGCTTTGGCGCCGGTGCTGGAAGAATTGGCCAAAGACTTGGAAGGCCAGGCGCGCATCGTTAAAGTAAATGTGGACGAAAACCAGGCCCTGCCCAATAAATTCGCTATCCGCTCCATCCCTACCCTGATTTTGTTCAATAAAGGCGAAGTACTGGAACAGATTACCGGCGGCCTGCCCAAAGCGGCCCTTAAAGACATGATTTTAAAGAAGACCGCTTAAGCATATGGCAGACAAAGTTTACGATTCCATAGTTATCGGCGGGGGGCCGGCGGGGATTACCGCGGCTCTTTACCTGGTGCGTTCCGGGCTTTCCGTGGCCATGATTGAAAAACTCACGCCAGGCGGGCAGATTTTACAAACCGCGGAAGTGGAAAATTACCCCGGCTTTGCTGCCGCCCTCAAAGGCTCTGAGCTTGCCGACGCCATGACCGCGCAGTTGACAGCCTATGAGTATGACTCTTATTCGGATGAAGTTCTGTCCATGGAGTTTACGGGGAAAGAGCATGTCCTGACTTTGCGGGAAAACAAGTTGCGCGCTCTGACCGTGATCATCTGTTCGGGTTCGCAATATCGTCGCCTGGGCCTGCCGGATGAGGAACGCCTTATCGGGCACGGCATCTCGTTTTGCGCCCTGTGCGACGGCAACTTTTTTAAAGGCCGCGACGTGGCCGTGGTCGGCGGAGGCAACTCCGCCCTGGACGAAGCCCTGTACTTGGCGGGCATTGTCAATAAAATCCATCTGGTGCATCGTCGCGACGAATTCAGGGCGGAGCAGTGCATTGTCAACAAAGTCCTGAAGACCAAAAACATCACTCTTGAGCTTAACAGCGTGGTGGCGGCCTTGAACGGCGAAGACGCGCTCAGCGGCATCACCATTAAAAATGTGCACAGCGGCGAAGAACGCGATCTGGCTGTGGATTGCCTGTTTGTCTTCATCGGTTTTGATCCGCAGGCCGCTTTCCTGCCCGCTGCTGTAAAAAAGGACGCGCAGGGTTTTATTCTTACGGATAATGACATGCGCACCAATATCCCGGGCCTGTTCGCGGCCGGAGACATCCGGTCCAAAATCTGCCGGCAGATCGCCACAGCGGTGGGCGATGGAGCCACCGCCGCTTGTGCGGCCAGATATCATATTCAGGAATTGTCCAAATAATCACCTTAAATAAACCTGGGCCGCAGCAGCGGCCCTTTTTGTATATTTATGCAACTTCAGGCTTGCCTGAAAATGGAGAACAGGGTAAAGGAAATGGCTGTATGCGGTGTATTCTGTTTTCTTTAATTTTGCCAGCCCAAGGCGTTTAATCATGCGCAAATCAGTTCTCAGTTTTTTGGCTTTGATCCTGATGGCGGTATCTCTGTCCGGTTGCGGCATTATTGACTATTTTTATCTGCCTCCATCCGAAGACACGGCTCAGGAACTATTTGAAAACGGCAATGATGCCATGGCCGAAAAAGATTACATGAGCGCCGTGGAATACTACACCAAGCTCAGGGACCAGTATCCTTCAAGCCCTTACACCATTGAAGCGGAAATTTCCCTGGGTGACGCGTATTTCCTTGATGAAGAATACATCCTGGCCGCGGAAGCTTACAAAGATTTTGAAGACATGCACCCGCGCCATGAAGCCATTCCCTATGTGCTCAACCAGATCGCGCTGTCCGACATGAAGTCGTACCGCTCCATCGACCGGCCCACCACTGCTTTGATCGAGGCGGTGGGCTACCTGGAACGCGTTCAGGAATCATATCCGGATACGGAATACGCCGCTCGCGCCGCTGAACTCATACATGCCTGCCGCATTCAGATTGCCCAGCATGAATTGTATATTGCCGATTTCTATGACCGCACCGGCAAATATGGCGCGGCTTGGCGTCGCTATGCCCATGTGGCGGAAAATTATTCTGACCTTGAAGAAGAACACGCCTATGCTCAACAACAGGGCAAGCTTGTGTACGTCAAGTACCTGGAAAGCCTGTCCACGGAAGAACGCCGTCAGCAGGAAGGCAGTTGGAAAGACTATTTTGACTGGCTGTAATGGATTTCAAACCTGCAGCAACAAATTAAAAAAAACGGCTCCCTCAACAGGAGCCGTTTTTTTATGTCAAACTCGGGAAAATTTATATTCCCAGGTATATCCCGGCTAGTGTTCCGGCATCAAGGCAGTCCGGCGCGCGGCAAATGTGCCGCGTCAGGCGGGCCAGGGCGGCCGGGGCGTTGTAGTGTGCGAACAAGCGGGCACGCGCTTCTTCAAGATAAGGCAGGCGGCGTGCGTAATCCGCCTCGCTGTCGCCGTCCAGAAGTCGGGCAATGGTTTGCGCAGCCGCGTCCGGGGCGCGGTAATCTATGGGGATGAAGCTTTGCGGCGGGAAATAATCAGCCGCGTTGGGGCAACCGGCATACACAGGCACGGCGCGCCCCAGAAAGGCGTCGCTGATTTTTTCGGTCCAGAAATTTTTATGGAAATTGTTTTCCAGGCAGATCACATACCGGTAATCAGAGATGGCTCGCCGCTTATCGGGTATAAAAGCAAAGCCTTTGCCGAAAAAATCTATGCGCCCCGCAAACCGTTTGCGCAAGGCATGCACGAACAGGATACGCTGGCGGTGGGCGGGCAGGGTGTCGATGCTGGAGCAGACCAGGGCCATGAGTTTGGTTTTAAGGGGCGGCGGTTCAGCGCGCAGCGCCTCCAGGCTCATGGGCGGCGCGGCGGCCTCTCGGCCCATATCCACACCGTAGTGCCAGTTGACGAGCGGCGGCATGCGGATGACCACGCTGCCCGGCGCCAGAGCGGACGGATGAATGAGGAAGGGTGACAGAATATAGCGGTGGGGCGGCAGCAGGATACCGTAGTTTTTATATTCCGGCGGTTCAGTGATGCACAGGATGCGGCGCTCAAAAGGAATGCTGAAATCAATCTCCCCGTTCGCCGGCTCGTCCCAGGTCACCCAAAAACTGGTAGCCTTAGGTGGCCCGGGGAGCTTGCCCGCGCAGTTGATGCACACATCCGCATCGGCCCGATCAATTTGGCGTTCCAGCACCGGGCCATGCAATGATGAAAAGAAGATATCCACCATTAAACATGTATAGCATAAACGAACGCAATAATCCAGATGCGCGGCAGGGTGGGGCTGCCGTTATGAAGCGGGCAAAAGGAGGCAGCGCCCATGCCGCCTCCGTAACCGGGGTTCAAGAGAGAAGAGGACTGGCAGGAGCGAGGGATCCATCAAGGGGCTCAAAGCTTTGGGGTTACCTTGCTCCAAACGCCACGCCCCCTCAAGTCAGCATCATGTCGTCCAAGGTGCCATTGGCCGGGATGATGGGGAAGACGTTCTCTTCTTTATCAACCAGCACATTGACCACGGCCGCGCGCGGCGAGGCGAAGGCTTCGCGCAGGGCGGCTTCAAGCTCCTCCTCGCGGCTGACCAGGTAGCCGTCCGCGCCGAAAGACTTGGCCAGCATGACGAAATCCGGTTGGCCTTCCATGGGCGTAAAGCTGTAGTTGCGATCATAAAACAACTCCTGCCATTGCCTGACCATACCCAGGAAGCTGTTGTTCAAAATGACCACCTTCACCGGAATATCGCTGAACACAGCGGTGGCCAGTTCCTGAATGTTCATCTGGATGGAGCCGTCGCCGGCGATATCGATGACCAGTTTGTCGGGGCGGGCCACCTTGGCGCCGATGGCCGCAGGCAGGCCGTAGCCCATGGTGCCGAGGCCCCCGGAAGTAAGCAAAGTGCGCGGCTGGTTAAAGCCGTAAAACTGCGCCGTCCACATCTGGTTCTGGCCCACTTCCGTACAGATAAGGGCGTTGCCCCCGGTAATTTCATCAATAAGCCTGACCACGCGCTGCGGTTTGATGGCCGTGCCCGAACCGTAAGTAAGCGGAAAATCTTTTCGCCAGGTTTCAACGGTTTCCAGCCAGCCCCCGGATTGTGACAAGGAAATAAAACTCTTGTCCGCCAAGGCCGGAGCGTCGGCCAGTTGTTTCAGGAGTTCTTTAAGACCTTCCCGGCAATCGCAAACAATGGGCACGTCCACGGACACGTTTTTGCCGATGGAGGATGGATCAATATCAATGTGCACAATTTGGGCCTGGGGCGCGAATGCGGAAATTTTTCCCGTAACCCGGTCGTCAAAGCGCATGCCCACGGCCAAAATCAGGTCCGCCTCATTCACGGCGCGGTTGGCGGCCACAGTGCCGTGCATGCCCAGCATGCCCAGCCATAAGGGGTCGTGGCCGGGAAAACCGCCCAGGCCGAGCAGGGTGCCGGTAACTGGGATTTTGAAAGCACGGGCGAGAGTCGCGACTTGCTCATGCGCTGCGGCGGTAATTACTCCGCCGCCGATAATCAGCAAGGGGCGCCGGGCATCGCAAAGCATCTTGGCCGCGCGGCGCGCCTGGCCCGTGTTGGGCCGCAGGCTGGGATTGTAACTGCGCAAAGACACTTTCTCCGGAAAATAAAACTCCGTTTGCGCCTGCACAACATCTTTGGGCAGGTCGATGAGCACCGGCCCGGGACGGCCGGTCCTGGCAATGTGGAAGGCCTCGCGAATAACGCGCGCGAGATCCTCCACCCGTTCCACCAAATAGTTATGCTTGGTGCAAGGCCTGGTAATGCCCACAATGTCCACTTCCTGAAAAGCGTCGTTGCCTATGAGCGCGCGGGCCACCTGGCCGGTAAACACAACCAGGGGGATGGAATCGCAGTAGGCCGTGGCAATGCCGGTCACCGCATTGGTGGCGCCGGGCCCGGAAGTGACCAGGGCCACGCCTACCTGGCCCGAAGCCCGGGCATAGCCGTCAGCGGCGTGTACGGCGCCTTGTTCGTGGCGCACCAGAATATGCCTGATTTCAGGGTGGCGGGGCAGCTCATGGTAAATATCCAAGACAGCGCCGCCGGGATAGCCGAAGACCACACTCACGCCCTCACGTTTGAGGCATTCCATTAATATTTGCGCACCTTTCATAAAATTACCTGGTAACCCTGAATAGTATTTTTCTTTGAAAACTGGTCGCCCGCACGAATCGCGCCTGCTCCACAGCAAAGCTTACGCCAATATAGCATTTGGCCGCTCTCAACGTCACGCCCAAGATAGGCGCACGGAGTGGGGGGAGCTTCGCCGCCTCCACGGCCCGGGGGTTAAACTCTCTCCTCAACCAACCCGCCCATACGGGCGCAGCCGACCTTCTCTTTGCCGCCCGGCCCCATGATGTCGCCGGTGCGATAGCCGTCGGCCAGCACCTTTTTAACCGCGCGCTCCACAGCTTCGGCCTCCTCCAGCATATTAAAAGAGTAGCGCAGAAGCATGGCCACGGACAAGATGGTGGCCAGGGGATTGGCCAGATCCTGCCCGGCGATGTCGGGCGCAGAGCCGTGAATGGGTTCATACAAGGCGGCATGCTCGCCCAGGCTGGCCGAAGGCAGCATGCCGATGGACCCGGTAATTACCGAGGCTTCATCGGACAAAATGTCGCCAAACAGATTGCCGGTGACGATCACGTCAAATTGGCCGGGGTTGACCACCAGTTGCATGGCCGCGTTGTCCACGTAAAGATGGTTGAGCTCAACCTCCGGGTATTCCGCCGCTGTCTCGATCATCACTTCGCGCCAGAGGCGGGAAACCTCCAGCACATTGGCTTTGTCGACGGAGCACAGACGTTTTTTACGCCCCATGGCCGCGTTGAAGGCCATATGCGCAATGCGCCGCACCTCGTCTTCGGAGTAGATCATGTTGTTAAAGGCCACGCGCCGCCCGGCCCGGACATCCCGCCCGGCCGGTTGGCCGAAGTACACATCGCCGGTAAGTTCGCGCACGATGAACACGTCCAGCCCGTTGGAGGTCAAGTCCGGCCGCAAGGGGCAGGAAGCTGCCAGTTCCGGGTAGAGCACGGCCGGCCGAAAGTTGGCGTACAAGCCCAATTCTTTGCGGATGCCCAACAGACCCGCTTCCGGGCGGTTGCCGGGCAAATTGTCCCACTTGGGGCCGCCCACCGCGCCCAAAAGCACGGCATCCGCCTCACGACAGGCCTTGAGGGTTTCCTGGGGCAGAGGCTCTCCCGTAGCGTCAATGGCCGCGCCGCCGATGAGCGCTTCCCGCCTGGTAAAGGTGTGGCCGAATTTACGCCCCACAGCGTCGAGCACGCGCAGGGCCTGGGCTGTGACTTCAGGGCCTATGCCGTCGCCGGGCAAAACACAGATATGCTTATTCATAGTAAATCATCTTTATCTTTGGTTGCCGAAAATGAACAACTTGGGTTAATCGACCGTTGCTTGCAGCTTTTTCTTTACATACTCGACAAGCCCGCCGCCCCGCAGCAGTTCCAGCATGGCTGGGGGCAGGGGAGGAAAGCCCATGCTGGAACCCCTGCTCAGGTTGAGGATCATGCCGTTGTCCAAGTCAATATCGAGCATATCGCCCTCGACAATATCCACTACCTTCTCACCCAGCTCTATGGGCACAAGGCCCATGTTGAAGGCATTACGATAAAAAATGCGGGCGAAACTGTGGGCGATGACCACTGGAATGCCCGCGCCTAAAATAGCCAGGGGCGCGTGTTCGCGTGACGAGCCACAGCCGAAGTTACGCCCGGCCACAATAAAATCTCCACCTTTAACCCGGTTGCCCCAGCCCTCTTCCAACCCATCCATGCAGTGGGAGCCAAGCTCCGCGGTGTCCGTGGTCACCAGGAAACGGGCCGGAATGATGGCGTCCGTGTCGATATGGTCGCCCAATTTATGTACAGTGCCGATATATTTATCACTCATGATTCAACTCCTGCGGCTTACAGCTTGCCGGGATGGCAAATTTCGCCGGCCACGGCCGAAGCGGCGGCCACGGCCGGGTTGGCCAGATAAACTTCCGATTCCAGGCTGCCCATGCGGCCCCGGAAATTGCGGTTGGTGGTGGCCACGGCCCGTTCGCCATCGGCCAGAATGCCCATATGCCCGCCCAGGCACGGCCCGCAAGTGGCCGGCCCCACAATGCAGCCGGCATCCATAAAAGTTGCGATCAACCCTTCACCCAGGGCCTCTCTCCAGATGCCCGGCGTGGCCGGCAACACAATGCAGCGCACTTTTTTGTCCACTTGCCGGCCGCGCAACACCGCGGCGGCATCACGCAGGTCGCTGATGCGGCCGTTGGTGCACGAACCGATGACCACCTGCTGAACGTCCACGCCGCACGCCTCGCTCACGGGCTTGACGTTGTCCGGCTGGTGCGGGCAGGCTACCAGGGGTTCCATGCCGGACACATCATGGCTGAGCTCCCGGACATAGGCCGCGCCGGAGTCAGCGCACAAGGGCTGGTCATCTTTACGCCCGGCCGCCCTGGTGTAGGCCAGGGTGGTCACATCCACCGGGAAAAGGCCGGTCTTGCCGCCCGCTTCAATGGCCATATTGGCCATGGTCATGCGCCCGTCCATGTTCATGTTCTCAATGGCGGAGCCGGCGAATTCCAGGGCCTGGTAGCGCGCGCCATCCACGCCGATGCGGCCGATGAGCCAGAGAATCAGATCCTTGCCGCTGACATAAGCGGGCAGGGCGCCGTTAAAGGTGACCAGGATGGATTCCGGCACTTTAAACCAGGTCTCGCCCAGGGCCATGGCCGCGGCCAGGTCCGTGGACCCGAAGCCGGTGGCGAAAGAGCCCAGAGCGCCATAGGTGCAGGTGTGACTGTCCGCGCCCACCACCACGTCGCCGGGTCCGACCAGGCCAAGTTCCGGGAGCAGGGCATGCTCCACCCCCACGGCGCCGTTTTCATAAAAATGGGTAATGCCCATTTCCGTTGCGAATTCGCGGGTGAGCTTCACCTGCATGGCCGAGGCAATGTCCTTTTGCGGCGTGAAGTGGTCCATAACCAGGGCCACGCGGTCTTTGTCAAAGACTTTGCTGGCGCCTATGGCCCGGAAACTCTTGATGGCCAACGGCGCGGTGATGTCATTGGCCAGGGCCAGGGAGACTCGCGCCGTGACCACGTGCCCGGGAATAACTTCCTGATCCGTGTGCGGCTGCAGGATTTTTTGCACTAAGTTTTTCATAATTATTTTATGTCCTTACAGTTTTATCCGTTGATAATCTGCACCCGCCGGCATGATCCGCGCTGCGAAACAGTGCGCAGTGCATGCCGACGCCATTATTTAAAGCCCATCCTATTGATTAGTTATTTTTGGGCCTTGCTGTTCCATTTTTACCAGGCGGTTCAGGGCGTTGATGTAGGCCTTGGCGCTGGCGATGATAATGTCCGGGTCCGCGCCGCGGCCAATGGACGAGCAGTTGTTCTCCTCCATAATCACGGTCACTTCG
>JAVBRZ010000007.1:0-3023 GCA_031547425.1 Desulfovibrionaceae bacterium
AGAGGCCGCGCCCCACTTTTTTTGCATCTGAATTTGCCGGCTCGCTTGATTTTGTTGAAAATTTCGTCATAGTCGGGTAACCTGTCCGCACTCGCCGTATTCATAGGAACAAGAGCATGGATGTCGCTTCCGCCATAAGCATTTCCGTCAGTCCTGATGCCATGACCGCCACTGTGGCGGTGTCCGGGCAATTTAAAGGCGAATTGACCCGCGATCCGCTCCTGGCGGCGCTCCGCGCGGCCGGCATCACTCTCCCGCCCGACAATAAACTCATAGACGGTCTTTTGTCCGAGTACCGCTGGGGCAACAACATTTCCGGCAAAATCATCGCGTGCGGCATTGCGCCGGAGCCGCCGCAGCCGCCCCGGGTCACGCTGACGGGCGATCCGAATTTTCCTGTTTTCCCAGGGGATGCTTTTGCCCGTTTTGAGCCGGCTGTGCCGGGCCAGGCCGGGCGAAACTTGTTCGGCGCCGCTGTTGAGCCGGACGTGGCGGCGGTCCGGGGTTCGGCGCCGGCGGCTTTTCCGGAACAAGGCGTCACCAGGGTGGGCGACTACTTTTTCGCTCTGCGCCACGGCCTGGCGCGCATGGATGAAACCCGCCTGAAAATTGAAGAGGTGTTCCACCTTTCCTCTGATCAGATGGAATTGAAAGGCACGATTTTCAGCCGCGATTTTTCCGGGCGCCCCATAACCGTGAACCGCATCAGGCAGGCCCTGTTGGCCATGGGCATAACCATGCCGCCCTGCCTTCTTTCGCTGGAGCGCGCGCTGGCCAAAGCGCAAGCCTCCAACCAGGAACAGGAAGGCGTGCTCGTGGCCTGCAGTTTTAACCCCCGTCCGGGCCAGGACGGGCATCTGGACATGCATGTCCGGGATAAGCGGTTTAAGGCCGGCCTTACCGACTCCCACGGCCGCATTGACTACCGCCAGCGCGGCCGGTTGCCCACAGTGGTCAAAGGCGCGCTCATCGCCACTTATGTGGAGCCAACGCCAGGCCACCCGGGCAGGTCGCTGGGCAACAGGCACATTCCCAACCTGCCGGGAAAGAACCAGCTCGTTCGGGCCGGAGCCAATGTGCGCCTGTCCGATGACCGGCGTTCTTTCTATGCGCAGGTCGACGGTATTTTGATTTTCCAGGAAGGCGCTCTTTCGGTGTCCGAGGTTTATTATGTGGACGGCAATGTGGATATGCACACCGGGCATCTGGAAATGGAACGCGGCTCCATTCAGGTGAAGGGCTCGGTCATTTCCGGCTTCCGTTTGAACTGCCCGGGCAGCATTGTGGTGGAAAACACGGTGGAAGACGCCAAACTTACGGCCGGCGGCGATATTGAAATCGCCGGTGGTCTGGTCATGGGCGGCAAGGGCCTGGTGCGGGCCGGGGGCAATGTGATTTGCCTGTTTGCCAACAAAGCCCGCATTGACGCCGCCGGCGATGTTTCCGTGGTCAATGAGCTGACCAACTGCCAAGTGCTGGCTGACGGCAATGTCATGGTTACCGGCGGCAACAGCAAGATCATCGGCGGCGTGATTCAGGCCGGAGAAAGCATTTCCGCCCTGGAGATCGGCACGCCCCTGGGCAGCCGCACCATTATCCATCTGGGCCTGGATGAAGGCTTTTTATACAAGAAAAATCAGGAGGTCCTGGCCATTCGTTCCAACCTGCGCGTTTTGGAGGAAAAACTGGGGCCGGGCGGCAGTCTGGATATTCTGGGGCGTTTTCCGCCCGAAGAAGAGGACGCCATCGCCAAGCTCATTCACTCCCGGAACATGCTGACGCTGTTTTTACAACGGTTGGAAGAACGCATTGTCCGCTGCCGGAAAAAAATCGAACGCGGTGCGCCTTGCACGCTTAAAGTGCTGGGGGTGATTCACCCCGGCACGGTGCTGCATTGCAGGGGCAAGAACATGACCATCCGCTCGCCCCTGGAGTTCTCGCAAATCAGCTTTGATCCCAAAAGCAGACAGTTCAAGGTCGCTCCCTTGCAACTGTCCGTCCCGCGAAGGTAGCTCCCCTTCGCGCCTGTGTTTTTTAAGGCTCGGTCGCGGCGGGTTGTTTTTCTTTCAACAACGGTCTTTTCAAATAAGCATAGTAGCTGTCATAATTATATATGGCGGCCAGGGGGTTGTGCCCCAGGACCCTGTCTTTGACCGCCAGCACGGTCACGGGCGCGTTCACGTGCTTGAACAGCAAAGTGTCGTGCCCGATGCACAGGCCCATGAAAATATTGAAATCCACCTGGGCCTCATTGACCAGTTCGGCCTGGAGAATGGGATTGCAGGCCGGCTCGTTGCGGATGTCCTCCAGGCCCACAGCGGATTTGGGCAGGCTTCCCACTTTGCAGATGGCGGAAACCACAGTAAAGCCGTTGGTTTGTAAAATTTTTTCCACAATAGCGGCTTCGCTGGCGAGGCCCATGCAAAAGAGCAGGCCGAGCTTGCGGCAGCCCATTTCCCCGCAAAAATGCACCAGCTCTTCTATGCGGGTGCGGTCGGCCCGGTAGCTGCCGTCGGGTTGCCGCGCGTAGCCGTTGTCGGCCGCGCAACCGGCCACGCGGGCCAGGTGCATGGTTTCCGCTTCCTGGTATTGCGCAAAGGCTTTGGCGGCCATCTCGGGCTTGAGGGCGGTGGGGCAGTTGGCCGGGTTACGCCCTTCGGCAATGGAGCAGCGCCGTTTCAGGGTATCGTGCACCGGGCAGGCGGCGCAGGTCGGGTCGGGAGTTTTTGTGGTCATAGGTTGGCTCATTGAAAAAATGGGTTGTGCGGTTGCGGCGGCGTCCCGGCCACTACGGGCGACCCGGGCTTAAACCGGCAAAGATGCTTTTCCGCCTTTAGAGCATTTTAACATTTAAATTATATATTAAGGAAAAATGCTCTGGCGGATGCGCCGGCAGACGCCCGCAAGCGAGCAGCGTAGCGTGTCTTTAGTTCAGGCCGCTTCGGCCTGAACGTGTATGATAAAAGGCTATGTTTTTTGTCTTTTAAATGCTGCATATGGTGTAACATTTCAAAGTTAAAATG
>JAVBRZ010000210.1:0-4847 GCA_031547425.1 Desulfovibrionaceae bacterium
GAGGAGGAGGAGGTGGTGGTGGTGGTGGTGGCGGAGCTTCCTGGCCGGGCGCCTCGCCTCCGCTTTCGCCCTCCTGGGACCAGGCCGCTGAAATCGTTCCCAGAAACATAAAAACACAAAGACACAAACAGGCCAGTTTCCGGCCCGCTCTTACTCTATCAACCCTATACAGAACAAATGTTTTCATGGCTCCCTCCGGCAATTCCGCCGGAACGCGGCGCGGGCCGGCTTAACCCCATATTTACGCCAAGGAGAACATAAAATGATTAAACAGGATATAATTTATGTAAACCGGAAGTAAAATATATGGAACAAAAGGGGCCGGGAGCCGGCAGACAGGGCGGCGGCGGGCCACAAAAACGCCCAGCGCGGCCCCTTCACCCGCGCGCAAAAAAACGCCCTTGACGCCAAAGCCTGTTCCGGCAAAGGCAAAGGCCGGCGGCCGCTCAATGATTTGGGCCGGAAAGCGCGCTTTCCGGCCAAAACTTCCAAACTCCCGCCAGAGCGCGGCCCCGGCAAACGCAGGGAGCCGCGGTCCAAGAGGCATACAATTATGACAAATCCACCAACGAATATTCCCGGCTGCCCATGCCCAGCCTTTCAGCCACTTCAAGCTGGTATTCGCCCATGGTGTAATCCCAGGCCCCTTTGAACTTATCTTCGCCCGGCGCATGTCCTTTCCGCAACATGGAAGACGTGAAGCCGGGCTGCTGGTTGACCAGATCCAGACACGCCCTGTCCAGAGCCACCGGGTCTTTGGAGGCCAGAATGCCGATGTCCGGCACCAGGGGCGCATCGCTCCAGCCGGCGCAATCGCAGTCCGGGGTGATGTTCATAAGGAAATTGATGTAGCCCGTGCGGCCTTCCTTGCCGGTAACCGCGCCCAGGGCGTATTCCACCATGCGTTCGGTAAACGGCCCGAGGCTGGTGCTCCAATCCATGCCAATGGCTTTGACCGGACAGACCGTGACGCATTCGCCGCAACCGATGCAGCGCTCGGGCTTGATGCGCGCCCGGCGTTCCTCGGTAAAGCTGATGGCCTGCACCGGACAGGCCTTGATGCAGGCCCCGCAGCTGATGCAGGTGTCTTCGTTCACCACGAATTTCAGGTCGTGCTGGTCTTTTTTACCCTTGGCCGGGGCGCAGCCCATGGCCAGGTTTTTAAGCGCGCCGCCAAAACCGGCCAATTCATGGCCTTTGAAGTGGGAAAGCACAAGCATGGCCCCGGCCTCAACAATGGCCTCGCAAATGGTCACGGTTTTAAAGTGCTTGCCGCCTTCGATGGCCACCTCCAGGGCGCCCTTGCCGCTGAGACCGTCGGCGATGATCAGGGGCGCGTTGACCGTGGCGTAGGAATACCCGTGCTTGAGCGCGATTTCCAGGTGATCCACGGCATTATGGCGCGCGCCGGAATACAGGGTATTGGAATCGGTGATAAAGGGTTTGGCCCTGGCCTTGCGGCACTTGTCCACCACCACGCGGGCAAACACCGGGTTGATGAACGTATCGTTGCCTTCCTCGCCGAAATGCACCTTGATGGCCGTGAGCGCGTTGCGGTTTAAAATGCCGTTGAATCCCGCCGCGTCAAACAGATCGCTGATTTTACTGATCTTATTGTCCTTGGCGGAACGCGCCCGCAAATCAACAAAATAAACCTTGCTGCTCATCTAAGCCCCCTGCGTGGCCGGAAACTCTCTCCGGGCTTAAGTTGAAGGGTGTGATTCTCATTTAAGGCGTTGCGCCAGTCCGCTGACGATAAAATATACCTCCGCGCAACTTTTGGCCAGCCTCTGGTTGACCAGGCCGGCCGCATCGCGGAAAGCGTTGCCCAGGGCCGTGGATGGCGCCACCCCCAGGCCGGTCTCATTGCTGACCACCAGCACCGGGCAGGCCGGGGCGCGCAGCAGCGCGGCCAATTCTTCCGCCCGCTTGAGCATGGCTTCCTCAGTAAGGCCGGCGGCCATAAGATTGGCCAGCCACACGGTAACGCAGTCAACAAGAATGGCCTGGGGACGCTCCGGGATTTGGCCGCCCGGCCCGGACAAGCCGGCCAGGGCCCTCCCCAGGGCTGCGGGCAGGTCCAGGGGCGCTTCCAGCGCGCGCCAGGCCGGATCACGCCGCGCCCGATGGCGGGCGATGCGTTCTTGCATGGCCTGGTCTTCCGCCTCGCATCGGGCGGTGGCTATATATATAAGGTTAAGCTGCCGGCCGCCGTAAGCACGGGCCAGTTTAAGCCCGGCCTCTTCAGCCCAGGCGGTTTTGCCGCTGCGGCAGCCGCCCAGCACGAGCACGGCGCGGCAATCGCCGCTGACCAGAGCGGAGCCGGACCATCCGCCAGCACCGGCGCGCCGCAAAGCGCGGGCGGGCGGGCGGAAAAAAAGGCGGGAGCGGGCAGCGTGTGGTGGTGTCATCCGGAAAATATACTTTTTTTTTCCAATCCGGCCCAGTATTTTTTACAGGGAATTTTCCAATGGGAAAGCAAATGGTTGTCTTTCCGTTGCAAGCGATATATATAAGCTAAATGCTTTTTGTTCGGGAAAAACTGGAAAAAGTTCACCCCAAGGATGACCATGGCCAATGCCTTGAACCACACAGCGGAACAGCCGCAAGACCATAAGCCGCGCAAGCGCAAGACCGGCCTGCGCGTCATTGTGCTGCTGATCCTGGTGGGCATGGCCGCCGCGCTTAACTACGTGGATCTCGATTTTCTGTTCAACGTGCCCAAAAACACGGCTGAAGTGGAAATTCCCCAAAGCGACGATAAAACTTCAAGCCAGACTCCCGAGCCAAGCCGTGAACAAAGCGCCGGCGCCCCCCCCGCGCTCACGCCGCCGCAAACCGCGCTCCCGGAAAGCCCCGGCAGCGGCCTTGCCGGCGCCAACGCCACCCGCCAAGCCAATGCCACCACCGCCACGAGCGGCGCCGCCGCCCCGGAAAGCGCGGCGCGCAACGCCACCCAAGGCCCGCCCCGCAGCGGAGAAACCCCGCCCCCGCTTGAACAAACCGACAAGCCGGGCCGCGCCCCCACCACCGTGGATGTGGGCGGCGGGCGCACGGCCGAAGTGGGCGCCGTGATTGCTCCGGTCAAGGCCGACGCCACGGTCACCCCCCGTTTCGTCACCGACCTCGCCGAATTTCTGGTGGCCGGCTATTACCCCAAAGGCACGCACCCGGCCGCTGTAAATAACGGCATTACCGCCTTAAGCCTCAAATCCCTCAACCTGCGCTACGGCGGCGCGCTGGTGGGCCTGAACAAGCCCGTGGACGACCCGGCGCAGCGGCGCGGCTTTGTGCTGCGCTATGTGATGATGCCCAGCATGATCCGGGCGCTGTACAGCCTGTACGCCGACGCATTCGTCAGCACCATGCTCGCCGAGGCCGGCAAGCTTGAGCGCGCGCCCCAGGGCGGCTCGCCGCGCAAAATCTCTCCCCGCGAGCGGGCGGAAATGTTCGGCATTTACACGGCCAACATCCGCACCTTGTCCGCCATTGTCAAAGCCTGCGCCGCTGATCGGGAAATCGGCAAATATATGCGGGCCTATTGGGATGCGGAAGAAGCCACACTGGCCGCTGATCTTGAATTCCAAAACACCCAGGAAGCCCGAGAGCGAATCCAGGCTGACTCGCTCCCCGGCCTTGCCGCCGCCAAAGATGCGGCCGACAAGGCGGGTCTGGCTTTCCGCGATGCGGTCATCAAGCGTGAAAGCGCGCGCAGCGCCCTGATATCCGTATTGCGCGGCCACCCCGGCGTGCGCGGCCTGGGCGACGATCAGATGCTTTACGCCGTGGCCTGGGTGGAGCGCCGGCTGCGCGAAATCCCCAATGCCTTAAGCGCCCTGGATGCTATGAGCAATATGCTTGACAACATGGCCGGCCGCATGGAAGCCTTAAGTTCCGCCAATAAATAACCGTACGCCGCAAAGGCGTCCGTTTTCGCCGCTTCGCCGCCGTCAGCGCTTGGGCCGGATTTTTATCCGGCGCCATTTTCAGCAATAAATCCAAAGAGTTTCCCAACGAGGCAGGCCCGTCCTTGTCCGCTTCCAAGCCCCGGGACGATGCGCCGGACCGCCGCCTTTCCCCTTCCTTATTCTTCCGGCCTTTTTTTTGAAAAACACATTGTCGACAATTTTATATGATGATATATGGATACGGTTTGTAGTCCACGATAAAAATGGACATAGATATCCTGCTGTTTTTACAAGCATAATCTGGGGCGAACTGTAGAAAAAAATTACCGGCGACAGCTCAAGCCGCAAAAAAAATAAAAAAAAAGCTGTAAAAAAGTTCCCACGAGCTTGACACTTTCAGGTAAATATAGTTTAAGATGGACGGAAGCTTAGACATCAATATATGCAGACATTTATTGTCTTGTATGAATAAAAATTTACAGCGGACCGACACTGCAAAAAGATGTTTCAGAGCGGAACAAGGGCTACAGGGGCGAGGAAATGCGGACTTTGTCAGCGCAAGAAATGAAAGGCCGACATAATAAAACCGCAGCACAAATTTTTGTTTAAAAGCTTAAAAAAATTTATCCTTATGGCCGGAAGGCCGTAAAAACAAGGAGCTAAAGCTATGGCGCTACTGAACAATCCTCAAGGACAAGTGGTTACCGTTCCGGTTACCCCCGGTATGGAGCTGGAATTTGGCTTTGATCCGGGTTCTGAGGCCCAGTTGTCACGCGACGGCGATAATTTGATTTTCGCCTTCCCGGACGGCGGGCAGATCGTGCTCACCGACTTCTACGCCCAGGAAATCGAACAGCTGCCCACTATGGACATTCAGGGCGCCCAAATCAGCGCCGGAGACTTTCTGGCCAGCCTCGGCGACGAAACCCTGCTGCCCGC
>JAVBRZ010000199.1:0-6357 GCA_031547425.1 Desulfovibrionaceae bacterium
TGCAAAGGCAACTAAAAAAGTCTGGTAATATCTTAACACCGCTTCATCATAATCTCCTGTCCTGCATTCAAGATACCAGGCCATGCGCCCCCCATCGAACAGAGTCAGGCTAATGGCCGGTCACACAAAACAATACCTGGCGCTGGCGGTCAGAAAATGCTCCAGGCCTATGCTTACATAGCCAAAAGCGGCCAGCAGGTTGATATTGGGATAAAAATCCGCCTTGGCCGCCTTCACTCCTTGAGCGGCTGCCTCCACCCGCCACAGCCGCGCCACCACATCCGGCCTACGCCCGGCCAGTTCAGCCGGCAGGTCGGGCGGCAAAGCGGCTGTGGCGGAAAAAGACAATCCCGGCGGCGAAATGCTTTTCGCCGCGCCCGGTCCTTGCCCGGTCAAAGCCGCAAGCTGATATTTTATGACCGCAATGTCAGCATTAATCTGGGCGATGTGGGAACGCATAACCGGGATCGGCATTTCCGCCTGGCTGACGGCCAACTCCGTGCCCATGCCCGCCTTCAGCAATTTGCGCGTGATGTCCAGCACGCCTTGCCGCTGGATCAGGGTCCTTTGCGCAACTTCCAAGAGCGCATATTGCCGGGCAAGAGAAATATAAGCGCGAACAACAGCGGTCTGCAAAACAAGTCGCGCCGCCTGGCCCTCAACCGCGGCCGCGGCCAGGTTGTCCAATCCGGCCGCATAAGCGGCCTTTTCCTTGCCCCACAGATCCAGCTTATATGAAGCCGACGCAAGCAGGTTGGCGTCCCAATCCTCATGGCCGGCAATGGCGTCGGCCTTATAGGCCTGATCAGTATATCTGGTGTGCAACATCTGGCCGCCGGCCTCAACGCGAGGAAACATCCCCCCGCCGGAAGCCTGAGCGGCCCCGGCCGCTTGGCGCACGCGCGCTTCCGCTATGCGCAGGCCGGGGTTTTGCGCCACAGCCAGACGAACAAGCGCATCAAGCTGCTGATCTCCATAAACTTTCCACCAGTCTTGAGCGGGCCAGGGCGCGTACAAGGGCGTTAAGAGCGCATCTTGCACATTGAGCTTTTGAGTATCCAGGAGAGCGGCGCGGGGCTTGATGTCGCCAGGCGCGCAACCGCTGAGCAACTGCATAAGAATATATACGCAGACGAGCCGCAGGCATGAAACTCTCCCCAACGCAAGAAAAAGCATCAGCCGGCCCCGCCCCGAAACCGACGGCGTATTGGAAAAGGCGTCGATATTGCGCGCTGACGGCGTCGTATCGGCACTCATGGCAGCACTCTCTCCCAAAGTCAGTCCAAGCCAGACCCCGGATCAACACACGCGACGAAAAGCGCGCCGGGTTTCAACCCCGCGCTTAATGTCCAGCCCGGCCGCTTAACGATCTTTGATGGACATCAGCTCTATGTCAAAAATCAGCACTTCACCGGCCAAAGGATGGTTAGCGTCAATAATGACGACCTCATCGGTGACATTGACAATAATCGCATCCAGGGGACCTTCATCGGTCTGCAGGGTGACCCCCTGCCCTATTTCCGGGGTGATGTCCGTGGGGATATCATTGCGCGGGATCTCCAGGTACAGATCATCCATAGGATCCCCGTAACCCTCTTCCGGCGGGATCTCCACCGTAACCTTATCGCCCACAGACATGCCGATGATGGCCTCTTCAAAGCCAGGAATAACCTCCCCTTTGCCCAAAACCACTTCCAACGGCTCTGAGCCGTAAGAGGAGTCAAACTCCGTGTCGTCATCCAGTTTGCCGCGATAGTGCACGTTTACGGTGTCGCCGTCCTTGGCCGGCCCCTTACGCTTGTCGCTATTGTCACTCATGAATTCTCCTGTGCGCGGAACGGTCTAGCCATGGCGCCTTCCGCTGTTTGGCCTCGCCGGCCATTATTTATCACTGCGTTAACATCATTTTTCACCAAGGGCCAACACCGCGCGGCAAAACACGTCCGGGCCCATGGCCAGCAGATCTTCCTGAAAATCAAAACGGGGATTGTGCAAAGGCGCACACCCCTTCTGCCCCGAGCCGATAAAGAAAAAACAGCCCGGCATAATTTCCTGGTAGCAGGAAAAGTCCTCGCCGGCCAGGCTGGGTTCGGGTTCGACCACCCTATCCGCGCCAACCGCGCCGATGGCGGCTTCACGCACCACAGCGGTCAACTCCGGCGGATTAATCACCGCCGGATGCCCGGGCGCGAAGCTCGTTGCGCAAGAAGCCCCATAGGCGGCGGCCACGCCTTTGGCGGCCGCGTCAATAAGTTCTCCCCACTCAAGATACAGACGCATATCGTAAGTGCGCACGCAACCCAAAATTTTAGCGGTATCCGGAATGACATTATATGTCGTGCCCGCCTGCAGGCTGCCGATGGTCAGCAGCGCCGGCGTGAGCGGGTCCACCTGTTGCGCGGGAATGCGCCGCAGCGCGGTGACAATCTGTCCGGCCACATCAAGGGCGTCCACGCACAAGTGAGGCTGGGAACTGTGCCCGCCCCTGCCCTGCACGTCAATATCAAAACGGCCCACCGCAGCCATGAGCGGTCCGGCCTTCACGCCCACGCATCCGTGCGGCAATTCAGGCCAGATATGGGCGCCCAGGCAATAATCCACGCCCTTAAGCAGACCGGAAGCCGCTATGGGCGCGGCGCCGCCGGAATCTTCCTCCGCCGGCTGAAAAAGCAGCAAAATCTTCCCGCGCAAGTGTTCCTTTATGGACATAAGCGCTTTGGCCGTGCCGAGCAGCATGGCCATGTGTCCGTCGTGGCCGCAAGCGTGCATGCGTCCCGCGTGCCTGGAGGCGAAAGACAGTCCCGTTTCCTCGGCCACGGGCAGGCCGTCCATGTCCGCCCGCAGCATGATGTACGGGCCCGGCCGCCCGCCGTCCAACAAAGCCGTAACGCTGGTGCCCACCTCGCCGCACACCGGCGCATACCCCAGACCGGCCAAAGACCGGGCCACATATTCCGCTGTGCGTGTTTCCTGAAACGCCAGTTCCGGCACGGCGTGCAGCGCTCGCCGCGCTTCAATCATAAACGGCAAAGTTTCAGAAATTATCCTGTCCAAATTTCGCGGGATCTCAGGCATGCAAGACATCCTTATGTTTATCCCCGGACAAAAGAGCGTGGCCCCGCCCCGTCGCTCCGGCATTTATAATCCGCGTCTCTGTTAACTTTAACCACTTTGCTCGCCAAGCGCAACGCCCCGCGCCCCAAAATGCCGCGCCCGCCGGCAAAAAACGCATGAATCCCCTTGCTTTTAATCCGAATATAATTAATCTTGCCCATGCACTTAGCCATTAAAGGATCTGACCATGACCAGTCTTTGCACTTTTGCCGGTTACACCCAATCTGTGAATTTCTTCGGCCCCCACACCCCCAAGCAACTGACGGAGCGCTTCGGCAGCCCCCTTTACGTTTATAATGAAGCCATCTTGCGCGCACGCTGCCAAGAAATGAAGGGATTGTCCGCCCACCCCGGTTTTCACGTGCATTATTCGGCCAAAGCCAATGCCAACCCGGCCCTGCTTGAAATTATCCGTTCCGAGGGCCTGCGCGTGGACGCCATGTCGCCCGGCGAATTATTTTTAGAGGAACAAGCCGGTTTTACTCCGGAAGAAATCATTTATATCTGCAACAACGTCTCGGTGGAGGAACTGCGCCTGCCCCTGGAAAAAGGCCTGCTCATCGGCGTGGACAGCCTTTCCCAACTGGAGGCCCTGGGGCGGCTCAACCCCGGCGGCCGGGCCATGATCCGCTTCAACCCCGGCATTGGCGCCGGCCACCACCAAAAAGTCATCACCGCCGGCGCGCATACCAAATTCGGCATCGGGCGCGGCGACCTCCCGGCCCTGCGCGAAATTTTAAAATGCCACAAGCTCACGCTGGCCGGCCTCAACCAGCATATCGGATCCTTGTTCATGGAGCCGCACGGCTACCTGGAGGCCATGGACGTGCTGCTGGAAGTGGCTGAAGAATTTCTGCCCGGCCTCGGCGTGGTGGACTTTGGGGGCGGCTTCGGCATTCCCTACCATAAATACGACGAACAGCCCCGCCTGGATATCCGACAGCTGGGCCAGAGCTTCCACAAGCGCATCAGCGAGTGGGCTGACAAGCACAATTACTCCGGACGTTTCCTCATTGAGCCGGGGCGCTATGTGACGGCAGAAAGCGGCCTGCTCCTGGGCCAGGTGACCGCCACCAAAAATAACGGCCCCATCCGCTTTGTGGGCACGGACCTCGGCTTTAACGTGCTGGCCCGGCCAGTGCTCTACGATTCTTACCACGATATCGAAGTCTACCGTGAAGGCGCGCCGGACAAAGCGGAAGGCATGCCCCAAACCCTGGTGGGCAATATCTGCGAAAGCGGGGATATCCTGGCCAGGGAACGCCCGCTCCCGGAACTCAAAGAGGGCGATCTGCTGGGCGCGCTGGACGCCGGGGCCTACGGCTATGCCATGAGCTTCCCTTACACGCAGCGCCTGCGCCCGGCTGAAGTGCTCATTGACCTTAAGGGCGAAGCGCGCCTGATCCGGCGCCGCGAAACCGTGCAAGACCTGCTGGTCCTTGTGCCGTAACGCGAGACATTGTTTTTGCAGCAAGCCGCCGGGTTTCCAGATTGAACCCGGCGGCTTTCGCGTGTGACTGGACAATCCGTAATACCTTTTTATATTAATTCAGGTTAAGATGCTTACCGGCCGCCCTTTCGCCACAGCAGCGAAGCGGCCGTAATTTTTAGCCCTCAAATTATGAAAACAAGATCCGCAGCCCCTTCGGCATCCGCCGCCTCCGCGCCCTCGCCCACTTCCATCCGGGTGCTTTTGGACATTACCTGGCCGCAGCTGATGATGATGCTCTTTCAGATGCTCATCGGCTTCACCGACGTGTTTGTGGCCGGGCGCATCGAGGGCGGCGTGCAGGCGGCCTTGGGGCTCGTCACTGAATGCATGTTCGTGTTCATGGTTCTGGGCATGGCCATCGCCAACGCCGGGGTGGCCACCATCAGTCAGTCCCTGGGCGCCAGGCTGACGCGGCGCGCCCAGCGCTATGTGGGCCTCTTGTTCACCTTAGGCCTCGCCTTTTGCTTGCTCATTGTCGTCGCCACCATGCTCTGGCGGGAATATTTCCTGGATCTTTTGAGCGTGCCCGCTTCCATCCGGCCCATCACCTCCTACTTTCTGACCGTGTTCATGCTCCTGCTCCCGGCCCAGTACCTGCTGGTCATTTCCAATGCCGTGTTCCGCGCCCACCAATATTTGCGTTTTCCCCTGATCTGCAATTTCGTCATTTTCGTGCTCAATGCCTTTGCCGATTTCGGCTTTGGCCTGGGCTACTGGGGACTGCCCAATTTCGGTTACCATGGCGTGGCCTGGGCCACCTTCACTTCCGTCACTGTGGGCGCGGCTTTCAATATGCTGTTCATCTTCAGAAAAGGCCTGCTCACCCGGTATTCCATCCCGGTCTGGCGCTGGGTGAAGCGCGGCACGCCCTACCTCATCAAAGTGGCCAGTCCGGCCGCGGCCTTGCAGTTTATGTGGTGCATCGGCTACCTTTTGCTGTTCACCATTGTGGGCAACCTGCCCTCCGACGCGGTCAACGCCCTGGCCGGCATGACCGCGGGCATGCGCGTGGAGTCCCTGCTTTTTCTGCCGGGCATGGCCTTCAGCATGACCGCCTCCATTTTAGTGGGGCAATCCCTGGGCGCGGGCAAACCCAAAGAAGCCAAGCACATCGGCCGCAAGCTGCTTATGGTGGGCATTGCCTGCATGAGCTCCGTGGCCGTGGTCCTCTGGCTGCTCATTGACCCCATCTGCGCCTGGCTCACCCCGGACCCGGCCGTGCAGGCCCACGCCCGCGCCTATTTGCGCATCAACATCCTGTCCACCCCGTTCACCATGACCAGCATGACCTTAACCGGGGTCATGAGCGGGGCCGGGGCCACGCTATACGGCTTCATTGCCAACGGGGCCGGATTCTGGCTGGTGCGCTTGCCCATGGCCTATATTTTAGGGCATATTGTCTGGCAGACATCAACCGGCGTGTTTCTGTCCATGCTCGTCGGCCAGATGGTGCAGTCCAGCCTGCTCTTGTATATCTTTGAATGTAAAGACTGGCCCCGCTTCAGCATGATCAAGCGCCGGGCCAAGGAGTAAACCAGCCAAGGAGTTCAGCCCGCCTTTTGCGGGAAACTTATTTGTCTGAACAAGCCGCGTCACGCAAAGGAATAACCATGCCCAGTCCCTGTCGCCAATGCGAAATGAAATTTACTCCCATCACCATTGAAGGCATGTCCGTTTACGAAAAATACCTGGCCGGACAAACCCACCGGGCTTCGGACTTTTCCATGGGCAACCTCTGGGGCTGGGCCGAG
>JAVBRZ010000114.1:0-4573 GCA_031547425.1 Desulfovibrionaceae bacterium
CGCAAGGGGGCAAAACGGCGCCGTCAGAAGCCATGATTCTGATCTCACAGTTGATGGGCAGCCCCGCCGAGCCGGGTTTACGCAGTCCCGGCGGCAAAGGATTGCTCGTTGCCCGAGCGCAGGTTTCGGTCATGCCGTAGGCTTCCACACAAGGCACGCCCAACGTGGCCTCCAAGTCCGCCACCAGCGGGAGCGGCGTTTGGGCGGCACAGGTGCGGATAAACCTGAGGCAGTGGGAAAAACCTTCTGTTGCCTTTATTTGGCCCAAAAGCGCCTGATGGACGGATGACGCGGCGGTGTACCAGGTGGCTTTGAGCTCTTGGAGCAACCCGAGGGCCTCTTGCGGCTCAAAGCGCCCGGCAATGATTACTGAAGCGCCGCTAACCAGTGAAGCCGGCCAAATGCCGATAACCGCCTTGGCGTGAAAAAATGGCGTAACGCATAAACAGCGGTCGGACGGGCGCAGGGAAAAAACCTCGGCAAGATGCACGGCGGAACGGAGGATGGAATTCAGCGAGTGGGAAACCAGCTTGGGACGCGCGGTGGTGCCGGAGGTATGCAGCAAAAGGGAAGGAACGGCTTCAGGCGCGCTGCCCCGGCCGTAACTTTGTTTTATGAAAATCGGTTTATCCGGCGCGCTGAAAGTAAAGTCCCAGTTATCGCCCCCTTTTTGCCGCGCCAGGCGGATAACCGGAATTTCAAGCCGCGTTGCGGCTTCCTCGGCCGCCGGGTTGCCTTTTGCCGCCACCAGCAGGACGTCCGCCGGAAGCTCCCGCAAATAACGAAGGAATTCGTCTTGCGTATAGGCGGGGTTCAACGGCGCGCAGCAGGCCGCGTCAAGCAGCAACGGCAGCATAACCGCTATTTCCGGGTCGCTCTCCATCACCAGGGCCACGCAAACGCTTTTGGAAATGCCCAAGTCCGCAAACGCTTCCCGGCCATGGCGCAACGCCCGCGCCAAAGACTCATATGACATTTCCTCCTGCGTCGCGGTGAACAGCGCGGGCGCCTGGGGCGTTTCGCTTGCGAAAGGTTGAATAAAACCGGAAAAAGAATCAAAGCGTTCCATGAATCTCCTCCCTTGTAAAAAATGCTTTGGCCGCATAAACCGCCAATTTGGCTGCCGGCTCGCGCATACGCGAAAACCTAGGACCGCCGGATCCGCCTAAGGCAGTTTCGCAGCACGCCCGCGTTATGCTCCGCAAACTCTTCCTGCACGCAGCTTATATGAGTGCCGTTGATAGTATAAGTAATCAAACCTCCCTCGGGTTTGAGTTTCCCGCAGTAGAAATCTTTTACGTAATGAAAGGGCAGCTTGGGCTGTTCGGTTTGCAACAAAAAAATGCGGCCGCTGTAGCTGGAGAAACGATAGCGGGCCCGGGCTTCCAAAATTTGTCGTTTCCTGGGATCAGAATCAACGGGTTGCGCTTCTTCCCGCCTGGCTTCCACCCGTTTCGCCGCCGCAAAGGACAAATTTTTAAAAAACGGCGCCACTTTGGCCTTCATGTTGCGCAATCTCTGGCGCAAATACACGCCCCGCTCCCCCCGAGGCAACTTGACCAGATGGATCATATGGCCGAAAATCCGCACCGGGAACAAATAGGGGCGATACTCTTTTATTATATCCAAAATAACCAACTCCACCCGTCGCCCGGCGGCCTTCAGTTGTCTCGCTGTTTCATAGGCGTATACGCCACCAATGGAATAGCCCAGCAACAAAATTTTTCCCCGGGGATAAAAAGCCGTTATTTTTTCCGCGTGTCTGGCCGCGATATCCTCCACCTCCACAGACCCTTCATCGTCGTTATGGCGGCAAAGTCCGTAGATAGGTCCGTCATAGTCCAAATGGGCATTCAGGCTATGAAACCAAAGCACTCTGCCGTTAACATCGTGCAGCAGAAACAAAGGATCCCCCCCAGAGCCCTCTTTGACGGTCACGACTTCAATGTCCCGCTGAAGAGACCGGGGGCTATTTTCCACAAGCTGCTTTTTCGCATAATCATATAGGGCCGCAGGCGTGCCGTACTGGTAAAGGAATGTCCCCGGAATCCTGACCCCGAACTCCTCCTCAACCCTGGCCATGAGTCGGATGGACAGCAACGAGTGCCCGCCGCTCTCGAAAAAATCATCCTCAAGACCGTATTGCGCTCCAAAAAGCTCCCGCCAGAGATCAAGCATCCTTTGCAGCCGCTCATCCAGAATTTCCATCCCCAGGCCTGCCGCATCCTCAAATTGTTTTTTTGCGAAAACAGCCACGGGCATTGCCTTGATTTTTTCATACAGGCCGATGCGCGAAACTTTTCCGGTGGGCCCTTTGGGAATTTCGCTGACCACAACGATCTGCGACGGAACCTTGAACGCGGCCAAGCGTTCCGCCACAAAAAACCTGAGTTCGTATGGATCCGGCGAGGCGCCCCTGCGGGGCACCACGCAGGCGGCCACGTCCTCGCCCAGGCTCGGATGCGGCATGGCGTAAACGGCGGCCTGGTCCACGTCCGGGTGGCGCAGCAGTTCTTCCTCTACTTCACCCGGAGCGATTTTTTGCCCGCCCTTATTAATTAACTCCTTCAAACGCCCGGTTATAAACAAATATCCGTCTTCGTCGAGCCAGCCCTGGTCCCCGGTGCGGAGCCATGGCCCGAAGTATGCCGCCCGGTTGGCTTCAGGATTGTTCTTGTACCCCTTCATGACGCGGTCACCGGATATACAGACCTCGCCTACAGCGCAAGGGGGCAAAACGGCGCCGTCAGAAGCCATGATTCTGATCTCACAGTTGATGGGCAGCCCCGCCGAGCCGGGTTTGCGCAGTCCCGGCGGCAAAGGGTTGCTGGCCAGGTTAGAGCATGCTTCGGTCAGGCCATAAGCCTCCAGGCAGGGTACGCCAAAGGCCGCCTCCAGATCCGTCAGCAGACTGACCGGCATTTTTGCGGAACAGGAACGAATGAACCGGAGATCATGGGTAAATCCGTTTGTTTCCTTTAATTCCGCCAGCATGGCTTGGTGAATGAAAGGCGCGGCGGTGCACCAGGTGGCTTTACACTGCGTAAGCAAGCGCAATGCGGTTTGCGGCTCAAAACGACCAGGAAGGACCAAGGAGGCGCCGCTTGTCAATGACGCCAACCAGGCTCCAATCATGCCCTTAACATGAAAAAGCGGCGACAGGCACAAACAGCGGTCAAGCGAACTCAAGGACATGGACGCGGCAATGCTCATAGCGGAGCTGAGAATGGCGCTCAAGGAGTGCGGCACGAGTTTCGGGCGCGAGGTGGTGCCGGAGGTGTGCAGCAACAAAGACGGGGCGGCCTTGAGCTTGCCGTCCGGGCCGGGACTTTGAGCCGGGGCCGGCGGCCCGCCCGGCGCGTTGAAGGCCAGGCGCCAGTCATCACCCCCGGCCCGCCGCGCCAGGCGGATAACCGGAATTTCAAGCCGCGCGGCGGCTTCCTCGGCCGCCGGGTTGCCTTTCGCCGCCACCAGCAGGACGTCCGCCGGCAAATCGCGCAGGTAAAAGAGAAATTCATCTTTGGCATAAGCGGGGTTCAACGGCGCGCAGCAGGCCACATCAAGCAGCAGCGGCAGCATGATCGCCATTTCCGGGCCGTTCTCCATAACCAGGGCCACGCAGGCGCCCTGGGAAATGCCCAAGTCCGCAAGCGCTTGCCCGCCATGCCGCAACGCCCGCGCCAGGGACTCATACGATATTTCTTCATGCTTCGCGGTAAACAGCGCGGGCGCGTGGGGCGCCTTGCTCGCGAAATGCTGAATAATGCCGGAAAAAGAATCAGAATCCCCCATTCTCGCCCCTGCCCATTGCTTCAAAGTTCATCGGTTTGCAAAAAACGCAACTCCGGCCGCCCTTGGCAATACGCCAGCGACAGCGCATAGCCCCGCTCGGGCCAGGCCCAGGTTTTGAGCCTGACCGGGCGCCCGGAGCGCGCATTGGCGGCCAGCATATCCGGCAAATCGCCCTCCAGGCCCTGGCCGGATTGCTTGGCCAGCGCCTCTTTACACGTCCACAGCCGCGTATATGCCAAAGACGGATTTTCGGCGCGCAAAATGCGCCTGTGCTCCTGTTCGTTGCAAAACTTGCGGACAGCGGCCTCATCGGGCGGCTGGACATCCTGAATATCCACCCCCAGCGCGCCGGAGCCGATGGCGCACACCGCGCCCAGCCGGCAATGGCTGAAGTTGAAGTTTATTTCCGGCCAGTCCTTTAAAAAAGGCTTTCCAACCTGGCCATAGCCAAAAGAAAACGGCCCGCTGAGGCCATAGGCCTCTCTTAAGCCATACAGCAGCAAGCCGTAAGCAATGATGTTCAGACGCCTGTCTGTTGCAAAACGATATCCGCTTGCTCTTTCCCGGCGCTCGGCGGGCATCAGCTCAAAGAGTCGTGAAATGGCCGGCTCCCGGACAAGGCACGGCTGGTCAAGCAGATATAGCAGAGGGCCAGAATTCAGCATTGCCGGCCAATATCCTGTTAACCTGAAGTTTTGCGCAATTATGCCATAATTTGCAGCAATGCGTATAAATTGATAAATTAGCAGTGCCCTTTATCTTTAACGCCCCTTGGCGCCTG
>JAVBRZ010000078.1:0-2634 GCA_031547425.1 Desulfovibrionaceae bacterium
GGGGAGCCCAAAGGAGCTGAGGCCCTTTAGGTTCCCCTCTCCCGGACCCTCTCCCCTCCTGAATCCCGATAAGGGTGGGTGATATATTGCATTGCTTTATTAAGTAAATCGGTCCGTGGGTATGGCGCGGACGCGGAAACGACTTGTTTGCAGCCGAAAGCGCTTGTCATTTTGAGCAACGCGAAGCATTCATCTTTTAAAATATATTGGAATATTCCTTTTACTTTTTATGTCCTCCTTTGCCGAAAACTCTGTAGCCGATTACATCCGCTCCCTGCTGGAGGCGGACGGTTTTAAGGGGCAGATCGCCCACCACCGCGTTATCGCGGCGGAGGAGGCCGCGTACGCGGAGCCGACCCGGCCCTGGCCCAAGGCGATCAGTGATATCCTGGCGCGGCAGGGCATTTTTCGGCTGTATGCCCACCAGGCCCGGGCCGTGGATTTTGCCCGGGCCGGGCGCCATGTGGTTATCGCCACGCCCACGGCCAGCGGCAAGTCCCTGGTGTACAACCTGCCCGTGCTGGAAAGTTTTCTCAGCAACCCCGACAGCCGGGCCTTGTATCTTTTTCCGCTCAAGGCTCTCGCCCAGGACCAACTGGGCGCTTTCAACCGGCTCACCGAACATTGGCCCGCTGACGCCCGGCCCGAAGCCGCCGTGTACGACGGCGACACCAGCGACCATTTCCGGCGCAAGATCCGCTTGAACCCGCCCCACGTGCTTGTTTCCAACCCGGAAATGCTGCACCTGGCCCTGTGCCCGCACCACGAGTTGTGGTCCACCTTCTGGGCCGGGCTGGATTATGTGGTGGTGGACGAAGTGCACACTTACCGGGGGCTTCTGGGCAGCCACATGGCCCAGGTCTTCCGGCGCCTGAATCGCATCTGCGCCAATTACGGGGCGGAGCCCGCCTATATTTTTTGTTCGGCCACCGTGGGCAACCCGGCCGAGCTCACTCGCGGTCTGACCGGGTTTGACGCCGAAGTCATCAGCGAGGGCTCCGCGCCCAGGGGCCGCCGGCATATGGTGTTCATCAGCCCCGAAGGCAGCCCGGCCACGGCGGCCATCCAGCTGCTCCAGGCCGCGCTGGCCCGCAACTTGCGCACCATTGTCTATTGCCAGTCGCGGCGCATGACCGAGCTCATCAGTTTGTGGGCCGGCAGCAAGGCCGGCAAATACGCTGCGCGCATCAGCGCCTACCGGGCCGGGTTTCTGCCCGAGGAGCGGCGGGAGATCGAAGCCCGCCTGGAAAACGGGGAGCTTCTGGCCGTGGTCACCACCAGCGCCCTGGAACTGGGCATCGACATCGGCAACCTGGATGTCTGCATTCTGGTGGGCTATCCGGGTTCGGTCATGTCTTTTCAGCAGCGCGGCGGCCGCGTGGGCCGGCACGGCAATGAGAGCGCCGTGCTGTTCGTGGCGCAGGAAGACGCTTTGGACCAGCACTTCATCAAACATCCACATGATTTTTTCAACCGGCCGCCCGAGGACGCGGTGCTCAATCCGGCCAACCCGGTGATTGTGCGGCGGCACCTGTGTTGCGCGGCCGCCGAACTGCCGCTCAAGGCCGGCGAGGCCTGGCCGTGCGAGCCGGCCATCAAAAAAGAAGTGGACTGGCTGCAAAGCCGGGGGGAACTTTTGCGTTCCGCTGATGGCGGCACATACTATTCCGCCCGCAAGCGGCCGCAGCGCGACGTGGACCTGCGCTCCAGCGGCGGGGCCTATACCATAGAGACCTTGGACAAACAGGTCATCGGCACGGTGGACGGCATCCGGGCCCTGCGCGAGGCCCATCCGGGCGCGGTCTATCTGCACCGGGGCCGCACGTACACCATCCAGGATTTGGACCTGGGCGGCCGCATGGCCCGGGCCGTGCCCGACAACCCCAATTATTACACCCGGGCGCGCAGCCAGAAAGTCACGGAAATTTTAAGCCTGGAAGATTCCCGCCCGGTGCTGGGGACCATGCTGTACAGCGGCGTGCTCAAAGTCACGGAAACCATTACCGGGTATGAAAAGCGCAGCACCAGCCAGAACCGGCTTTTAAGCGTCGCGCCCCTGGACTTTCCGCCCCTGGAGTTTGAAACGCAGGGGCTGTGGTTTACCATTCCGGAAGCCCTGCAGCATGAAGCTGAAGCCAAGTTCATCCACTTCATGGGCTCCATCCATGCTTTGGAGCATGCGGCCATCGGCATTTTCCCCCTGCTGGTCCTGGCCGACCGCAACGATTTGGGCGGCATTTCCACGCCCATGCACGCCCAGACCGGCGCGCCCACGGTGTTTATTTACGACGGCATTCCCGGCGGGGCCGGGCTCACCCATCAGGCTTTTCGCAAAGGCGAGGAGCTTTTGCGCCGCACTTACGCGGCCGTGGCCGACTGCGGCTGCGAGTTGGGCTGCCCCTCCTGCGTGCATTCGCCCAAATGCGGTTCGGGCAACCGGCCCATGGACAAGGCCGGGGCATTGTTCTTGGCTGAGGGACTGCTCAACGGCACAGCGGCGGCCGGGCCGGGGCTTTCGTTGATTGGAGCGGTCTCTGGAAGAGGGGAACCCCAAGGGGCCGAGCCCCGTGAGGTTACCCACATCCAGACCGTCTCTCCGTCTGAACCCCGCTGGGATGGTGAGCTAATTCCCGC
>JAVBRZ010000202.1:0-4442 GCA_031547425.1 Desulfovibrionaceae bacterium
GACTCCGTCTTGTACCCTTTTTGGGCGTATTTTTGCGGGGGTAATTGCCGCGGCCGCGGGGCACGGGCAACCTCAAGGGGCTTAGCTCCTTCTGTTCCCCATGCCCCGGACCCCTTCCCCTCCTTAACCCTGATTGGGGAAGGCGAGAATGCATTTACGCCGCTAGAGCATTTTAACATTTAAATTATATATTAAGGAAAAATGCTCTGGCGGATGCGCCGGCGGATGCCCGCAAGCGGGCAGCGCAGCGTGTCTTTGGTTCGGGCCGCTTCGGCCTGAACGTGTATGATAAAAGGCTGTGTTTTTTGTCTTTTAAATGCTGCAGAGGGTGTACCATTTCAAAGTTAAAATGCTCCAGAAAGGCGGCAACGGCCACGGGGGCGCGCAACAAGACTATGGACAGAAAAGCCGTAACATGCTTTGATCATCAATTATGCGGGAAAATCTGAAACACTCATACACGCCGGACGATCCCGGCCTGGAGGCCTGTTTGCTGGCCGGCTGCCGCGCTTTTGACGCGGGCTGCCGCTTTGCGGTGTTCGAGCCTGAACAG
The DNA here is from genome assembly GCA_031547425.1 of Desulfovibrionaceae bacterium. Classification (GTDB taxonomy): domain Bacteria; phylum Desulfobacterota; class Desulfovibrionia; order Desulfovibrionales; family Desulfovibrionaceae; genus JAVBRZ01. The sequence continues at coordinate 554 of JAVBRZ010000202.1, forward strand.
CCCGCGCGGCAAACCTTAAACGCCGCCTCTCCGGCGGAACTGGCGGAAAACCAGGCCGCTTTTGCCGCTTCCCCCCTGGTCCTGGCCACCTACGAGGCCGAGCCCGATGCCGGCGACCACCCCCTGGCCGGCCAGGCCGCCTATTTGCGCCGGGGAAGCAATCTCGGCCTCGCGGCCGGAACGCGCCGCGCCCGCGCCCCGCACAGCGGGGAAGATTCAAGCCCGGGCCGGGGCGATGCGCTGCTCTCCGCTTTGGCCATGGCGGCGGAAAACAGCGGCTGGACCCGCTTTCTGGCTGAAAAAACCGCCGGAGTCATCCGGCGGCACGAGGCTTTCAGCGTGGCCCTGGCCGGCTGCGCCAACGCCTGTTCCAACCCGCATATCGCCGATTTGGGCCTCATTGCCGTGTGGCGGCCGGAACTTGAGCCCGCCCGATGCGCCGGGGCCACAGCCTGCGCGCGGGACAGCGCCCCCCCGCCCTGCGCCGGGGCCTGCCCGGAAGAGGCGGTCAAAATGCTCAGCCGCAAACCGGCCATTGACCGCAAAAATTGCCTGGATTGCGGCCGCTGCGCAAAGGCCTGCCCGGCCCTGGCCCTCTCGTCCGGCCCGCGCGGCTGGCGCGTGTTTGTGGGCGGACGCCTGGGACGCCACCCCCGCCTGGCCGCGCCTTTGCCCGGCCTGTTCAAAACCCCGGATCTGCCCGCCGTTCTCACTGCCTGCCTTGATTTACACATGAAGCACTATCGCCCCGGAACGCGGTTCAGCCATACGGCCGCAGCCCACAAAAGCCGCCTGCTCCAAAGCCTGGCCGCCCTTAATCACCTCTAACCGCCTGACATTTGTTATGCCCATTCCTGAACATTACCTGCGCAAGCCCAGCAAGGACGAAATCAACGACCTGCCCATCCGGCGCTATGACGGCCCGGTGGAGGTCATCCGCAGCCAGGAGGAGCTGGACCTGGCCCTTGAGCGCCTGCGCCGCGAAAGCGTCCTGGGCTTTGATACCGAAAGCCGCCCGGCCTTCCACAAAGGCAAATACTACCCGCCCTCCGTGGTGCAGCTGGCCGCTTCGGACACGGTCTACATCATCCAACTGGTTTGGCTGCCCCTGAACGACGGGCTGATTTCCCTTCTTGCCGATCCCGGCATCCTCAAAGTGGGCGCGGCCATCAACGACGACTTTAAAGAACTGCAAAAGCTGCACGACTTCACCCCGGCCGGCCTCCTGGACCTGGGCGATTTCGCCAAGCGCCTGGGCCTCACCACTTACGGCCTGCGCAGCCTGGCCGCCAATATCCTGGGCGTGCGCATTTCCAAAGCCGCCCGCTGCTCCAACTGGGCCGGCAAAAAACTCAACGCCCAGCAGATCAACTACGCCGCCACCGATGCCTGGATCGGGCGGGAGCTGTATTTCAGGCTGAAAGAACTGGAGTGGGACGCGGAACACTAGAGCATTTTTACATTTAAATTATATATTAAGGAAAAATGCTCTGGCGGATGCGCCGGCGGACGCCCGCAAGCGAACAGCGCAGCGTGTCTTTGGTTCAGGCCGCTTTGGCCTGAACGTGTATGATAAAAGGCTGTGTTTTTTGTCTTTTAATGCTGCATATGGTGTAACATTTCAAAGTTAAAGTGCTCTAAAAGAGTGGAACCCCAAAGGGCTCGCCCCCTCAAGTCCCCCTCCCTCAATATTTACGGCGTCCGTCGCCCGCGCCGCGCGCCGCGCTTAATTCAGCTCGCGCACTTCCTTGACCGCGCCGAAGGGCAGGGTCACCTCGCCGCCCCGTTCGTCGTTAAAGGTCACGCTGGCGCCATCGTCGCTGGTTTTGGGCTTGGTGTCGCTCACGTAGGTGGTGTAGTTTTCGGTGACCACCAGGTAACGGGAACCGCCGCAGGCCGTAAGCAAAAGCGGCAGCGCCGCCAGGGCGGCCATCAGGTATAAGCTTGTTTTCTTCATCCGTGCATCCTCCGTAAATTAGATCAGGCGTGCGCGCACGCTGTTATTACCTTTATGGCTGTGTTTCGCAATTATGGCTGTGCTTCGCAATCTCAAGGTAATAACTTTGCGCGCAAAAGCCAAGGCCCGGACCCCGATTTTCCGGCCAAAGGCCGCTAGAGCATTTTAACATTTAAATTATATATTAAGAAAAAATGCTCTGGTGGATGCGCCGGCGGACGCCCGCAAGCGGGCAGCGCAGCATGTCTTTGGTTCAGGCCGCTTCGGCCTGAACGTGTATGATAAAAGGCTGTGTTTTTTGTCTTTTAAATGCTGCAGATGGTGTAACATCTCAAAGTTAAAATGCTCTAAAAGCCGTGCGCGGCGCGGCCCGGGGCCGGCCTTTCTTTTTTCCTGTTTTGCGCTTATCTTGACATGAAAGGAACACGCTTATGAATTTTATAATCGAACCGGAGCAGGGGGCCGACGGCCGTTGGATCGCGGAAAGATCGCCCCCGGTTTTTGCTTGCCAAGCCAGAGAAGAACCCGGACCGCGCATCTTTGCAAACACAGCCAAGCGCTCCGGCTTAAAGCCTGAGGACTTGCAGCCAACGTCAGCCCGGAGCACAGACGCCCCATGACCACTTCACACATTCGCCCGCACCTGGTGGCCGCCGACGAGCACGGCAATATTTACGACCACCCGGACCTGTATATGGTTTGCCGCAAGGGCAAGGAACTGGCCCTGCCCAAGCCCGACGAGCTTATCCCCCTGCCGCCGGGCTCGGAATTTTTCCTGCTGCCCGGCCGCCGCGCCCTGGGGCTTGACCCGGAAACCGGCCAACTGGAAGTGCTGGACGAGCTGGCCGTGGCCGCCTTTATTTCCCCGGCCCACACCTTAACCGCCCACGCCGCGTATTTGAGCGATGAAAACGCGCCCACGCTGCCCCTTTTCGCCTACGGCGCGCTGGGCTTTGCCCGGGGCCGCTTTTATGTGGCCGCCAAAAAAGTGGACGAGGACCCCCGCCAGGTGTTTACCGGCATTGCCCCGCAAACGGTGGAAAAGGCCGCTCTCAAGCTCTCCCGCGCTTTTCCGGACAACCGGCTCGTGCAGCACCTCATGCACAAGTGCGTGCTCACCTATGCCTGCCCGGCGGCGCGCAACCTGGCCCTGGGCCGCTATGAGGCCCCCCTGCCCGTGTCCCGCGCCTGCAACGCCCGCTGCGTGGGCTGCATTTCCCAGCAGAGCGAGGACTCGCCCATTGCCGTGACCCCGCAGTGCCGCCTCACTTTCACCCCCACGGCCGAGGAAATTGTGGAGGTCATGGAGCATCACGCCAAAAATGAATTGAACGCGCCCATTTTCTCCTTTGGCCAGGGCTGCGAGGGCGAACCATTGACGGAAAGCCCCCTGCTCAAAGAAGCCATTGCCCTGTTCCGGGCGCGGGGCGGCCAAGGCACGGTCAACCTGAACAGCAACGCCTCGGACCCCCAGGCCGTGGCCGACCTGGCCGCCGCCGGCCTCACCTCCCTGCGCGTCAGCCTCAATTCCGCCCGCGAGGAAGCCTACAACCGCTACTACCGCCCAATAAATTACACCTTCGCCGATGTGCGCGCCAGCATCGCCCGCGCCAAAGCGGCCGGGGTGTTCGTGTCCCTCAACCTCCTCTATTTTCCGGGCGTCACCGACATCGAACCCGAACTCAGCGCGCTCATCGAGCTGCTCACCGCCCACCAGGTCGATTTCATCCAACTGCGCAACCTGAACCTCGATCCGGAAATGTACCTCGCGCTCATGCGCGGCCTCTGCGATGAGCCGGCCATGGGCCTGAACAACTTCCGCAAGCGCCTGCGCAAAGAATGCCCCTGGCTCAATTTCGGGTACTTCAACCCGTCCGTGGCCGCGGCCGGGGCCGGGGCCGGGGCCGGGGAATGAACGCGCCGGGGAGGGGG
>JAVBRZ010000130.1:0-7322 GCA_031547425.1 Desulfovibrionaceae bacterium
GTGCTGGCTGACGGCTTTCACAGCCTCTCAGACCTTGTTTCGGATGTGGCCCTGCTCATTGGAGTGCGCTTCTGGAGCGCGCCGGCGGATGAGGACCACCCCCACGGCCATCAGCGGGTGGAATCCCTGGTCACCCTGGGCATTGCCCTGTCCCTCGCGGTATTAAGCGGCATATTGGTATATGACGCGGCCGCTAGTCTGCTGGCCGGAAAACGCGGCGTAGTGGGGCTTGTAGCGGCTCTGGCCGCACTGCTGTCCATTGTGGTCAAGGAAGCATTATACCGCTGGACCGTACACAAAGGCAGAGAACTGCGTTCCTCGGCCCTGGTGGCCAATGCCTGGCACCACCGCAGCGACGCCTTAAGCTCCATACCGGCGGCCTTAAGCGCGGCGATCGTTCATGTGGCGCCCGGGCTTGCGGTTTTGGACCTCATCGGCACCATCATTGTGGCTGTATTTTTATGTTCCGCGGCCTGGAAAATCGCCTGGCCCGCCCTCAATGAGCTCACGGACCGGGGAGTGTGCGGCGAGACAAGGGCCAAGCTGCTGAAAGCAGCGACCGCCGTGCCGGGTGTGCGCGATGTGCATGCCCTGCGCACCCGTTTTTTGGGCGCGGGAGTGCAGGTGGATTTGCACATTATGGTGGATGGGGCCATGAGTGTGGAAGAGGGGCACAGAGTCGCCACCGCGGTGGAAGACGCCTTGATGTCCATAGGACCGCAGGTCACCGACGCGCTTGTGCACCTGGAGCCCTGGAGCCCGGAAGGGCAATATCACGAACGCGAACACCGCCTGCGCCGGCGGCTCTGAAGTCCGTAAAGGCAACAGCTATGCGCAATGATCCGATTTTCCAGGCGGCTCCCCCCCCGCAACGCGTTTACGGCGCCATGCCGCTTCTGGATATCAGCAGCGGGCAAAACCCCCGCTATAAAATCTGGCGGAGCCTTCTGGACGGGCGCGGCATAAAAAAACACCAGGAAGCCATTGTTTCCGGGGTGAAAATTATTCGTGAAATCTTGAACTTGTTTGGTCAACGAGCCAAAGGGCTTATTGTGCGCCACCCTGACGAGCTTAACGCCCTGGGCGGCGTCGCCCTGCCCGCGCCCGAAACAGGCTTTGCCGTTTTTCAAGTTCCGCCGGAACTATTCACACCTCTGGATATTTACGGCATAGACGCCCCGTTGTTGCTCATCAGCGCGCCGCCCCCGCCGGCCTGGGACGAGACCCTTGCTCCGGGCCTGACCCTGTTTCTGCCGTTTCAAAATCCCATCAACCTGGGCACCACCATAAGAAGCGCCGCGGCTTTGGGCGCGCCCGTGGTTTTGCTCAAAGAAGCCGCCTCGCCCTATTTGCCCAAGAGCCTGCGCGCCTCCGGACCGGCCCTGTTGCAAACCCCGTTATGGCGGGGTCCGTCGCTTGAGGAGCTTTCCCGGCACAGCGGCCGCTTGCCGTTGTATGCTCTGGCTCCGGCGGGGCGGGATATTTTTCAATTTAATTTTCCGCCGGATTGCGGCCTGGTGGCGGGCATGGAAGGACCGGGGCTGACCGGGGAGTGGCCGGAAGAACAAACACTGTCCATACCCATGCGGGCGGGCGTGGAGTCGCTCAATGCGGCCATGGCTGTGAGCATGGCCCTGGCCTGCCATATGGCGGGCGCCAGGCGCGGGTAATATAAAAGCCGGAATACCACTTGGCCGGCGGCTTATTTTCATTTATAAATCCGCTGTTTTTGATGCGTTATTCTTGAACGTCTCACTTGCGCGAGGCGGGCGCCCCGCGCGCTTGAAGAAACAAAACACCGGGCCATGGCTGCTTTTATTACAAAAATAACCGCCCGCCCGGCCCTGAACTGATGATTTACATATGCCCCAACAGCACCAAGCCGGACATCGACAAAGACTGCGCAGCAGGTTTGAGCAAAACCAAAGCGGGCTGGGTGATTACGAGCTGCTGGAGATGCTTCTGGGGCATGTGCTCATACGCCGGGACACCAAACCCCTGGCCAAAGACCTGCTGGCCCGCTTTAAATCTTTGCGCGGAGTTATGGATGCGCCTTTAACCGAATTGCAGGAGGTTAGAGGTTTCGGGCCCGGTTTGGCGACATTCTGGCTGCTGCTGCGGGAAATAAAGGCGCGTTGCGCCGAATCGCGGCTGCTTGACAAAGACGTTATAGTCAGCGGCCAAAGTGTGGCGGATATGGCCCGACAGCGGCTGGCCGGCGTGGCGCACGAAGAATTGTGGGGCGCATACCTGGACAACCAGAACCGTCTGATCAGCTGGCGCAAGCTGGCTGAAGGCATCGGCGGCCGAGTTTTTGTGCACAATGCCGTTGTCCTGGCCCCGGCCCTGGAACTTAAGGCCACGGGCATTATCCTGGTGCACAACCACCCGGGCGGCGAAACGCAACCCTCCGCATCGGACGTCGAGTTGACGCGCACCCTGGCCCATGCCGCAAAAATGATGGATGTCCGTCTTCTTGACCATGTTATTGTCACTGAAAACGATTACGTAAGCCTTGCCGATCTCGGGATTGTCTAAACCGCCCGAAAGCACGCCTTTCAGGCTGTTTTCAGCGAACAGCCGTTTAAAAAGATTGCCTTACACCCGATTCATGCTTATTTTGATGAGCAGCAAGGCTTGCCCGGACAACGGCCGCCTCTTTCTGCTTCTGTGGTATATCACTCGTGATTTTGACTATACTTTAAGGACAAGACTCACATGCTGAAACATAAATATATACCCGGCCCCATCTTTGAACTCGAGTTTCCCGCTTCTGACGCAAGTCATCAAACGGGAAACGCCGTGTTTACACATCCCCGTGCCGCTTTGCCCGCATGGGGCGACTCCGCTCCCTCCTTCGCCAGCCCCTGGGGCTATGACGCTCCCGGCGGGCAAGGCTCGGGCGGCACGTTCTACGAATCCTTGGGCGACAGTGACGACCCGACCGCCCAAGGCCAGGAACCGCCTGAGTTTCCGCCGGTCATACCCGTGCTGCCCCTGCGCGATGTGGTTGTTTTTAATTACATGATCATTCCTTTGTTTGTGGGCAGGGACAAATCCATTCAAGCTGTGGATGCGGCCTTAAACACCAACCGCTTCCTGTTTGTGGTGGCCCAGAAAGATGATCAGAGCGAAGACCCCGGCGAAAATGAACTGTATAAAGTGGGTATGATCTGCATTATTCTGCGCATGCTTAAAATGTCGGACGGCCGCCTCAAAGTTCTGGTGCAGGGCGTTTCCCGCGCTCGCATGTCGTCGCTGGACGATTACGGGCCGTTTTTGAGCGCGCGCGTGGAAGCCATGCCTGAAGAAAACGCCGGCCCCTTGTCTGTGGAGCAGGAGGCCCTGTTGCGCACGGCCAGAGAAGAAAGCGAAAAAATACTCACCTTGCGCGGTTTTTCCGTAAACGACGTTATGGGCGTGCTGAACAGCGTGGATGACCCGGGACGCCTGGCCGACCTTGTAGCCGCAAATCTGCGCATGAAAGTAGCCGATGCCCAGGCCATTCTGGAATGCATGAACCCCCTGCAACGCCTGTCTTTGGTCATCGAGCAGCTGACCAAGGAAGCGGAAGTGGCTTCAGTGCAGGCCAAGATCCAAAGCACGGCGCGAGAAGGCATGGACAAGGCGCAGCGCGACTACTTTTTGCGCGAACAGCTCAAAGCCATTCGCAAGGAATTGGGCGACACCACCGAAGGCGATGACGATGTTGACGAATTGGCCAAAGCTCTGGACAAGGCCAAACTTCCCAAGGAAGCCCGGGCCGAAGCCGACCGCCAGCTCAAACGCCTGAACACCATGCACGGCGATTCCTCGGAAGCCGCAGTGGTGCGCACTTATCTGGACTGGCTCATTGAACTGCCCTGGAGCAAACAGTCCCGCGACCGCCTGGACATTAAAGAAGCCAAAAAAATCCTGGACGAGGACCACCACGGCCTGGACAAGGTCAAGGAGCGCATTCTGGAATACCTGTCCGTGCGCAAGCTCAATCCTTCGTCCAAGGGCGCCATCTTGTGCTTTGTGGGCCCGCCCGGCGTGGGCAAAACTTCCCTGGGACGTTCCGTTGCAAGAGCCCTGGGCCGCAAATTCCAGCGCATGTCTCTGGGCGGCATGCGCGATGAAGCGGAAATCAGAGGGCACCGCCGCACCTACGTGGGGGCCATGCCCGGCCGCATCATCCAGGCCGTAAAGCTGGCCGGCACCCGCAACCCGGTGATCATGCTCGACGAAATCGACAAGCTGGGCACGGACTTTAGAGGCGACCCGGCCTCGGCCCTGCTGGAAGTGCTCGACCCCGAGCAGAACAACTCGTTCACCGACCATTACCTGAACCTGGCCTTTGATCTGTCCAAGGTCATGTTCATCTGCACGGCCAACTATCTTGAGGCCGTGCCTCCGCCCTTGCGCGACCGCATGGAGATTATCCGCCTGCCCGGTTACACCATGCAGGAAAAGCTGAAAATCGCCCAACGCTATCTCCTGCCCCGGCAAATCAAGGAAAATGGGCTCAAAGCCAAAGAAGTCAGCATGGCCGATGCGGTGGTCCGCAAGATTGTGGAAGGCTACACTCGTGAAGCCGGTCTGCGCAATCTGGAGCGCGAACTGGGCGCCGTCTGCCGGAAACTGGCTCGCCGTAAAGCTGAAAATGAAGCCGGACCTTATAAAGTCACTCCGGAACTTCTGCAGGAACTTTTAGGCGCGCCGCGCTTCCTGGATGATGAAAAGGAACGGATGACCATGCCCGGCCTGGCCCAGGGCCTCGCCTGGACGCCCTATGGCGGTGAAGTGCTTTATGTGGAAGCCGCTGTAATGAAAGGCAAGGGCAAGCTCATTCTCACCGGGCAACTCGGCGAGGTTATGCGCGAAAGCGCCCAGGCCGCGGTGAGCTACATCCGCAGCAAAGCCGCCAAACTGGGTATTGATCCGAGTTTTGCCGAAGAAGAGGACATCCATATCCACTTGCCCGCCGGCGCGACTCCCAAAGACGGGCCTTCGGCCGGGGTGACCCTGACCACAGCGCTCATTTCCATTCTGGCGGGCGAGCCTGTGGCTTCGGATCTGTGCATGACCGGCGAAATTACTCTGCGCGGCCGGGTTATGCCTGTGGGCGGCATTAAGGAAAAAATCCTGGCCGCGGTGGCCAGGGGCATAAAAAGAGTGGCCATCCCCAAACAAAACGCCAAAGATCTGGAAGAAATTCCAGCGGAACTGCTGGCCAAGATCAAAGTAATCCCGGTCAGCCGCTTTGAGGAAATCATTCCCCTGGCTTTTGGCAGGGAAACTTTGAAAAACAAGAAAAGCGCCAGCGGCGAAAAAAAGGGAAAGACCCAAAACAGCAAACAAAACAAAACGCCTGAAGCCTCCCATAAACCCCGCAAGGCGCCCGAAGGGGTTGAGCAGTCGGTTTCCGTTACCGCTTAACAGGCTGATATTCTTACATAATCACCTAAATTGGACGGCGTTCGCTATTTACCAGCGAACGCCGTTTATTTCATTCTCGCTTAATTTGCGCGGGCAAGAAGCTACTTGCTTGCAAAAATGCTTGAAATGCGTCGGCTTGTATGGCAAGGTCACGAACGCGCTATACGCGGGCAGGGGCACGATCAGGCCGGGTGGTGAAATTGGTAAACACACCAGCCTTAGGAGCTGGCGCCCTTACGGGTTTGCGGGTTCAAGTCCCGCCTCGGCTACCACTTAAGCGGGCCCGCAGACAATTTCGGCTAAGACGAATGTCATTTTTAGCGGCGTGAAATTAATGTTGCAATGAGCAAGGAGTCGTTTTGGACATGGAATACAAAGTTGAAGACCTCTCGGCGGTAAAGAAAAAAATTCAGGTGACCGTGGCCACGCCTGACATGAATAAGGCCATTGATGCCGCCCTGGCTGAATACGCCAGATCGACGCGCCTGCCGGGTTTCCGCAAGGGCAAAGTGCCGGCCAGCCTCATTGAATCCCGCTATCGCCGGGAAGTTTACAGCGAAGCCATGACCCGCACTGTGGACAAGTCCATTTCCCAAATTTTCGAAGAATTGAAAATCAAGCCGATTTCCAAAGTGGAACTGGACCATGAAGATCCGGAGCGCAACAAGCCTTTTAATTTCACCATCGAATTTGAAGTCTTCCCGGACTTTGAGCTGCCTGAATACAAGGGCCTTGCTGTGGAGGAATACAAAGCTGAAGTAAGCGAGAAAGAAATCGAGGGCACCCTTTCCCGCATCCGGGAAAGTTTCGCGGAAATAGTCCCGTTGGAGGAATCCCGCTCGCCTGTGGACGGCGAAGTGGCCTATGTGGACTTTTCCGCCTTGGAAAACGGCGAACCCGTTAAATCCATGGCCGCTTCCAACTACCAGATCGTTCTCGGCAAGGAAGAAGCCGTGCCCGAGCTGGAAGAGCTGGTAAAAACCCTAAAGCCCGGCGAAAGCGGCGAAAAAGAAATTACCTTCTCCGCTGAAATGGCCAATCAGGACATCGCGGGCAAGACTCTGCTGTTGAAAGTCACCCTGCAGGGCATTGCGCAGCGTAAAGTGCCGGAGCTCAACGAAGAACTGGCCCAACGCCTGGGCGCGGGCACTGTGGAAAAAATGCGCGCCGGCCTGGCGGAGTCCTATCAGGCGAATCGCAAAAATGAAGCCAAAGAAGCGGCTCAGGATAAACTTTTGCAGCAGCTTCTTGATGCCGTCGACTACCCTCTGCCCGAATCGCTGGTAGAGCACCACGCCAATGTGGTTATTGATGAAATAAAATACCGCAACTCCAAAGCCAAAGGCGATGTCGCAGCGGAAGACGTCAGCGACGAATTAAAGGCGCAGGCCCGCAAAGACGCGGAAAGCTACGTTAAAGGCCAGATCATGCTTCTGACCATTGCGGATGAAGAAAAGTTGGAAGTGACTTCGGAAGAAGTGGAACGCCGCCTGGAAAACCTCGCCCAGCGCAGCGGCATGGAAGCTCAGGCGCTCAAACGCTACTATATTGAACAAAACTTGATCTACTCCCTGCGCGATCGCATGCTGACCGAAAAAGCCCTCCAGTTGATTTATGATGCGGCTGTGGTCACCGAAGTGGACGCGCCCGCAGCCGATGAAGCCGCTGTGGCCGGCGCATCGAAAAAAGCCGCGCCCAAGAAAAAAGCCGCTGCCGAAAAAAAGCCGGCAGCGGAAAAGAAAGCCACGGGCGAAGACGAGCCCGCTGATGAAAAGCCCAAAAGAACACGGGCCGCGAGCAAACCCAAGAGCGCGGATGAAGAATAACCCTCCGCTCGCGCGCCGCTGACAACCTCAGACCGCTAGGCAGGAAGCCGGCTTCCTCCTTGCGGTCTTTTTACA
>JAVBRZ010000197.1:0-7279 GCA_031547425.1 Desulfovibrionaceae bacterium
CGGCGGCCAGTGCACTGCTTATAAATAATATCTGCATCATGCTTCTTGCCTCATGGGGAAAAATATTCCCTTCGGGGGTTGTAAAGCAGGGACTGTGCCAACCTGTTATTCCGGCAAAAATTCCCTGGGCCGGGCAGATGCGGGAGGGTTCAAATTTGGATAAAAGTATGGGATACTGCGGCCTATAAATTCCAGGAGCGAATATGGACAATTTAGTCATTAAGCGGGCGTTGCTCAGCGTTACGGACAAGACCGGGCTTGTTGATCTGGCCCGCTGGCTGGTCGGGCGCGGTGTCGAATTGGTCTCCACCGGCGGCACGGAAAAAGCTTTGCAACAGGCGGGACTGCCGGTTACGCCGGTCAGCCGGGTCACCGGTTTTCCAGAAATTTTGAACGGCCGGGTAAAAACCCTGCACCCGTTTATTCACGGCGGCATATTGGCCGATAAGGACAACCCCGAGCACGTGGCCACCTTAAAGGAACACCGCATTTCGCCCTTTGATTGCGTGGTGGTGAATTTGTATAACTTTGCCGCCGCTGCTGAGAAAAAAGCGAACCCGCGCGACCTGGTGGAGGAAATCGACATCGGCGGGCCCTGCCTTTTGCGCGCCTCGGCCAAGAATTTCCACAGCCTTGTGGTGCTGCCGGCGGTAAAGCATTATGCGGAGTTCATGGAGGCGCTGGGCAGCAACAACGGCCTCGTGCCCCTGGACTTTCGCAAGCGCATGGCCGTGGAGACTTTTGCCCTGACCTCGGCTTATGACCGCATGATCAGCGAAGCGCTGCAAGAAGCCTCGCTGTAAAAATATAAACAAGGAAATAAAGACATAGCCGGCAAAGTTCACGGAAATCTGCAAGGGCTTAAGCCCAGCCAGATCAAATCTCTGGAAAGACTGTATGCCCGGCGCTATCCAGCGCTGGGCGGCTACAGTCTTGACCAGGCCAGGGAACTGGCCGCCCTGTCGCGCAGCATTTCGCGTCAGGTGGCGGTGTTTCTGGACCGCCAGGGCAGGGTGGACCTGGTGCTGGTGGGTGACGCCGGCGGCATCACCATTCCTGAACTGCGCGGCCGACCGGGCGGCGCCCGCTTGCGCGGCCTGCGTCTCATTCATACCCACCTCTCCGGGGAGCCTTTGTCCCAGGAGGACCTCATGGACCTTTTGTTTCTGCGTCTGGACAGCCTGGGGGCGCTGCATGTGGACGAGTTCGGGCTGCCCCGGACTTTCAGCCTGGCCCATCTTGCGCCGTCCAATGCGGCCGGCAAGCCTTATCGCGTGTTTGAACCCATGCCCTGGGACAGGGTGGAGATTGATTTTGCGGCCCTGAGCGCTGAATTGGAGGATGAGCTGGCCCGGGGCCAGGACCTGGCGGTTGCGGAAAAAGGCAAAGAGCGCGCCATTTTGGTCAGCGTGTCCACCGCCCCCCGCCAGGCGCAGGAAAGCCGCCTGACCGAGCTGACTGAGCTGGCCCGCACGGCCGGGCTGCAGGTGGTCGGCGCCCTGGTGCAGCGCGTGGCCGAGGTCAATCCCAAGTTTCTGCTGGGCCGGGGCAAGGCCGCTGACCTGGAGGTGCTGGCCCTGCGGGAAAATGCCGGGGTGATTATTTTTGACGGCGAGCTTTCGCCCTCGCAGCTCAATTCTTTGGCCGCCATTACCGAACGCAAGGTCCTGGACCGCACCCAGGTGATCCTGGATATTTTCGCGCAACGCGCCGCCACGCGGGCCGGTCGCCTGCAGGTGGAACTGGCCCAGCTTAAATACGCTTTGCCGCGTCTGGCCGGGTCAGCGGCCGGCCGGGCCATGGACCGCCTGACCGGGGGCATCGGCGGGCGGGGGCCGGGGGAAACCAAGCTGGAGACCGACCGCCGCAAGATTCGTGAACGCATCACCCGCCTTAGCGGCCGCCTGGACAGCATCCGCCGCCAGCGCGCCTTTACCCGGGCGCGCCGCGCCAAGGCCCGCCTGCCCATAGCCAGCCTGGTGGGCTATACCAATTCCGGAAAATCCACTTTACTCAATGCCTTAACCCGGTCCGCCGTATTGGTTGAAGACAGGCTCTTCGCCACCCTGGACCCCACCTCCAGGCGTCTGCGCGTGCCTGAGGAACGGGAACTGATCCTGGTGGATACCGTGGGCTTTATCCGCGACTTGCCCAAGGAGTTGAAAGAGGCCTTTCAGGCCACTTTGGAAGAGTTGGCCGTGGCGGACTTGCTCGTGCACGTGGCCGATGCCGGGCATCCGGAATTGGCCGAGCAACTGGCTTCAGTGCAGGAAATTCTGCGCGTCCTGGACTTGCAGGATATTCCCTGCCTGCTGATTTTGAACAAGTGGGATACCGTGAATGAAGATACGGCCGTTGCCCTGCGCGCGGCTTATCCGGAAGCGCTGACCGCGTCCGCGCTGACCGGCCTGGGGTTGGCGGAACTGTCCGCGGAAATCGCCCGGCGCATTGATTGGGACGTGGATTATATTTCAGAAGTATTGGAACCTGAGCCGATCATCCAATAAAATGTCCTGCGTTCAAAATTGTTGTCGCGGGCGAAAGATATTCGCCCGGCGGCCGATTAGAGGTAAAAGTTTATAAATGAATTCTTGCGGAGAGGGTTAAGTTCGCTCCGGCCCGTGCAGGAGGTCCGCCATGCGCGCCAGGGATGAGAATTCGGATTTGCTGGAGTTTCACGGCATCAAGCTTGTTCGCAGCAGGCTTATCTCGCCTGTGGTGCTGCGCGAAATCGCCACCGGACATTATGAAGGCGATGAAATTTTATGCGCCCTGCTCAATATTGAACCCCACGATGTGGTTCTGGAGCTGGGCGCCGGCATCGGGGCGTTATCCTCTGTGGTTCTGAGCCGGAAGAAAGCGGCCGGTTGGGTCTGTGTGGAAGCCAACCCCGACCTTTTGCCCGTGATTCGCAAAAATCACAAACTCAATAAGATTGCGGGCGTGGACATTGTCAGCGGCGCTCTGGGCAATGATCCCGCCCAGACCAGCCGCGATTTTTACGTGCGGGAGGATTTTTGGGACAGTTCTTTGCTGCGGCCGGAAAAGTTTGTGGAAATCAAACAAATCCCCGGCCGCCATTTTGGGGATGTTCTGGACAAGTACCGCCCCACGTTCATTATCTGCGATATTGAAGGCGGCGAGTATGAGTTGTTTGCCGGCGCGGTTGAGCTTGGCTCCGTGCGTAAGGTGTGCCTGGAGGCGCATGCCGCCGAACAAAGCAAACTGGACGGTCTGGCCGCGTTTTTTCAAGCGCGGGGCTTTGCGCTTCAGCCCCCGCCCTTGCGGCCGGGGGTCAATTTTTGGCAATGTCAGAGCATCTTAACTTTGGAAAAGTAACTCCGCATTAAGCATTGTTGTTGTCAATCTCCGCCACGGCGTGATCAGAAGCGCCCGCGCCCAGGCTCGCCCAGGGCCGCGCGCCGGCGGCGGGCAGGCTCAGGTCCTGGTCGGCCAGAATTCTGGCCAGAATGGTGTTGGACACCAGCATGCCGTTGCGGGTCAGGCCCAGGTGGTTGTTGCGGATGCGGATCAGTCCTTTCTGGTACAGGAAATCCATGAGCCGCTGGTGCCTGGCCACGAAATTTTCGCCGCTGAAAACCTGATAGGCGCGCAAATCCAGCCCTTTAACCGTGCGCAGGCGCAGCATGATCATTTCCGTAATCCGGGCGGCCTGGTCCAGGGTTTCGGCCTGGCGGCCGATGCCGCCGGCGCGGGTGGCCCGGCTGTACTCGGCAAGGTTCAAGGGGTTGCTCCAGCGCCGTTTATTGATGGTGGACACGGCGGACGGGCCCAGGCCCAGATAGTCCCGGCCTTCCCAATAACCCAGATTGTGGCGGCACTGAAAGCCCATGCGGCTGAAATTGGAAATTTCATAGTGCATGTAGCCCTGTTCTTCCAGGAAAGCGGCCGCATCCACAAACATGTGCGAAAGCTGTTTGTCGCTGGGCATGTGGATGGCGTCGCGGGCGTGCAGCGCGGCCAGGGGGGTGCCCGCTTCCAGTGTCAGGCCGTAAGCGGACAGGTGCTCGGGTTTCAGCGACAGGCACACGAATTTGAGCTCTTCCAGCCACTGCCGGGAGCGCTGGCGGGGAATGCCCCACATCAGATCCAGGTTGAGATTGCTAAAACCGGCCTCGCGGGCGCCCTGCACGGCTTTAATGGCTTGGGTGGCCGAATGGGGGCGGCCCAGGGTCTTAAGTAAATTGTCGTCCAGGCTCTGCACGCCGAGGCTTAAGCGGTTGACCCCGGTTTTCTGCAGCTCGTGCAGATAAAACATCTCCAGGGCGGACTCCGGGTTGGCTTCAAAAGATATTTCCGCATCAGCGGCCAGGGAAAAACGGTGGGCCAGGCTGTCCAGAATCAGGCCCACCGTGCGCGGAGGCAGCAGACTGGGCGTGCCTCCGCCGAAAAATACGGTTTCCACCGGAATATTGCCCAGGCGTTCGCCCCAAAGGGTGATTTCCTGGAGCAGGGCATCCACATAAACCAGAGGATCCTCAAGGGAAGGCTCCCAGGAGTGAAAGGAGCAGTACGCGCACTTGCGCGCGCAAAACGGGACGTGAATATATATTTGCATTAAATTTTCCTTTTGAAGCGACCTCTGGAGGAGGAAAACCCCAAGGGCCGCGCCCCTTGAGATTTTCCTCCTCCAGACCTCCTCCTTTCCTGAACCCTTATCAGCTGGCTTGGGAAAGAGTGGGAGAGGGCGTCAAAATTTCGTTTAGCCCGGGAGGCTATTAAGAAAATATGCACAAATAGTGCCTGGAGCGGGAAGTTCTCCCAAAAATAGCGTGGGTCAGGCCGCAGGGGCGGGGTCTACTTTGACGTCGGCCACTTGGCCGCCGGTCAGGCGCAGCAGAACGGCCGGGGTCATGGGGAACATGGAGTTGGGCGTGCCGGCGGCGGCCCAGATGGTTTCCTCGGTCATGAGGTCTTCGTCAATGAACACGGCCAGTTCCTGGGCGTGGGCCATGGGCGGCACGCCGCCAATGGCGTAGCCGGTGACTTCGCGCACAAAAGCGGCATTGGCCTTGCCCGGAGCCTCGCCCGCCAAAGCGGCCACTTTGCGTTCGCAAACCCGATTTTTGCCGCTGGTGATCACCAGGATGCCGCGGCCGCTAGCCGCGCCGCGAAAAATAATGGACTTGACGATCTGGTCCACGCGGCAACCCATGACTTCCGCCGCGTCCTGGGCGGTTTTGGTGGATTCTTTGAACTCCACCACTTCCATATCCAGGCCCTGTTCGCGCAGATAGTTTTGGATTTTAGCGGCTGTGGGATTGAGCGTAGTCATAATAGTCGGCCCAGTTTAAACTTTAATTTATGGTTCAACCAGGGTTTGGCAAGGGGCCTGGCCCCTTCGCGGGAGAGGATTCAGGAAGAGGGCCCCACCCTCTCCCTGACCGCCGGAGGCATTCTTTTTTAAATAATATCCCCTTTGCCCAGGCGCCTGGCGATTTCTTTGGCCGCCGTGCGGCCGGCGCCCATGGCCAGGATGACCGTGGCCGCTCCGGAAACGATGTCGCCGCCGGCAAAGACGTTGGGCAGGGAAGTTTCGCCGTGCTCGTTGACTTCAATATAGCCGCGCTTGTTCAGGGCGAGGCCTTCCGTGGCTTGCAGGAGCACGGGGTTGGCCTGGGTGCCCACAGCGATGATGGCCAGGTCCGTTTGCAGGGCATAGGTGTCGCCGGGAATGGGCTCGGGGCTGCGGCGGCCTGAGGCGTCAGGCTCGCCCAACTGCATGCGCTGCAATTCCACGGCGCTCAGAGCGCCTTTTTCATCGCCCATGAAGCGCAGGGGCGCGGCCAGAAGTTCCAGGATAACGCCTTCTTCCTCAGCGTGCTCCAGTTCTTCCAGGCGGGCGGGCATTTCGTCGCGGGTGCGGCGGTAAACAATGCGCACTTCTTCCGCGCCCAGTCGCAGGGCGGTGCGGGCCGCGTCCATGGCCACGTTGCCGCCGCCGAACACCGTAACTTTGCGGCCGGGCATCACCGGGGTGTCGTGCACGGGAAAATCATAAGCCCGTCCCAGGTTGACGCGGGTCAGGTATTCATTGGCCGAGAACACGCCGCGCAAATTTTCGCCGGGAATGTTCATAAACCAGGGGAGCCCGGCGCCCACGCCGATGAACACGGCCTGGAAGCCCTGCTCGAACAGATCCTTGATCTGGAAGGTCTTGCCGCCCACCCAGTTGGTGAGGAACTTCACGCCCAGCTGTTTGAGCACGGAAATTTCCGACCCCACGATTTCTTCTTTGGGCAGGCGGAATTCCGGAATGCCGTAAACCAGCACACCGCCCACTTCGTGCAGGGCTTCAAACACGGTTACGGAAATGCCGCGCGCCGCAAGATAACCGGCCGCGGTTACCGAGGCCGGGCCCGAGCCGATGCAGGCCACTTTGAGGCGCGGGTCGGGGAAAAAGCACTGGTCGCCGCCCAAGAGGGCCTGGCAGGCGCTGGAAGCGAGATACGAGTCAGCCGCGAAGCGTTCCAGGCGGCCGATGGCCACGGGTTCGCCCTTGACGCCCAGCACGCACTTGGCTTCGCACTGGCTTTCCTGGGGGCAGACCCGGCCGCAGACAGCGGGCAGGCTGTTGGTGCGTTTGAGCACGGTATAGGCTTCTTCCAGATTGCCCTCGGCAATGGCCTTGATGAACTGGGGAATTTCCACTTCCACGGGGCAGCCGGACACGCATAGCGGTTTCTTGCACTGCAGGCAGCGTTTGGCTTCGGCCATGGCCTGGCCGGGCGAATAGCCCAGGGCCACTTCCCGGAAGTTATGGATGCGTTCCTCCGCCGGCTGGCAGGGCATGGGCACCCGGCCGGGCTTGGCCGCTTTGGGCTTTTTACGTTGCGGCTCTTCCAGGCACTTGCAATATTCGTCGCTGGACTGGCGCTCCTGGTCCTTGAAAGTTTCCAGGCGCTGGCGCAGTTGGGGAAAGTCCACCAGGTAGCCGTCAAATTCAGGGCCGTCCACGCAGGTGAATTTGGTTTCCCCGCCCACGGTCACGCGGCAGGCGCCGCACATGCCGATGCCGTCCACCATGATGGAGTTGAGGCTGACCGTGACAGGCACGTTAAAGGGCTTGGCGGTGTTGACCACGGCCTCCATCATGGGCACCGGGCCCACGGCCACGATTTCCCTGACCCGGGGGTCGTTTTCCAGGCGCTCGCGCAAAAGTTCGGTAACAATGCCCTTGCGGCCGAAGCTGCCGTCGTCGGTGGACACAAGCACTTCGGGGCAGAAAGCGGAAAGTTCGTCGTAATAGAGCAGCAGG
>JAVBRZ010000107.1:0-19105 GCA_031547425.1 Desulfovibrionaceae bacterium
AAAGTCCGGCGATACCCTGTACAACATCGCCCGCGCCAACAAAGTGCCGGTGGACACCCTGGCCAAGGCCAACGGCATTTCCAAGAACGCCACCCTGCAAATCGGGCAGAAGCTGTATATTCCCGGCAAGGACGATAGCCAGGTGGCCCGTTCCGGCAACAGCGGCCGCCAGCGCGACAAGGGAACCACCGCCACGGCCCAGGCCGGCAAAGGCAAAACCTATACGGTTAAAAGCGGCGACTCCGTCTGGTCCATTGCCCGCAAAATGGGCATGAACCCCGAGGAACTGCTGCGCATGAATAAATTGAACAAAAGCAGCGTACTGCGCCCGGGTGATGTCCTGGCCGTGCAGTAAGCGGTTGCGACCTTATCAGCCAAAAGGGGGTGCGGCATGCCGCATCCCCTTTATTTTTCGCCAAAACTCCGCCTCCCGCCGCCTGGGCACACTGTAAGAACACACCGTAAGTTCCTTTCTTTCTGTCGGCAAATTCTGCAAAGTTTAACTGCAAGCCCAGTCCACAACCCGCCACGCCTGCCGCAAAGGAGGATCCTGTAATGATTATCGGTAAAACCGCGCTGTTGGTCATTGATATGCAGAATGACTTCATGGGCGATAACGCCCCCTGCCCCTGTCCGGGAGCGAAGGACGCCGTCCCCCGCATTAAAGCCCTGATTGCCGCCTGTCGGGAAGCAAAAATCCCGGTGATTTACACCATGGAAGTGCACCGTCCTTCGGGCATTGACGCCGGCCACGAACGCCGCACCCACTGCTTTGCCGGATCGCGCGGCGCGGCCATTTGCGACGAGCTTGCCCCGGCGCAAGACGAAGCGACGGTTACCAAAATCCGCTATGACGCCTTCCTGGATACGGATCTTCCCCACATCCTGCACGGCTATAATGTCCGGGCCAATGACACCCTGATCGTCTGCGGCCTGGCCACCAATATCTGCGTGCACTATACCTGCGCCGGCGCTTTTCAGCGCGACTATCACTTCCGGGTGGTTGAGGACTGCTGCGCCGGATATTCCAAAGGGCTGCACGACAGCGCCCTGGAAAATCTGAATATCCTCGAGCATGGTTCCCGTGTGTTTCTCAAGGATATTCTGCGCGATATTTCCCTGTATCGGGAGCAAGCCCGGTGACAAAACCAACAACCCTTTACAGTCAGGAGGAGAAAACCATGAAACGGCTGCTGCAAACCGCTTTTATCGTATTTATGTTCTCAATATTTCTTGTGGGGCCGGCCTGGGCCGAGGACAAGGTTTACACCATAAAATTCCAGAGTTTCTATTCCCCCTGGGGACAGGGCATAGCTGAGGAGTTCGCCGACATTATTGAAAAGGAAAGCAAGGGCCGCATTAAAATTCAAATCTTCAACGTGGGCGAACTGGCCTCTTCCCCTGACGTGCTCAAGGCTGTGAAAAGCGGCGTGCTCGACCTCGCCTACGGCTATTCCTTCTATTTCACGGAAATGCCGCTGGCCAACATCATTTCCGGCCTGCCCATGTCCTGGATGAACGTTGAGGAAGGCGACGCCATTTTCTTTAAATACGGCCTGGATAAACTGGTCAGGGAAGCCTACGCCGAACAGGGCGTGACCTGGCTTGGCATCATGTGGACCGCTTCCTACCAGTTCCTGACCAAAGCTCCCATGAAGAGCCTGGCTGACCTGCAAAAAATGAAAATCCGCGCCATTGGCGGTTCCGCCCAGATGCTGCGGAAACTGGGCGTGAACACTGTGGCCCTGCCCTCCGAGGACCTGTATGTGGCCCTGCAGACAGGCCAGATTGACGGCATCCTCTGGGGCGCCCCCTTTGAATACATGGACGGCAAATTCTATGAAGCCGCCGCCTACCTGTGCGATACCCCCGTGTTTGATCCCTCCAACTGCGATGCCCTGTTCAACGCCAAAACCTGGGAAAGCCTGCCTCCGGAACTGCGGGCCGCGGTGATGAAAGGCGTGGAATTCCTGGCCCACGCTTACTATGAGCGCGGCACCAAAGATAATGAAAAAGCTCTGAGCACCGTGTTCAAGGACAAGCACTTCGCCCTGCCTGAATCCGACATCAAAGAGATGTCCAAAGCCGCCCAAACGGTTTGGGACGAAGAAGCCGCCAAGAGCCCGGCCTGCGCCGAGGCGGTTGAGCTTATCCGCAAGGCTGTGGCCGATTTCGGCCGCTAAGGCCAGATCCCTTAAACGCCGATGGTTCCGGGCAAATGCATTCTGGCGCACAGCCCACGAGGAATAAAATGAAAAGACTCGCCCAATGCAGCGTCAGAGCTGTGGATGCCTTAACCCTATGGTCAGGGCGTTTTTGCAGCCTGCTTTTAATACCGATTATTGCCATGGTTTCTTATGAAGCCTTTTCCCGCTACTTTTTCGATAACCCCACCGTCTGGGCCATGGAATTAAGCACCCTGGTTTTCGGAGTGTACATGATCTGGTCCATGGCGCCGTCCATTTTAAACAAAGGCCAGGTGGCCATGGACGCCTTTTACAACAAATGGCCCCCCCGCACGCGGGCCATTGTGGACAGCGCCACCTTTGTGCTGGTGCTCATTTTCTGCCTCACGGTTTTTTACGAAGCCGCCTATTACGCGGTGGAATCCTGGCAGGCCAGTGAGCGCTCCCGCTCTCTCCTGCAGGAGCCCCTGTATCACTGGCGCGCCATTCTGGCCCTCGGCGCCTTTATATTCCTGCTGCAAGCCCTGTCCTCCTTCATCAAAAACATCTGGCTGGCCGTGACCGGGGAGAATTTGCTGTGAATCCTTACGAAGTAACCCTGGTCATGTTCGCGGGCATGATGCTGCTCATGTGCACCGGGCTGCCCATCGCGTTCTGCATAGGCTCCATCGGGGTGATCGCCGCTTTTGCGACCATGGGCCTTGACGGTCTGTCGCTGGTGTATTTTTCCATAACCGCGCTGACATCCAACATCGTACTCACCGCCATACCCCTGTTCGTGTTCATGGGCTTCATGCTCCACCATTCCGGCGTGGCGCAGGGTATGTTCGACACCCTGTATAAGTGGGCGGGCGGCATTAAAGGGGCCTTGGGCATAGGCACCATCGGCATCTGCGCGCTCATGGCGGCCATGATCGGCGTAAGCAGCGCCACAGTGCTTTCCCTGGGCGCCATTGTGGTGCCGGCCATGTTCGCAAAGGGCTACCATCGGCGCATGACCCTGGGGCTGGTTATGTCCGGCGGGGCTTTGGGTTTTCTGATCCCGCCCAGCGTGATGATGGTCATGTACGGCTTCTTGAGCACCGTGTCCGTGGGGCAGCTCTTTGCCGGCGGTGTGGCGCCGGGCTTGATGCTGGCCGGGCTGTATATGATCTACATCGGCATTCGCTGCGCCTTGCGGCCGCAGGACGGCCCGGCTCTGCCGCCAAAAGAGCGGGCCTCCTGGAAAGAAAAGTTTATTTCCTTGAAGGACCTCATCCCGCCGCTGTTTCTGGCTGTCGCCATACTGGTGTCCATCTTCAGCGGCTTTGCCTCGCCCACGGAAGCGGCCGCCCTGGGCGCGGGGTTTTCCATGATCTGCGCCGCGTTGCGCCGCAACCTCACCTGGGCGGTAGTCTGGAAAAGCCTGCAAAAAACCTTTGAACTGTCCGGCTTCGTGGCCGTAATGATCATCGCGGCTCTGGCTTTCAGCAAGGCCTATTCCAGCTTGGGCGCCACGATCATGATCCGCAACTTCGTCATGGATCTGGAGGTTTCGCCCTGGTTGATCATCGTCATCATGCAGCTCAGCTTCTTCATTCTGGGCATGTTTCTGGATGATATCGCCATCTTGTTCATGTGCATGCCCATCTATGTGCCCATCATCAAGGGGCTCGGGTTTGACCCCATCTGGTTCGGCATTTTGTATGTCATGAACATGCAGATGGCTTACCTGACTCCGCCGTACGGGCTGAACCTGTTCTTCATGAAAGCGGTGGCGCCAAAGGACGTGACCATCAAGGACCTGTACCTGGCGGTAATCCCGTTTCTGTTTATCCAACTGGCGGCTCTGATTCTGCTGATGGTTTTCCCGGACATAGTCATGCATCTGCCCCGCCTGCTGTTTGCGCAGTAGCGGCCTGTTTCCGCGCCTCCGCGCTCAAAGCGCGGGCGAGGTCAAGCGGCGGCCCGCAAAAGCAATGGCCCGAAATAAACAGCTTACTTACGTCAGGAGGCCACAATGCAGGATCAGCGCTCCTCTGAAATCGGCGAAACCTCCAGCCCGGACGGTTGCCGCCCTTCATATAAACCGCTGCCGGAATTCAGCGACGACTGGTTTGTGGTTTACCAAATCAGGCGCGGCATCTTTGCCATAAGCGAACCGCGCTATTATCAGGGCAACTTTTCATATCTGGTTGTCGGCGAACGCGCGGCCTTGGTCATTGATGCCGGAGCGAGCCATGAGCGCGATATCACCGCAGTCATAAAAAAACTTACAACCAAGCCCCTTTCCGTGCTGCCCACCCACCTGCACTTTGACCATCTGGGCGGCTTGGCCCGCTTTGCTGACGTGTGGCTGGCGGATACGCCGGCCCTTGCCGCGTTCAAAGAAGGCAACGGGCTTTACCGCGTTCCCGCGACATACACTTTTGGCTACCTTGAACAGTTGGGTCCGGTCGTGATCAGAGCCGGCCGCCTGATCGGCATTGGAAAACCCATTAACCTCGGAGGCGAGGTTCTCACGCCGCTGCATGCTCCAGGCCACTCCCCGGATGAGATTGTTATTTATGACCAAACCGCGAATATCCTGTTCACCGGGGACTATCTTTACCCCAAGCGCTTGTTCAGCTCGGACGCCGGCGCTTACGCCGCGACCACGGAAAAAATCCTTGCGCTGATAAATAAAGACACCCTGCTGCTCGGAGCTCATGCGCACAACGCCATGGCCCCGGAAGTGCCGGCCATGTCCTGGTCCGATTTGCGGGCTCTCAAAGACCTGTTTGACCGAATGGCGGCTGGAACCGCGCAGGGAAGCCGCTACGCGGAAAAAGGGTCCGGCATAGCCTCAGCCCGGGCTTACAAAGTAAACGATAAAATCTCTTTCCTGGAAAATATCATCTGGGCGGACGGCACGGCTTTTAGGCATTAACCGGCGCAGCGGCCGGGCGTATCTTTCAATTCACGGAAAGGCTTGCCATTCTTTTCAAATTAGACAATACTGGCTTAGACTTGTGTTATTTTGCTCTATCCGCCTACCCCGAACGCATTTCTAAACTTTCGGCCGTAGTATGCGCCCAGAAGACATCTTTCCCCGGACCATCATGCAGGAGCTCGACGCCATTTGCGCCAGCCCTGTATTCGCATCCGCGCCGCGCATGCGGCAGCTGCTGCGCTTTCTGGTGGATAAAACCCTGAAAGGGGAGCGGAACCAGATTAAAGCTTACACCATCGGCGTGGAAATCTTCACCCGGGACGCGCATTTCAACCCCCAGGCCGACCCGGTGGTCCGTGTGGAAATGCGCCGTTTGCGCGGCAAGCTGCAAAGTTACTACAGCAGCCGCCCCGCCGGCGAGATCATGATCGACATCCCCAAAGGCGGCTACATTCCCGAGTTCATCCCGGCCGGCAGCCCGGAATGCCTGGCCCTGACCGGCAGGAACGCGGAGTTGTTTCAATATGCCGCCAGCGCGGCGAGCAATACTTCCGTGCTGGTGGCGCCTTTTGAGGACTTAAGCCCGGACCGGGACATGACCAGCCTGGGCATCGGCCTGGCCGTCGACCTCACCGCCGCTCTGGCCGAATTTCCCGGCCTGTCCGTGGTCGGGCAATATTATGTGCGCCAAATGATCGACAACGGCTACAACATCCAGGATCTGGCGCGACAGACCAAGGTCGGCTTTGTAATCAGCGGCGGCATTCAGGTGCAGGGCTCATCTTTGCGCCTGGTGGTGGAGCTGACCGATGCTGTCACCGGGGTGCTGCTTTGTGCCCACCGTTTTGATTATACTTATAACGGTGAAGAGCTGTTCAAGCTCCAGGACAAGATTACCCGGCAGGTGCTCAGCCGTCTGGCCGACTACCTGCACCTGGCCGCCAATTTCTTCCAAAAAACTCCGGTCCCGCTGCCGGCGGCCACGGCCGAAACCTATGAAGCCATTTTGCAGTTCAGCGCCTGGGAATCCTCGTTAAACCCGGAAGCGATGCGTAAGGCCCGCAATGCCCTGGAAAATGTGGTTGATGACAAGGATATTTATCCGCAAACCGCGGCCATGCTGGCCGACATTTACGCCTCGGAATACAGGCACGGCAGCGACCACACCCCGGACGCCCTGGACCGGGCTTTTGCCCTGGCCGAAAAAGCCCTGGCCAAAAACCCGGAATACCCCATCGCCTGCTGGGCTGAGGCCCTGTACTATTTTCTGCGGCATGACCACAAACACCTGCGGCAATCCCTGCGCCGACTCATCTCCTTGAAAGCCAACTACAACAACGTGCTCTCCGCCGCGGCCGGCTTGCTGATCACTTCCGGCGACCTGGACACGGGCGGGGAACTGGCCCGCAAAATCGCCATGCAGGGCGACCTGATGCCCTGGTGGCATTACGTGCCCATTTGCATCCTCAATTATACCTCAGGCGATTATGAACAGGCCCTGTACGCCGCCATGCGCATGCGCGCCCGCGGCAACAATTTCTTTTACGGCCCGCTTTTCGCCGCCGCCATTTACGCCCGGCTGAACATGCCTTCTGAGGCCGAAGACTCCTTGCGGGAACTTCTGGCCCTCTACCCGGACTTCCCCAACATGGGCCGGCGGGCGCTCAACGGCCTTTTCTTTTATGAAGACACGGTGGAAAATTTCGTCAGGGTTCTGGAAGACGTGGGCCTGCACATCTCTTAGGCGTGATGCTTCAATGGGTTGTTCACCCGGCCGCAATGGCTGCGGCCGCTTTTAGAACCTATCTCATAATCAACTTTGAAGTGTTGCGCCGCTGTGCGGCATTTCAAAAGACAAAAAGCATAGCCTTTTATCATACACGTTCAGGCCGAAGCGGCCTGAACTAAAGACACGCTGCGTTGCTCGCACGCGGGCGACCACTGCGCTTTGCTTCATGTCCGCCAAAGTAAATCAACTTTTTCAGGGTTGGTTTGCTCTGACCGTGCCCCCCACTCGCCGCGCCGCAAAAAGCGGCCGCGCCTCAATGGTCGCGGCCGCTTTTAAAATGCCGTATCTTGAACAAAGAACTATTTCATCAGTTCCAGCATTTCATCATAGAACTTATCAATAGCTTCGAGATTATTTTCTTTTTGCAGGTCGGGCAGCTTGGTCTGCATTTCTTCGGTGACCTTGAGCAGCTTTTCCGGGTCCTTCTGGGCCAGTTCAATAATCTTGGTTTGCACTACTTCAGCTTTCTTCGCCACATCTTCCTGGGTCACCGAGCCGCCGCAACCGGTCAGGATTGCGCAAGACAACACCACAGCAGCCAAACAGGCAATCAACTTTTTCATGGGATTCTATTCTCCGGTTAAAGGGTTAACAATGGGCTCTTTTGAGCATTTCAACTTTGCAGTGTTGTGCCGCTGTAACATTTTAAAAGACAAAAAACATAGTCTTTTATCATACGCGTTCAGGGCAAAGCGGCCTGGGCTAAAGGCACGCCGCGCTCCTCGCGCGCGGGCGGCCACTGCGCTTCGCTTTGTGCCCGCCAGAGCAACTCAACTTTTTCAAAGTTAATTTGTTCTAATAGCACAGCCAGGGAATAGGACAAGGCATCAGGCGGATTTTCTTAGAATGGCAATACCTTGATAAATATGCATAAATTCGAGCAGACTCGGGAGTTCCTGGCCGGTTCCCCGCCGGGAGGTGATATCGGGCATGGCCACTTCGTCCACGAGCTGTTTCAGAAAACCGGGCAGGCCGTGCCAGTGGCTGGGGAAAACTCCCCCTTCGTGCCGGAAGTGCACATCCGCGTCAAACAACGCGCCTTCCGGCCACTTGGGCCAGTAGCCCGCGCCCCAGTCCTCAATGATATACAACCCGCCCGGCTTGAGCTTGGGAAATAAAATCCGGAAGCTGGCCGCCGCCGTGCTGCCGATGTGCGCGCAATCGTCAATGATCAGGTCAAAAAAGTCTATGGCGTTTTCAGCCATGATGCGGGCGTAGAGTTTAAGATCATCCTGCAAGCCCTGATAGGCCTTGATGCGCGGCGTGGACCAGGCGCGTTGCGGCACTTCCGCGTCCACGCCCAAAACCAGGGCCGCCGGGAAATACTCGGCCAGCATTTCCAAAGAATCGCCCCGGTGCACGCCCATTTCCAGGATCACCGGCTCGGGCGCGGTGATGTCCGCAAAATAGCGTTGATAAACAGGCAGGTAATGAGCCGGCTTGCTTTCAGCGCTGCCGGCCTGGTAGTGGAGTTCTTTCACAGGTTGCCGCCAATTCTTTGCAAGATGGATCCTTGACGCCGCTCAGGATGACAAGCAACAATTCAGCAGCGGCCAAATCTTGTGTCCGCGCCCGGCTGCCGCTACTTCCATTGCTTTCCTCGCCTACTTTTCCCCGATAAGAGTTAAGAAAAAGGAGGGGACCGAGGAGGAAAAACCTTGGGGGGGCGAACCGCTTATGGTTTTTCCTCCCCGGCGCGCGGCCTCTTTTATTTACTCTTCACCCACATCGTAGCCGAAGTGGGCGGCCAGCACCGGACCGAAGTAGAAGCTGTCGTCTTCGAGGTCCTCTTCGATGCGCAGGAGCTGGTTATATTTGGCCAGGCGGTCGCTGCGGCACAGGGAGCCGGTTTTGATCTGGCCGGCGTTGAGGCCCACGGCCAGGTCGGAGATGAAGCTGTCTTCGGTTTCGCCGGAACGGTGGGAGATGACCGTGGTGTAGCCGGCCTGTTTGGCCATTTCCACGGTATCCAGGGTTTCGGTCAGGGTGCCGATCTGGTTGAGCTTGATCAGGATGGAGTTGGCGATGCCTTCATCAATGCCCTGGGCCAGGATGTCCGGGTTGGTGACGAAAATGTCGTCGCCCACCAACTGGATGCGTTCGCCGAGCTTGCCGGTGAGTTCGCGCCAGCCTTCCCAGTCGCCCTCGGCCAGGCCGTCCTCAATGGACACCAGGGGGTATTTGTCCACAAAGCCGCCCAGATAGTCGACCATGTCCGAAGCGGTGAGGATTTTGCCTTCGCCGGACAGGTTGTATTTGCCGCCCTTGTGGAATTCCGTGGCCGCGGCGTCAATGGCCAGGGCGATTTCCGTGCCGGGGTTGTAGCCGGCTTCCTCAATGGCCCGCATGATATAGGCAAAAGCTTCGTCATGATTTTTAAGGTTGGGCGCGAAACCGCCTTCGTCCCCCACGCTGGTGACGTGCCCGTCAGCGGCCAGCAGGGCCTTGAGGGAGTGAAAGACCTCCGCACCCATACGCAGGGCGTCGCGGAAGGACAGGGCGGCCAGGGGCATGATCATGAACTCCTGGATATCCAGGTTGTTGGGAGCATGCGCCCCGCCGTTGATGATGTTCATCATGGGCACGGGCAAAAGCTTGGCGTTTACTCCGCCCAAGTACTGATACAGGGGCAGGCCCAAAAATTCAGCGGCCGCGCGGGACACGGCCATGCTTGCCCCGAGCATGGCGTTGGCGCCCAGGCGGGACTTGTTGTCCGTGTCGTCAAGATCAAGAAGGGTATTGTCGATATGCACCTGACGCAAGGCATCCAGGCCTAAAAGCGCGTCGGAAATTTCACCGCGCACGTTTTCCACAGCCTTTTCCACGCCTTTGCCGCCATAGCGCTTTTCATCGCCATCGCGCAGTTCCAGGGCCTCACGGCTGCCCGTGGACGCGCCCGAAGGCACGGCCGCGCGGCCGATATGGCCGGACTCCAGGCTGACTTCCACCTCCACGGTGGGGTTGCCGCGTGAGTCCAAAATTTCTCTGGCCCAAACCGATACTATTGTGCTGCTCATTATTTTCTCCTTGGCTGCGGACTTGCAACGCCCGGCCGGATGTTGCCGCCAAAACCACACGTGTCCGGCGGACCGGCCGTCTATAGCCCGACTTGCATTTATATAGAATATCACAAATTTTAGCGAGGCGCAAAACAGGATTGCCCGGCGCCCCGCCGGCCGCCGTTCCTTGCGATCCGCCCGTTTTCGCTTAATTCCGTTCGCTCAGGGCCGCAAGCCCCTCCATGAGCAGATCCGGGCGCACCGCATCAAAACAATTGACCACTTTGGCCAGGCCGGACGCAAAACCGCCGGTGGCGACAACTTTGACTTCGGTTTTAAATTTGGCTTTGAGCCTGGCCACCAGGCCTTCGGTCATGGCCGCGAAGCCGAACACAAAACCATGGTTAAGGCTGGTGGCTGTGTCCTGCCCAAAGCTGGGCCCGGCCTCGGACACTTCCAGGCTGATAAGCGGCAGTTTGGCCGTGCGCAAAGCCAGCGCCTGAGCGGAGGAATTGACGCCGGGACAGATGACCCCGCCCAGGTAGACATTGCCCGACACGCAATCAAAGGTAGTGGCCGTGCCGTAATCCACGCAGATAAGCCCCGGCGTGTCAGGGTAAAGGAGCCTGGCCGCAAATGCGCCCACCAGACGGTCCGCGCCCACTTCAGCCGGCCGGGCATAGCGGTTTTCCATGGGAATGGGCGCCTGCTCCGGGGTAAAGCGCAGCTCGACCTCAAGGTAACGGGCGCAAGCCTCAACCAGCAAAGCATTCAGGCCCGGCACCACAGAACAGGCCAGGGCGCCGGAAAGGCGCGCCCGGCCCTCGCCGCTGTGCTCCCAAAAGCGCAACAGTTGCACCCCCAAGAGATCAGCCGTGGTCCGCACATCACTGGGCAGGCAGTACACCGCTTTAAGGCGCCCGGACTCGGCCAGGCCCATTTTTATATTGGTGTTGCCCACATCAAACAAAACTTGCAGCATGGCGACCTCACAGCTAGATAATGTTTATCCATACGTCCCGTCGGGAGGCGGGGTCAAGGGAAACATGGCGGCTAACAAGCGTTTTCCCGTTTTTGCCCGGAAGCGCGGCCGCACGGCCCGGC
This sequence comes from Desulfovibrionaceae bacterium, assembly GCA_031547425.1. Classification (GTDB taxonomy): domain Bacteria; phylum Desulfobacterota; class Desulfovibrionia; order Desulfovibrionales; family Desulfovibrionaceae; genus JAVBRZ01. Next base: position 10,990 of record JAVBRZ010000107.1, read on the forward strand.
GCAAGATTGCGTCGCGGGCAGAAAATATCTTTTCCTGTATATGACTTTGTGCTAGGAATTCTTCCTGATGCAACAATTGCGCGGAGACTAAAAAATTATGAGCGCCGGCACTGAGATAGCCAAACCATTCATCACCGCTGTAACCATGGTCTTATCCACCATGGCCGGGGTAACGCCCACCGCGGGCAAGCCTTATGTCAAAAAAAATCTTAAGGCCTCGGGCGATATTTCCGCCATCGTGGGCATCACCGGCGCGCACCGGGGCACCATTTCCCTGACCTTCAGCCGCGCCTGCGCCGTATACCTGGTCAAAGCCATGCTGGGAGACGATATCAGCGACATTATCCAGGACACTTCCGACGCTGTGGGTGAAATCACCAACATGGTCTCGGGCCAGGCCAGGGCGGGGCTCGCGGAAATGGGCATTATCCTGCAGGGCTCGACGCCATCCATTATCCTGGGCGACGGGCATACGCTCTCCCACGTGTCCTCAAGCCCCATTATCGCTGTGCCCTTCTCCACCCTTGCCGGCAACTTCACCCTGGAATTCTGCCTGGAATAAGCCGCCGCCGGGAGAAGGAAAACCAAATTGACCCGGGAATTATAACCGGCCACAGAGGCTGATGCACTCTATGTCTTGTTCCTCGCAAGCCAGGCCGTGGTGGAAAACTCGCCCAACAGCGGCAGGGACAACACCTTGCCGCCGCGCGCCAGCACCAGGTCCGCGCCCACAATCTTGTCCGGGCTCCAGTCGCCGCCCTTGACCAGCACATCGGGCCGCAAAGCGCGGATAAGCTCCAGGGGCGTGTCTTCGGAAAAGAGCGCCACATAATCCACGGCCGCGAGATGGGCGAGCATGAACGCGCGCACGTCTTCACCGTTAACCGGCCGGTCCGGCCCCTTGCCCTGGCGGCGCACCGAAGCGTCGGAATTCAGGCCCACCACCAGCACATCCCCCTCAGCCCTGGCCCGCGCAAGCAGGTCCACATGGCCGGGGTGCAATACGTCAAAACAGCCGTTGGTAAAAACCACGCGCTTGCCCTCGGCCCGGAGCGCGGCCAGGCGGCGGGCAAGTTCGGCCGCGCCCATAATCGCCGGATGCGTGAGATTTATGCTCTCCATGGTTCAGAGCCTTTACGTCTTTTCCACAAATTTGTTTGAAGTCAGAAAAACGGCAATCTTTGTTTTTTTACAACTCTCCCCGCCCTCCCAATCCGGGTTCAGGAAGAAAGGAGGTCTGGAGGAGAAAAACCTCGCCTGGCGGTGGTGCGGAGCAAAGCGCGGCACAGCCGTTAGTTGAGCGCGTAAGCAAGCGAACCTTACGGATGAGGGCAGCCGCGACAAGGGGCTGTGCCCCTTGGGATTTCCCTCCTCCAGCGCCTCGTCACTTTGCGAATTTAAAGTTGAAGCAGATGTGCTCGTTGGCTTCGGCCATGGTTTTTTGAGCTTCTTCGCGGGCTTTGTTGGAGCCTTCGCGCAGCACGTCGCCGATGTAGCCCGGATCCTGCTCCAGTTCCCTGCGCTTTTCATGCATGGGGGTTAAAAACTTCTCCAGATTGGCGAGCAACACCTTTTTGCAATCCACACAGCCCCAGGTGGCGCTGGTGCAGCCTTCATAAATCTCGGCGCGGGTCTGTTCGTCAGTGAGCAGTTCATGGTAAGGATACAGGTTGCAAACTTTAGGATCGCCCGGGTCGGTGCGGCGCAGGCGGTTTTTATCCGTGAACATGCCTCTGATCTTGGGGGTGATCTCCTCCATGCTGTCCTTGAGGTAAATGGCGTTGTTATAGCTCTTGGACATCTTGCGGCCGTCCAAACCAGGACAGCGGGCGGCCGGGGTCAGCCGCGCTTCGGGCTCGGGAAAGAGGTCCCCGTAGAAGTTGTTGAAGCGGCGGCAGATTTCGCGGGTCAGCTCCAGATGCGGCAGTTGGTCTTCGCCCACGGGCACCCACTTGGGCTTGTACAGGAGAATGTCCGCGGCCTGCAGCACCGGATAGCCCAAAAACCCCAGGTTGCCGAGGTCTTTGTGGGTGATTTCCTGGCGCTGTTCTTTGTATGTGGGGTTGCGTTCCAGCCAGGACACCGGAGTAAGCATGCCCAAAATAAGGGTAAGCTCCGCGTGCTCCTTGATCAGAGACTGCTGAAACAGCACGCTGCGCTTGGGGTCAAGCCCGGAGACCATCCAGTCCTTGACCATCTCCAGGGAAAACTCCTCCACCCGGGAGGTGTCGGCATAGTCGCTGGTCAGGGCGTGCCAGTCGGCCACAAAATAAAAGCAGGGCATTTCTTCCTGCAGAGCCACCCAGTTTTTCAGCGCTCCGAAATAATGGCCCAGGTGCAACGGACCGGTGGGGCGCATGCCGGAAACAGTACGCAAAGGTAATGCCATGGATCTCTCCTGAAGATAGTGATCTTTCAAATTTAAATATTCAGCTGAACAACTGCGCTATCCGCAAAAACACCCAGATCATCCCGCCATAGCAGGTGTAAACCAGGGGCAGGATGATCTTGCCGAACAGGCCGGTGGCCAGAAAGATCAAAATGATGATCATGCCGTAGCGCTCAAGTTCATTATACGCCCGGGCCGCCTCATAGGGCAGGGCCATGGACACCAGCCGGCTGCCGTCCATGGGCGGAATGGGCAGCAGGTTAAAGAAAGCCAGCACCAGGTTAATGAACACCCCGGTCTGGAGCATGTCGTAAAAAAAGGTGTACACCGTGGCGCCTTCATACTCGCGGAACAGCACGGCTGTGAACAGAAAACCGGCCATGAACAGCACGGCGAGAATAAAGTTGGTCACCGGCCCGGCCGCAGCCACCAGGGCCATGTCCCGGCGGGGGTTGCGCAAACGCCGCGTGTCCACGGGCACGGGTTTGGCCCAGCCCAGGGCAAAGGGGAAAAACAGGGCCGTGACCACAAACATCAAGGTGCCCATGGGGTCGATATGCACTTTGGGATTAAGGGTCAACCGTCCCATAACCTTGGCCGTGGGATCGCCGCAACGGTAAGCCACATAGCCGTGGGCCACTTCGTGACAAATGATGCCCAGAAGCAGCGGCACGGCGCTGACAAGCACTCTGTTTAATCCAGCCGCAAATTCAAAATCCATACCTTAGTCTTATCCAAAGGTTAAACCCGTTGCGCGGACAGCGCTCCGGAATTAAAAAATAAAAATATCTTCACTAGAAAATCAGGCCTCTTGGCCGTTCTGTCCAGTCCCGGAATCAGCCGCAAGTTCTTCATACAGGCACGCATAAGTCTCGACCATGCGTTCAAAAGTATAGTCCTTAAAGCTTTCCCGCCCACCCTGGGTCAGCCTTTGCCGCAATGCCGGGTCAATTTTAAGTTCCCGCAGCCGATCGGCCAAAGCCTCGGCGTCATGCCGGGGCACAATAAGGCCGTTGACGTTGTTTTGCACCATTTCCCCATGCACGGGCAAATCAGAGCAGACCACGGGCAATCCGGCGGCCCAGGCCTGTTTAACGGCTTCACAGCCGTGTTCTCCCCGCACGTCCGGCGCAATCAGAATATCGCATTGCGGCAGGATATCGCAAGCCCGCTGCGGCCCCAAAAAAGCCATATGCTCCGCAATGCCCGCCACTTTGATGCGGCGCAAAAAATCGTCAAACAAAGGACCTTCCCCAACCAGGCGCAATTCCCAGACCACATCCGGATTGGCGGCCTTAAACAGGGCCAGCGCCTCCAGCAAAATTTCCTGGCCGCTGTCCGGAACAAGCGGGCCAAGGGCCGCGAATTTAAGACGCGCCTCGTCGCTTTCAACCCGCGCCGGGCAAGCGGACGGGCCAATGCCGCCGGGAACGACCCGCAAGCGGGAAGGCTCAGCCCCCGCCGCTTCCAGGTGACGCGCGCTTTCCCGGCTGAGAACGGCCAATATGTCCGCAGCCTTGAACTTAACAAGCTCCTTGGGAGCTTTCAACAGCGGCGGCGCCCACCAGGTGTGCGCCCAACGGACCTCGGTCCAGGCCGCACGGCACTTCGCCCCCAGGCGGGCGGCCGTGGCGTCGTGGGTGTGCACCAGGGAAAAATTGTAAGTCCGCCGCGCCTGGGCCAGGCGCCGCCAAACGCCAGGATACCAGGTTTTGCGCCCCGGCAGGGGCACTACGGCCACCCCGGCTTCTTCAAGGCGCAGGGCCGAAGCTGAACCGGCCAGACAGGCCGCCACCGGCTTGAAGCCGCCGAAGTCCGCGCCAGCCGCGCACAGGGCTATGGCGTGCTCCAAATTCATGCTTTCATCAAGAAAAATATGCAATACCCGCATTAAATTGCAAATCCTGAAATTATTCCGCCGCAACGGATAAGGAAAAAGGGGTTCCATTGCGCAGCAGGTCTTGCCTGAGCAGGTCCAGAATGCGGCCGGACACCGGCCCCGGATGTCCGGAACCTATGGGCTTGCCTTCATATTCAACAATGGCCGCGCAATCAAAGGTGGTGCCCAGCACCAGCATTTCCCTGGCCGCGAAAATTTCCTCTTCCTTAACCACCCGCAAGGCCACAGGCATTTCCCGGCCCGCAAGCTCCATGGCCCGCAAAATAGTGGTGCCTTTAAGGGCGTGGGTAAATTCCGGCACGGCCAATACCCCCTGCGCATCCACGATGCAGACGTTGGCAATGGCCGCTTCGGCCAGGCAACCATCCTCATCGAAGCTCACGGACAAATCCGCGCCGCGCTCTTTGGCCTCGCGCGCCATGCGCATGTTGGCTATGTAATTGGTGCTCTTGATCTGGGCCTCGTGTCCGGATTTGGCCGGCACTGAACTGCGGCAGGCGGTCAGGCCCTGCGCGTAATATGCCGCGGGCCTGGGCGTGAAGCGGTAAGAAATAACGTACAGGCTGCTTTGCGGCGATTCGTCAGGATCAAGACCCAACCCGCCCGGCCCTCGCCCAGCGATGATGCGCAGGCTTTGCGCCGGTTTCCCGGCCGCCCCCGCCACGGCCGCCACAATGTCCCGCAGTTCGTCAAGCCCGCAGGGCAAGGCCAGGCCAAGGCCGGCGGCGGACCTGGCCAGGCGCTCCAAATGCTCAGCCAAAAGATAAATGCGGCCGTGTTCGGCTTTCAGGCTTTCAAAAACGCCGTCCCCCCGGTGCACCAGATGATCGTCCACGGGAATGAGCATTTGCTTGGGATCGCGGGTGACCGCCCGCAAACGGTGCTCGTAAAAGGCGCACAGCGCCCCCTCGCCGCCGCGTTTGGCGGTGAGGAGGCGCTGTGCGTATTCATCAGAAGTTAAAACAGGAATGGACATGGGCTTGCGGATTAGGCCAAAAAGAACCCGGGATCGCGCACTTTCAGCAGATCGCGCTCCAGGAGGCTCTCCGCGATCTGCACCGCGTTAAGCGCCGCGCCCTTGCGGATATTGTCGGCCACACACCAGAAGTTCAGGCCATTGGCAATGCTTTCGTCCTCGCGAATGCGCCCCACAAAAACTTCGTCCTCGCCGGAAGCGACAATGGGCATGGGGTAAAGCTTTTCGCCCGGGTTATCATACACGGCCACGCCCGGCGCGCGGCTTAACATGGCTCAGGCCTCGTTGGCGCTCATTTTTTTTCTAGTCTCAATGTTGATGGACTCGCTGTGCCCGTAAAACACCGGCACGCGCACCGTGGTGGCCGTAACCCTGATGCCGGGGTCGCCCATGATCTTCACGGTTTCGTTGACCATCTTCATTTCTTCCTTGGTATAGCCGTTGGGCAGGAAGGCATCAATCTGCGGCAGGCAGTTGAAAGCGATCTGATAAGGATAGACCTGAATTTCCGGGTCCTGCATGTTCATCATCTGGCGGATCTGGGTTTCCAGCTCGACAATGGCCTTTTGCCCGGTGCCGGACACGGCCTGATAGGTAGACACCACCACGCGGGTGATCCCGGCGGCGTCGTGCAAGGGCTTTAAGGCCACCACCATCTGGATGGTGGAGCAGTTGGGGTTGGCGATAATGCCGTTGTGCCCCGCAAGGGCGTCCATGTTGACTTCCGGCACCACCAGGGGGCAGCGCTCATCCATGCGCCAGGCCGAGGAGTTGTCCACCACGGTACAGCCGTGGGACACGGCGAACGGCGCGAATTTTTCCGAAGTGCCACCCCCGGCGGAAAACAGGGCCAGGTCCACGCCCTTGAACGAATCTTCCTTGAGCTCGCGCACGGTCAGTTCGCCGTCGGCAAAGGGCAGCTTGACGCCCGCCGAGCGCTCCGAAGCCAGAGCAATGACTTCCGCGGCGGGGAATTCCCGCTTTTCAAGGGTCTCGAGCATTTCACGGCCCACGGCGCCAGTCGCGCCCACCACCGCCACCACCGGCTTGCGGCCGGATTTGATTTGAACTGCCATCTTCTTCTCCAGGATAATATAACTTTATAAAAGGGGCGTTGGCACGAAGGTTGTCCCGCAAGCCTCATGCCGGCGTCCCGGCTTTTTTTGTTTTGTTCGGCGCTGCGCCATAAACACCCGCCACCATAGGCCAAGACGGGAGTAAAGACAAGTTCCGGCTGAAAATTCCGGGATTATGCCTTTTCCGGCCTGATTATTCCCGGACCGCCGGCTTTGCTTTTTCGCGCGCAAAGCTTGACCTCAAACCTGGATGCGGTAGACATAATACTTATGAGCAACACTCAAGCGCGTATTCTGATCATCGACGATGAACCGGGCATCCGGCAGTCTTTGCGCGGCATTCTGGAAGAAGACGAAGGACACCTCGTCAGCGAGGCCGCCAGTGCGGAAGCCGGGCTGGAAATTTTAAGCCGCCAAGTGCCTGATGTGGTTTTTCTGGATATCTGGCTGCCGGGCATGGACGGCCTGGAAGCTCTGCTGCACATCAGAGAAGCCTATCCTTCCCTGCCGGTGATCATGATTTCCGGCCACGGCACCATTGAATCGGCCGTCACCGCCATCCGGGAAGGCGCGCACGATTTTATTGAAAAGCCCCTGTCTTTGGAGCGGGTGGTTCTCGCGGTCAACCGCGCCCTGGAAATAGCCTCGCTGCGCCGGGAAAACCTGGTGCTCAAGTCCGGCCTGGCCCCGTCGTTTACGGAAATCAGCGGCGCATCCCCGGCAGTCGCGGAGCTTAAGGAACAAATCGCCAAAGTGGCGCCCACGGACCTGTGGGTGCTCATCCACGGCGAAAACGGCACGGGCAAGGAGGTGGCGGCCCGCACCCTGCACTCCTTGAGCAAACGCCAGGGCAAGCCCATGGTGGCGGTCAACTGCGCGGCCATCCCTGAAGAGCTCATCGAATCCGAGCTGTTCGGCCATGAAAAAGGCGCTTTCACCGGCGCGGAAACATCCCGGCCCGGCCGTTTTGAAATGGCCCACCAGGGCACGCTTTTCCTGGATGAAATCGGCGATATGAGCCTGAAAACCCAGGCCAAGATCCTGCGCCTCCTGCAAGAGCAAAAATTCGAGCGCGTAGGCGGCACCAAGACCATTCACGTGGACGTGCGGGTCATTGCCGCCACCAACAAGGACCTGGAGGCGGAAATCGCGGCCGGGCGCTTCAGGGAAGACCTTTATTACCGCCTGAAAGTCTTTCCTCTCACTGTGCCGCCCCTGCGCGAGCGGGGAGAGGATATCATGCTTCTGGCCGGCATCTTCCAGTCCGCCTTTGCCCAGGAACACGGCTTCAAACCTTTCAGCTTCACACCCGAGGCCGAGGCCTGCCTGCTGGCCTATCCCTGGCCCGGCAACGTGCGGGAACTGCGCAACTTCATAGAGCGCATGCTCATTGTCTATGCCGGGCGCTGCGTTGATGTGGAGCAACTGCCGCAAGAAATGATTTCCGCCGGCAACGGCCCGGCCGCCTCAGCGGACGAGGCCGGCCTCAGCGCTTTTTTGGCTGGCGACTCCTTCCGCGAAGCACGCCAGCACTTTGAAACCCTGTACCTTTCCCGCAAGCTGCAGGAATGCAACGGCAACATCAGCCGCCTGGCCGAGCACATCGGCCTGGAGCGCAGCTACCTTTCCCGCAAGCTCAAAGCCTATGGCATATCGCAGGAATAGGCCCGGCCTGGCCGGTCAGGGCATTTTAACTTTTTCACAGCTAAAATGCCCTACCCCTTGCCCCGGCGCAGGGCCACGTAAAATACCGCGCCCCGGTCCGGGTCGCGTTC
>JAVBRZ010000050.1:0-6003 GCA_031547425.1 Desulfovibrionaceae bacterium
TTCGCGTTTGTCGAAGGGCAGGTAAGGTATGCCCGAATCGCCGGCGGGTTTTTTCGGCCCCAAAAAGGCCTGGTCGCCTTTGGCGAACTGAATGCTTCCTTCTTCCAGCGTGCCGATGCGTATTTTCGGGCCGGATAAGTCCTGGAGAATGGTGATCACGAAATTGCCTTCGCGTTCCAGTTCCCGGAGGTTTTTGATGATTTCGGTAAATTGGGAGGCGTCGCCGTGTGAAAAGTTCAAGCGGAAAATCCGGACCCCGGCCTGGATGAGCCGGCTCAATTTGTCGCGTGATGATGAGGCCGGTCCCACAGTGGCGATAATTTTGGTGTTCATGATTCATCCGCCTGCTTATAAGGTTGACGGCATGGTTTTTTTTGGGAAGAGAACCACAGCCCTGGCCCCTGCAAACAATATGCTTTATGCTTATATCATCTTAATAAATAATGTCTATCCCGCGTTTATTTGTGTTTCTTGCCAGGTGAAATACATTGAAATCCGCCTGGATATCATTTTTTCTTTAATATTTTTCCGCTCAGACCGGATATTGTCTGCTTAAAGGCCTTGTTCTTCCTCGACTTTACGGCGTTCGGGTTTTAGAGCATTTTAACATTTAAATTATATATTAAGAAAAAATGCTCTGGCGGATGCGTCGGCGGACGCCCGCAAGCGAGCAGCGCAGCGTGTCTTTAGTTCGGGCCGCTTCGGCCTGAACGTGTATGATAAAAGGCTGTGCTTTTTGTCTTTTAAATGCTGCAGATGGTGTAACATTTCAAAGTTAAAATGCTCTAAAGGGCGCGGCGGAGGTTGCGCCCAGCAACGGTGATGCGCTTCACTGTCTGGACCGATGCTTGAGCACAGGATATGGCGATGCAGTCTTGAGATATTCTAGAGAAAAAATGTAATGGAAGCTTGACAGCTGTTGGCTTTCATGGGATACGGTGGTAAACAGTGGTAGGAAGTGGTAAATATGTTATTCAGAGGGAGCACAGCCCGGGCAGTGGACGTCAAGGGACGCTTGCTGCTGCCGCCCGCATTTCGGGAAGTCCTTGATTTGCGTAGCAAATCGGGCGGGTTTGTGCTGACCACTTACGACAACTGCCTGGTGGGCTATCCTTTGCCCGATTGGCAGGAGCTGGAAGAAAAGCTGGCCCTTTTGCGCACCACCACGCGCAAAGTGCGTGATTTCAAACGCCTGGTGCTGGGCGGGGCCGAGGAAATGGCGGCCGACGGACAGGGGCGCGTGCTTTTGTCCAAGGCGCATCTGGCTTATGCGGGTATCCGCCGCGAGGCGGTGCTGGTGGGGCAGGGGCGGAAATTCGAACTTTGGGATACAGAACGTTTTGCCGCGGTTATTGGGCAGAATTTCGATGATCTGGCCGATGAACTGGCGGACAGCGGCATTGATTTTCCCATTTAAATCCATGACACGCATGCTCGGAACACAGCGGAAGCAGGGAAAGTCAACGCGCCCGGATGGAGCCCGCTGATGTGCGCGCATGTGCCGGTTTTGCTTGCTGAAACGCTGGAGTACCTGCGGCCGGAAGCGGGCGGGCTTTATTTGGACGGCACCGTGGGCCTGGGAGGCCATAGCCGCGCCATTATGGAGCACTGCAACGGCGAGGCCCGGCTTTTGGGCGTGGACCGCGATGCGGAAGCTTTGCGGTTGGCCCGGGCCAATCTCGCTCCCTTTGCGGAGCGCGTGGTCTTAAGGCAAGGGTTGTATTCCCGGTTTGACGAATACATGGGCGAGCTGGGCTGGCCCGCCCTGGACGGCGCGCTTATCGACATCGGGGTGTCGTCCCTGCAGTTGGACGCCGGGGAGCGGGGCTTCAGTTTTTTGCACGACGGACCGCTGGATATGCGCATGTCCGCGCAGGACGGGGCGCCTTCGGCCAAAAATTTGGTGAACACGGCTGATGTGCGGGAGTTGCAACGCATCATTTCAGAATTGGGCGAAGAGCCCCTGGCCGGGCGTATCGCCGCGGCCATTGTCGCCGCAAGGCGGACCGCATCCATAGATGGCACGGCTCAACTGGCGCGCATTGTGGAGATGGCTTACCCGGCCAAATGGCGGGCCACGGCCCGCAATCACCCGGCCACCAGGACATTTCAGGCTTTGCGCATGGCGGTCAATGACGAGTTGGGCGAGTTGCGGGAGTTTTTGCGTAAAATTCCGCGGCATTTGAAAGTCGGGGGCAGGGTGGTGGTGCTGACCTTTCATTCCCTGGAAGACCGCCTGGTTAAACGGTCGTTCAGGGACGGCGCCCAGAGCTGCGTTTGCCCTCCTCAGGCGTTGCAATGCGTGTGCGGCCACAGTGCGATATACGAGATTTTGACCCGCCGGCCGGTTACGGCTGGAGCGGATGAGCTTAAAAGCAACCCCAGAGCGGGCAGCGCCAAGTTGCGCGCGGCCAGGCGCATTTAGCCGCAAGGCGGCCGGGAGTTCGAAACAGTGGGCGGAATGAGGGAAGCGGGTAGCGGTTTGAGCAACCGGGTGATGGTCATGGGGATTTCCGTGTTCATCACTCTGTGTCTGTGCCTGGGCACGGTGTGGATCAACGTGGAGCGGGCCAACCTCGGTTACCGGCTGAAAGAAATGAAAGTCGCCCTGGGCAAGCTGGAAACGCACAGCGCCAAACTCGAAGTGGAGCGGGACAACCTGCTTTCGCCATACCGTTTGAGCGCGGAAGCGGAAAAAATGGGCATGCGCCTCGCGGCGCCGGGCCAACTCAGATATCTTGAGGACAGCGATGTTTTCACGCAGGCAAAACCGGAATAGCGGCGCCAGCCGGCCCGATCTTTTGCGATCGCGCCAGGCCAAGGTCGCCGGCAACCGTTGGGCGCGAGCCGAAACGGACAAGCAGGCCCCCCCGGCGCGGCGCGCCAAGCCCGCGCGTTCGGCCGGGCTTTCGGGCATTGCGCGGGACTGGAGCCGGGTGCGTCTGGTGCTGGTGGGCGTGATTTTTCTGGTCATCTGGACAGGGCTGTGGACCAGAGCCTGGTTTCTGCAGATTCATGAAGGTGAAACACTGGCCGCCATGGCCGAGCGGCAGCACGTGGCTTCGGAAACAGTCACCGGGCAACGGGGCGAGATATTGGATCGCAACGGCAAGATTCTGGCCCGCAGTGTGGAGGTAAGCTCGGTATACGCCGTGCCCAAAGAAATTACGGATGCGGAGGCCACGGCCACGCTCCTGGGCAAAGTGCTTGGGCTGTCGCGCAACCAGGTGGCCCGGCAGCTGCAAAGCGGCAGGAATTTCGTGTGGGTGGCCCGCAAGATCCCGGACGCGGCGGCGGAAGAGATCAAGGGCTTGAAGCTTAAGGGCGTGTATCTTGAGGCCGAGTATGAGCGGGCCTATCCGTATAAACAACTGGCCGGGCAATTGCTCGGCTTTGTGGGCATTGACGACAAGGGTCTGGAAGGGCTGGAGCGGTCCTTTGACGATATTTTGAGCGGCCGGCGCGGCCAGCTGACCATGCAGCGCGATGCCGCCGGGCGGCGTTTGTATTTGGAAGGGCTTGCCCAGGAAGACAGTCTTATGGGGCGGAATATCCGGCTGACCATTGACGCCCAGATCCAGTATTTTGCCGAGGACGCCCTGTCCAAGACCGTGATCCAGTTTAACGGCAAATGGGGCGGCTGCCTGGTCGTGGACGTGCCCACCGGCGAAATTCTGGCCTGGGCCGAGTATCCGTTCTTCAACCCCAATGCTTATCGCGAATATCAGCCGTCCATGTGGCGCAGCCGCCTGGCCATGGATGCGTTGGAGCAAGGGTCCACCATCAAGCCGCTGCTGGTGGCCTCCGCCTTGTCCGAGAAGGCTGTTAAGCCCGATGCGGTGTTTTATTGCGAAAAAGGCGTGTGGAAATATAACAAAACCACCATCCGCGACACGCACAGCTACGGCGATCTGCCCTTGAACAAAATTTTGTCCTACTCCAGCAATATCGGCGCGGCCAAGATCGGTTTGCAACTGGGCGTAAACAGTTATCATGCCTATCTGGACCGTCTGGGGTTCGGCCACAAGACCGGCCTGCCCATACCCGGCGAAGGTCTGGGCATTTTGCGCGCCCCCAAGCAGTGGACGGAAACCGACCTGATCAACGCTTCGTTCGGGCAGAGTTTTTCCGCCACCGGCGTTCAGATGGCTCAGGCTTATCTTAGCCTGGCCGCAGGCGGGGAGAGGCGTCCGCTCAAGCTGGTGCTCAACGATTGGGATTCGGCGGCCGGGGCCGGTGATAATGGTGATGCGGGCGACGGCGCGGCTGACGAGCAGGCTGACGAGCAGGCTGACGGCATTTTCGATGACGCTGATGACGGTGCGGCTGTCGCTGCGGGTGAAGACGGCCAAGGCCAGGTCGGGGGCAAAGAGCAGATTTTTGAGCCTAAGTCCGCGGAACTGGTCCTGTCCATGCTGCGTGAAGTGGTGGAGGAGGACGGCACCGGGCAGCGGGCGCGCATCAGCATTCCCGGCATAGTGGTGGGCGGCAAGACCGGCACGGCGCAGAAAGCGTCCGGCAAAACTTATGGCCATGCCCGCGTGGCTTCCTTTGTGGGCATAGCCCCGCTGCAGAGCCCGCGTTATCTGGTTTTGGTCATGGTTGACGAACCCAGCAAGGCCGTTTATGGCGGTGTGGTCGCGGCTCCGGTTTTCCGGAAAATTATCACCCACACCCTGGCTTACCGGGGGGAATTGCCGGAAGAGAAGCTGGCCCTCGCGGAAAACGAGTTGGACAAGCTCAATGCCGCTAAAGACGCCGCTCTGGCCGCCTCGGGCAAGGATAAAGCCGGAAGCAAGGATAAAGGCAAGGATAAGGGCAAAACTTCCGAATCAGGCAAAGCGCGGGTCGCGGCCAAGGATTCCGCCGGCGATAAAAACAGCGGCGGCAAAGACAAAGGCAAGGCTGGCGCCGAAAATGCGGAGAGCGGCAAAGGCAAAGACGCCGCTGTGGCGGTTAAGCCGGGCGTGGTGCCCAACGTGGTGGGCAAGTCCGTGCGCCGGGCCATGGAAGCGTTCATTACCCAGGGCGTCATGCCTGTGGTCAAAGGCGAAGGCCAGACGGTGCTGCGGCAGGATCCCAAGCCGGGCACGCCCCTGACCGCCAATACTAAAATTGAATACGTGCTCTGGTTGTCGGAATAAAGGCAAGGGAAAAAGTGGAACGGAAAAAGAGAACATACTCCCTGGACGCGACTTTGCGCCTGTTGCGCTCAGGTAAAGCGGATCTTAAGATTCACTCCGGCCGGGTGCTGGCCGGGGATGTGTTTGTGGTCCTGCCGGGCGGGGAGCAATATGTTGGCGACGCCATAGCCCGAGGCGCCGGGATTATTGTTTGCGTGCCGGAAGTGGCGGCGGGCATAAGCGCCCCGGTGCGCGTGGTCCTTTGCCCCTCGCCGCGCGCCGCGCTGGGGCGCCTGGCCAGGGCCCGTTATCGCACGGACAATCTTGGCTTTCCGGTTATCGGCATTACCGGCACCAACGGCAAAACCACGATCACTTACCTGCTGGAAGCTTTTTTCGCCGCGCTGGGCAAGCGGGTTGGAGTTATGGGCACCATCAACTATCGTTGGCCCGGTCACGAGGAACCCGCGCCGCTGACCACTCCGGATTGCCTGACCCTGCACGGCAATCTCGCGCGCATGCGCGAGGCCGGGGCGGATGTGGCGGTTATGGAAGTCTCCTCGCACTCCCTGGATCAGCAGCGGGTGGCGGGCATTAACTTCAGCGGCGCCATTTTCACCAACCTCACCCAGGACCACCTCGACTATCACGCGGGCATGGATGATTATTTCGACAGCAAGGCCAAACTGTTCAAAGCGCCTTACGCCCGGCGGCAGGTCGCGGTCATCAACGCTGACTGCGCCTATGGGCGCGAGTTGCTGGCCAGGCGCCGGCGGGCGCTGGGTTTTGGGCTTAGCCTGGCCAAAGGCAAGCGGGCGTATGTGCACGGTGAAATTTTATCCCTGACCCGGCATGGCTTGCACTTGCGCATGACTTATCA
>JAVBRZ010000154.1:0-4803 GCA_031547425.1 Desulfovibrionaceae bacterium
CGCCGGCAGACGCCCGCAAGCGAGCAGCGTAGCGTGTCTTTAGTTCAGGCCGCTTCGGCCTGAACGTGTATGATAAAAGGCTATGTTTTTTGTCTTTTAAATGCTGCATATGGTGTAACATTTCAAAGTTAAAATGCTCTAGTAAGCTGTTTTTATACTAGATTAAGGAGATGCTCTCATGGCTATGATTCTGGATGGTAAAGCCATTGCGGCAAGCATGAATGAGGCTTTGCGCCTGGAGGCCTCGGCCTTGCGGGAGTCCGGCACTGTGCCCTGCCTGGCCATTGTGCGCGTCGGGGAACGGCCCGATGACCTTGCTTACGAGCGCGGGGCCATGAAACGCTGCGAGACCACGGGCGTGGAGGCGCGCACCTTCTCCCTGGCCGAAGACGCGTCTGAAAAAGAACTCCTGGCCGTCATCGAACGGATCAACAACGACAGCGGCATCCATGGTTGTCTTTTACTGCAGCCCCTGCCCGGGCACATGGACGAACGCGCCATCCGGCAGGCCCTTGCCCCGGGCAAGGATGTGGACGGCATCACCGCCACGTCCCTGTTTTCCGTGGTGGCCGGGGGCGGGCCGGGCTTTCCGCCGTGCACGCCCAAGGCCTGCATGGAAGTGCTCGATTACTACAACATCGACGTCAGCGGCAAACGGGCTGTGGTTATCGGCCGCAGCCTCATTGTCGGCAAGCCCGTAGCCATGATGCTCCTTAAGCGCAATGCCACGGTAACCATCTGCCACACCAAAACCCAGGACATGCCCGCCCTGTGCCGCGAGGCCGACATCCTTATCGTGGCCGCCGGACGGGCCGGCTTTATCGGCCGCAACTACCTCGCCCCGGGCCAGGTGGTTATTGACGTGGGCATTAACGTCAACGAGCAGGGCAAACTCTGCGGCGACGTCAATTTCGAAGAAGCCCAAGGCATTGTCAGCGCCATCACCCCTGTGCCCGGCGGCGTGGGCGCCATCACCACCTCGGTTTTGGCCGGGCATGTGCTTCAGGCCGCGCGGGGAGGAAAAATCATCAGGAGCTGAGCTCCTGGCGAGCCCCCCTCCCCACTTCGGTTCGTTCATCTACAGCGCCGCGAAAAATAATTCCCAGAACGGATCTTCCAGGGGTTCCGTCAACGGCTGGTCGCGGCCGTCCAGGCGGACGACGCTGCCGGGCAGGTTCGCATCAAAGCGCCCCAACGCAAAACCGGGAATGCCTTTGCGCTCCCAAGCCTTGAGCACGGCGGGCGCGGCATCCGGGTCCACGGCGGCGAGCAGGGTGCCTTCGCTGATGGCCCGCCAAATGTTGAAATCCAGGGCCGCGCCGATAGCCAAAATATCCTCGGGCACGGGAATGGCGTCCAGGTCAAGACTAAGCGGCAGGCCGCAGGCGTTGGACATTTCCCAAGCCCCGCCCAGCACGCCGCCTTCCGTGGCGTCGTGCATGGCGTGCACCCCGCCGCAGGCAAAGGCGGTCAGGGCGTCGTCCACCACGGTGATTTCCGAAGTGCGGTTAAGGAGTTTGTGCAAGACCGCATCATCCATGTTCCGTTTAAGCCGCTGTTCCCAGACCACGGCTAGCAGCGCGGCGGCCTCGATGGCCGGGCCTTTGCTCATGAGCAGCACATCGCCCGCTTGCGCGCCGCCCGGGGAAATCCACTGGCCCTCGTCGGCATAGCCCCACACGGTCACTCCGCCCACAATGGGCAGGGTCACGGCCCCGTACCAGCCGGTATGGCCGCCCGCAATGGCGATGTCCAGGTCGGAGGCGGTTTGGCTGATGGAATCGATGATGGCGGCCGCATCAGCTTCTGGGCAATCCGGAGGCAGGAGCAGGGTGTAAGTCATGTGCGAGGGTTTGACCCCGGACACGGCCACGTCGCTGGCCCCGATGTGCACGGTGAACTGCCCCATGAGCGCCAGGGGCAAACCCGGCGCCGGAAAAATGGGATCTTCCGCAATGGCCATGTAGCGTCCGGGCGCGATTTGCAGCACCGCGCAGTCAAGGCCCGCGCCCGGGCCAACAATGACGTCTTTGGAACGCCTGCCCAGGCGGCCCTGGAGCAGCTTCTGCAACCGGGCCGGGGGCAGTTTGCCCACATGGGTCCGGCCCGAGGCGGGGGAAACGGAATTGTTGTGTGCGGCGTCATTACTCACGGCAGAGCTCCCGTCCCAAAACACCCTCCACGTCTTTGACCTTGCCGCTGAGCCGGTTTACGGCCCCGGCCCGGTCGTCAATGGTGATATGGGTGAGCACCCGGCTCGCCCGTTCACGCATTTTACGATGGCAGGCCATCACCAGGGCCATGACTTCGGCTTCGCCGCCCTCCACGGTGGTCTGCATGGCCCCCAGTTTATAGGGCAGCCCGGAGCGGTCAATGAGTTCCAGCACGGCGGCCACGTCTGTTTTGAGTTCTTCGCCTTTGCCTATTGGCACAATGGAAAATGAAGCCAGCATAATGATTCTCGCCTTGGTTAACTTGTTGTGACTGTTAAATTGCTGTTGATAATCCGCATAAATTCGCTCGCGCGGCCGCTGATGTCCGGCGCGGCCACAATGGCGGAAATGATGGACAGGCCGTTGACCCCGGCGGCCATGACTTCAGCCGCGTTGTCGAGATTAATGCCGCCGATGGCCACGGACGGCAGGTCCGTGGCCGCTGCCGCGCGGTGCACGCCGGCAAGGCCCAGGGCGGCCGCATCTTTGGTCCGGGTGGGATACACCGCGCCAATGCCCAGGTAGTCCGCGCCATGGGCTTTGGCGATCTGCGCCTGCTCCACGCTTTGCACGGACACGCCCACAATGAAGTCCGACGGGCACAAACGCCTGGCTTCCGTTGCCGGCAGGTCGTCCTGGCCCAGGTGCACGCCGTGGGCACCCGCCAGCAGGGCGACGTCCAGGCGGTCATTGACAATAAACAGGGCCCCGGCCCGACGGCACAGCCCGGCCATGGCCGTGGCGACGGCCAGGAGTTCCCGGCCTTCAAGCTCTTTGTCGCGCAGTTGGATGGCGGTGGCCCCGCCGGCCAGGGCCGCCGCGGTCTGCTCCAGCAGGGAGCGCGGCGCGCCGATGGCCCGGTCCGGAATGACGTATAAGCGCAGTGTCTGGCGTAAATCCATAAGATGTTTGTCCTTGGGATGTGGTTTAAATCTATGCCCGACAACAATTTTACGGATTCGGCCGCCCGGCGGCAAGAAGTTTTTGCATCTCGGCGCCAGCGCCTTTAAGGCTTGACCCGTCCGCTGGCGCGGCATATCAGTTTACACAAAAAAATATTTATGCGAGGCCTCGCGCTATGCTCAGTTATATACCCACCCCGCTGCTGACCGTTGGTCTGCTTTTATTTTCCAATATCTTCATGACCTTCGCCTGGTACGGGCATCTGAAATATCCCACGATCAGCCTGGGCCGGGTGATCATCATCAGCTGGCTTATCGCCTTTTTTGAATACTGCTTGCAGGTGCCGGCCAACCGTTTCGGCTACGGCTACTTTAATGCCGCGGAATTGAAAACCATTCAGGAAATCCTGTCTTTAACCGTGTTCATGGTCTTTTCCGTGCTCTTTCTGGGCCAGGAGCTGAAATGGAACTATGTGGCGGGTTTTGGTTTGATTGTGCTGGCCGCGTTTGTGATTTTCAAGGAGTGGTAGAGAGGCTTGACCTGCAAGCGCACAAGGCGGCGGTATATCGTATTCTTCAGCGCCAGGGCTGGAGAAAAGTTGTCTCGCTCCCCATCCCCGCCACTTCCGCCAAAGCCCGCTCCCAGGCCGCAATGGAATTTTCAAGGCTGAAGTCCCGCACCCGAACAAGCGCTGCCTGGACATAGCGTTCACGCTCACCCCCGGCCAGCATGGCGCCAAGAGCTTCAGCCAGAGCCTCAGGATCATTCATGGGCACCAGTTTGCCGCATTGCCCGCCCGCAAGGATTTCCGCCGGGCCGTGCGGGCAGTCGGTGGCGACCACGGGAAGGCCCAAGGCCATGGCTTCCATGATCACCGTGGGAAAACCTTCAAAAAAAGAGCTTAACCCCAGCACGGCGGCACCACGCATGCAAGGATAGGGATTGCTCGTAAAACCGGGCAAAAAAACACTGTCCCGCACTCCCAGGCGTTCGGTTTCCCGCTCTAAAGCAGTTCGTTCCGGCCCTTCACCAAGGATACACAGATGGTGATCGCTGCCTTTGACCCGCAAGTAGGCGTGGGCTTGTATAAGTTTGTGAAACGCTTTTTCCGGGGCCAAGCGCCCCACGCCTAAAATGACCGGCTTGGCAAAGCAAGGAGCGAGATTCGCGAAAAGTGACTCTCGCGCTTTTATGTGTATAGCTGTGAAGTCCAGCGGGTTATACAACAGGCGCAGTTTTGCGGCAGCCTTAGGCAAGAATTTTTGGGCCGACTCCAGCACCCCCCGGCCGACACAGGCAATGAGGGTACACCGGGAGAAGGCCCACCCCAGAAGGACGGTGTACAGCCTGACATACCAGCCGGGTTTTTGAGCAAAATAGCCGGCCAGATCCTTGTGCAGCCAAGCTATGGCTTTACCTTTTCCAAATAACGCGGCCCAGAAGATGCTCTGCAGCTCCAGGCTGCCCAGCACAGCTCCACTTTCTCGGGCGGCCACCCGGATGCTTTGAAAAGTTTTGAGGCGCTGCCAAACAGATGTGCCGTCGGGCATGATAAAAGGAATATGAGGAGGAACGGCTTTTTCCAATGCCGGTATATGCCGGGTGCAGGCTATACGCACCGTGCCGCACCTCTCATGCAACTGGCTGGCAAGTGCAAGCGCAATGGCTTCAGCTCCGCCTCCGAAAC
>JAVBRZ010000183.1:0-7013 GCA_031547425.1 Desulfovibrionaceae bacterium
AGTGCGGAAATGGCCAAATATGCCGCCAACTGCATGCTGGCCGCCAAAATTTCCTTTATCAACGAAATGGCCCGCATCTGCGAGGAAGTGGGCGCGGATATCCGCGAAGTGCGCATGGGCATAGGTTCGGACCACCGTATCGGCTATCACTTTATTTATCCGGGCGTGGGCTATGGCGGCTCATGTTTCCCCAAAGACGTCAAAGCCCTGATCCACACCGCCAGGCAAGCCGGGGTCAGGCCCGCGCTTATGGAAGCCGTGGAAGCGGTCAACGCCGCGCAAAAAACGCTCATGGCCGAAAAAGTCATCAATTATTTCGCGGACCAGGGCGGCGTTAAAGGCAAAACCCTGGCCCTGTGGGGACTGGCCTTCAAAGCCAACACCGACGACATGCGTGAAGCCGCATCCCTGGCCATCATCAAAGAACTGACCGCCCAGGGCATGCGCGTTAAGGCCTTTGACCCCGTGGCCGGCCCCAATGCCGCGAAAATAACGGCTGACAACAAGTTGGTGGAAATTGTAAACGAGCAGTACGCCGCGCTCGAAGACGCCGATGCCCTCATGGTGGTCACGGAATGGAATCAATTCCGCAATCCCGACTTTGAAATCATCAAAGCGAAATTGCGCGCGCCCATACTCTTTGACGGGCGCAATCTCTACAGCCCCGCGCATGTAGCTGAGGCCGGGTTCGCCTATTTTTGCATCGGCCAGGGCGTTAAACCCGACGTTTAAAATCCTGGGTCAGACCCCGCCGGTAAAAAACATCCCGCCGCAAAATCTGAAAAAACATCCCGCGCCGGCCAAATCAGCCGATGCGGGATGTTTTTTATCGCCAGGACGCGGTCTAAAATTATTTGGAATTGCCGAACACAATCACCTGCTGAATGGCCGACGCGGAACGCGAAGCAATGCCTCGCGAAACAGCGCGCGCGGTCAGCTCGGACACGATGGCCTGCTCATAATTCTGACGCGGCAAAGGAAGATTGCCGGTATCCAGCAGAGAATACGTCTCCAGAATAACCGTCTGTTCCCAGGCGTCCAGCAGCTCCGTGTCGTCAAGCTGGCGCAGATGCAGGCTCAGGGGAATATTGTCATCGGAAATGGTGTGTAGTCTGCCCATCTTTACCTCACTTTTTCAACTCTAGCCCAATAATTTCATTTTGACAACACAGCTTTTTGTGTTAAATTTGTAAAGATACAAGCATGTTTTGTCGACGGGGCAAACGCCGGACAGGCGCGCCCCGAAAAATTTTGACTTTACATGGCCAAAAACTTGTGTTTTTGAGTTATTTAATGATACTAATTAATTATTGTTGCTCTCTCTCGAAAGCTGATCAGCAGGGATATTTTTAGGAGGTGCTATGGACGCCACACAAAGAAGAGATGATGAACTTTTACAACTGGTTACTTTCAGTACCGGTGATGAGGAATTTGGAGTGGACATTTTGCGGGTGCAGGAAATCATCCGCACCATGGCCATCACCAAGGTGCCCAAAGCCCCTGAGTTTGTGGAAGGGGTGATTAACCTGCGGGGCAAGGTTATCCCCATTATTGACCTGCGCCGCCGTTTCGGCCTGCAATCCAAGGAACACGACAAGCACACCCGCATCATCGTCATCGAAATCAATACCATGATCGTGGGTTTTGTGGTGGACTCGGTGTCCGAAGTGCTGCGCATTCCGGCCAGCACGGTGGAACCGCCGCCGCCCGTGGTTGCGGGGCTTGAGTCTGAATACATCAGCGGTGTGGGCAAGCTGGAAGACCGGCTGCTCTCCCGGGCTGACATTGAAGCTCTGGGGCAGATCTAAACACACCGCTTTTTTGCCTGACAAGCCGCCCTGCCGCAAGGCAGCGCGGCTTTTTTGGCACAAAATTAAAAAACCGCACCCGGATTGCCCGTGTCTTTCCCCAACCTGCTGCAACAACTCCTGAAGCACAAAGATGCCTCCCCCATACACGTGGCTCGCAGCCATGCGGCCGTGCGGGCGCTTTTGGCCGCGCGCCTCATGGAAGCCGGCCGTTCCGTGGTCCTGGTGGGCAAGGACGGCGAGGACCTGGCCGGCCTTAAAGCTTTGCTTCAACTATTCACTGCCAATGCGGCCGCCGCAAAAACCGCGCCGGTTTCCGGCCAAGGGACGGAAAACTGGATCACCCTGCCGCCTTTCCCGGCCGGGTCGCACAGCCGGGGGGCCTGGGGCGCCCGTCTGGCCGGGCTCAATGCCCTGCGCGAACGCGCCGCCATGCCCACCGGGCTGCTCACCTGCCTGGACAGCTTCCTGCCCCGTTATCCCCCGGCCCGCATGCTGGCCGAACTGCAGCTCCTTTTAAGCTGCGGCGCGGATTACGCTCCGGAATTAATCCTGGACCAGGCCGTGGACTGGGGCTTTTTGCGCACGCCCCTGGTTACGCAACCCGGGGAAGTCACCCGCCGCGGCGATATCCTGGATATTTTCCCGCCCGGATCAGGCTACCCGCTGCGCCTGGAATTTTTCGGCGACACCCTGGAGCAGATCCGTTTGTTTGACCCGGCCGGGCAGCGCTCCGTGCGCAATATCAATGAGTTTACCCTGCTGCCTGTGACGCCCGCGCCCGGCTATGGCGATTTTCTGGCCCAGGCCGAAGCCTGGTGGGAGCAACTGCGTTTTGCCGGCAAATTGGAAATCGGGCAGCCAGCCCGCTTTGCCGCTGTTCTGGCCCAGGGCGGCACGGAACTCATGCCCGGCGTATTTTACCCGGACAGCGCCGTCCTGGCGGACTACCTGCCGCGAGACGCTATCCTGCTTTTGCCGGATATCAGCGAAACGCGCGTCGTGCTCGCGGAGGCGCGGGAAGAGTGGCGCGCCCACCTGGCGCGCCAGGCGGAGAATAATGATCTTATCCAGCCGGAAGAGCTGGCCCTGTGCGCTCTTGAAGGCTTTGAGCCTGCGCAGGGGTTTAAAAGCACGGACGGGCGCGTTTATTTCTCCAGCCTGCAGGTGGGGGAAACCACCGACAGCCTCAGCCTGCCCGAGCGCCGCATCCGTTCCTTTAGCGACCTGTTCCCCCTGGCTGAAGACCAGGAACGGCCCTGGCGCCGGCTCATCGCCGCCATTGAGGAGTGGCGAGAAGCGGGCAAGGACGTGCTCCTGTGCCTGCCTTCGGAACGCGCCCGCGACAAATTTCTCAAACTGGCCGCGCAAGACGGACTTATCCCCGGAACCAGCCTGCCTCTGGGTTGGCTGGCGCGAATCAGCGAAGCTCCCGCCCCGGCCGCCAAGGCCCGTTCCGGCGGGGTATACACGCTTATCGCCCCGTTTTATCAGGGCGCGGAACTGCCCTGGGCCAACCTGATCATCCTGGGCGAAGACATCCTGCAGCCCAAAAGCGAACGCGTGGCCAGGGTCAAAAGCTCGGCCTTCACCGGCATCGACCGCTACGACGACCTGCGGCCCGGCGATTTTCTGGTGCACCGCGACTTCGGCATCGCCGCCTTTGACGGGCTCAAGCGCCTCAACTTAAGCGGCCAGGACGCCGATTTTCTGCTGCTCGCCTATGCGGGCGGCGATAAATTATACCTGCCCGTGGACCGCATGTCCCTGGTACAACGTTTCAAAGGCCCGGAAGGGGCCGACCCCGGCCTGGACAAGCTGGGTGGCGCGGCCTGGCTTATGGGCAAAGAAAAAGCCAAAAAAGCCATTGAAAAAATCGCCCACGACCTGGTGGAAATTTACGCGGAGCGCAAGGTGGGCAAAGGCTACACTTACGGCCCCATCAACGAGCTTTTCCGCGAATTTGAAGCCGGTTTCGGCTTTGAGGAAACGCCGGACCAGTTGCGGGCCATTCAGGACGTGCTTGGCGATATGGAGCTGCCTCAGCCCATGGACCGCCTGGTCTGCGGCGATGTGGGCTTCGGCAAAACCGAGGTGGCCTTGCGCGCCGCTTTCCGGGCCGCGGCCGGCAGCCGCCAGGTCATGCTCCTTTGCCCCACCACGGTGCTGGCCGAACAGCATTACAACACCTTCCGGGCGCGCCTGGCCGGTTTCCCGGTCAATGTGGGCATGCTCTCGCGCTTTGTGACGCCCAAGACCCAGAAAGAAGTGCTGGCAGCCGCGGCCACAGGACAAGTCGACATCCTTATTGGCACCCACCGCCTGCTCTCGGGCGACGTGCACCTGCCGAACCTGAGCCTGCTCATCCTGGACGAAGAACAACGCTTCGGCGTGCGCCATAAGGACAAACTCAAGCAACTTCGCCAGAATCTGGATGTGCTTACCCTTACGGCCACACCCATTCCGCGCACCCTGCAACTGTCCATTTCCGGCATTCGCGAGCTGTCGGTCATTGAAACCGCGCCGCCGGAACGCAAGCCCGTGGCCACGGCGCTCATCAACCAGGACAAGGCGGGATTGCGCTCCATTGTGTCGCGGGAACTGGAACGGGGCGGCCAGGTGTTTTGGGTGCACAACCGGGTGCAGGGCATTGAACGCGTGGTGGAATATGTGCGCGAACTGGCGCCCGACGCGCGCATCGGCGTGGGCCACGGCCAGATGAACGAAAAGGCCCTGGAAGAAACCATGCACAAATTCTGGCGCGGCGACATCGACATCCTGGTGTGCACCTCCATTATCGAATCCGGCCTTGACTTTCCCATGGCCAATACCTTGATTGTGGACCAGGCCCACATGTTCGGCCTGGGGCAGCTCTACCAGTTGCGCGGCCGGGTGGGCCGCTCCGAGCGCCAGGCCTATGCCGTGTTTGTGGTGCGCGATGCGGACAACCTTTCGGACATCGCCCGCGAACGCCTGCGCATTATTCTGGACATGGACTACCTGGGCGCGGGTTTTCAGGTGGCCATGGAGGACTTGCGTATTCGCGGCGCAGGGAATATCCTTGGGGAGGTGCAATCAGGGCACATGGCCCGCCTGGGGTTGGATTTATATTTGGAAATGCTGGAAGAGGCCGTGGGCAAACTCAAAGGGGAACCGATGCGGGAAGTGCTGGAAACCGAACTGTCCATCGGCCTGCCCGCCTTTATTCCGGACGGCTATATCAGTGATGCGGGCCAGCGCCTGAAATATTACAAAACCCTGGCCTCCATGCAGGATGAACGCGGCCTGCACGACGTGGAACTGGAACTGCGCGACCTTTACGGCCCCCTGCCGCCTGAGTTGGACAATTTTCTGGCCGTGCTGGCCTTAAAGCAGCTTTTGGGCAAATTGCAGGCGGCCAAAGCCGATGTGTTCAGCCAAAAGTTGAAACTGGCCTGGGCCGAAACCGCCACGGCCGTGGAACCTTCCCGGCTGGTCAATTGGGTGGCGGCTGTAAACGCGGCCGGCGCCAACGTGCGGGTTTTGCCCCCGGCCGGACTGGAATACGAGCTTGACCAGAACCTGCCCGTGCCGGAAAGATTGCGCGGCGCGGCGCAAAGCCTGCGCAAGCTGCTTGCGGATACTTAGACAGGAAGAATATGCGTGCTTTCATGACCCGGCTTGCCAAATTCCAGCGCCTGGCTCTGTGCCTGGGCGTTATCTGCGCGGGCGCCCTGCTGGCCGCCTGCGATGACGCTGAAACGCCGCCCAAAGGCAAATACGGCACCGTGGCCACTGTCAACGGGCGCGGCATTTCCCTGCAGTACCTGCAGGCCAAGCATGACCTTAACCATTTAAGCTGGTCGGCTTCGGCCATGCCCTCGGCGGACGAGTTGCAGCGCCAGTACGGCGTTGCCCTCACCGAGCTGATTATGGCCGAACTGGTGGAGCAGGATCTGGAAAAGCGCGATCTGACCGTGAGCGACGAGGAGCTTAAAGCCGCCGAAGACGAAGTGCGGGCGGACTATCCGGAGGGAGAATTTGAGCGCTCTCTGGTGGAAGACTACATTGATATCGACATCTGGCGGGCTTTCCTGCGCCACCGCCTGTCCATGCTCAAGTTTATAAATACGGCGCTGCGCCCGGAGATCACCATTTCCCCGGCGGATATGGAAGCTTACTACCAACAGCACATTGCTGAATTCACCCTGCCGGAGCGGCAGCACTTCATAGTCGTGGACTGCGAATCCAAAGCCACAGCCGAAAAATTACGCAAAGCCTACGTGCAGACCAAAAGTCAGCCCCTGCCCACGGAAGACGACGTCATCAACGTGCGCGAGATCACGGCAAGCGCGAAACGCCTGCCCCAGCCCTGGGTGGAAGCCCTGGCGGGGCTCAAAAGCAGAGAAGCCTCGAGCATCAAAGATTACGAGCACCGTTACCAGTTCATTATTTTCCTGGAAACTCTGCCCGAGCAGATTCTTGACCCGGCTTCGGTTTACAGCCGCGTGGAGGCCGGACTGATCGAAAGCCGCATGGAAGCGGCCTTTAACCACTGGCTGGACAAACAACTTGCCAAGGCGGACATCCGCGTCTCCCGCCCCTTGCTGGAAGCCTGGGACAAAACTCGCGAGCAGGAAGAAGATTCGCCTGAGGACGCAGGCTCGCAAGTCTTTGGCAATGTTACCGAACCCACGCCTGACCACTACCTGGACTCCGCTGACGAGGACGCCAACGAAACCGCCGCCGATTTGCCGAAAACCCCCTAACCGGCCCAACACTTCGCTTTTCCGGCTAAAAACGCTTTTACCCTCCTGAAGTGCGGAAATCTGTAATTCCAGTTGCAACAATTTTGAAATATATTTAAACTGCCTGGAACTCATTTCATAATTTCCCTTGTAGCGAAAAAGCGAGATTTGTAACAGTGGCAATGCAACAGGACAAAAGACGGCAAAAGCGTAGCCAACCCTACAGTGAGGAGGCTTTTGACCTGTTAATGCCGTCAATGGCGCAAAACTCGCTTTGGCAGCCGGGGGAAATTGTGAAATGAGTTCTAGAATTGCGAACAAAAAATCGCTGCGAAAAATTGTTTCTCTTCGCGGCGATTTTGTCTGCTTTATTAATATTTAATGCCTAACAGCGGCCTTTGTCGCCTTATAACATTTTTTCGGGGAGAATACCGTTTTGCGTCCTTCAGTCACTTTCTTTCTTGTTGCGCTATGCCTT
>JAVBRZ010000037.1:0-13132 GCA_031547425.1 Desulfovibrionaceae bacterium
CTGAGCCCTTTTGGCCCCCCCCCGCGCGGGGCCCCCCGCCTGCTGGGGGGGGGGGCCACCGGTCGCGGGGCGGCAGCGCCGGAACCTGCGGGCAGCACACTTCCGCAAAGATAAAAAAAAACCGGAGAGGGGGCATACGGACAGGCGGTCACCGCCGCGCTTCCCTTTCACAGCGTGCGATGGCCGATTCTCAAACGCCAGCCATATGAGCCAGAAAACGACTTCCCCCTCTCCGGCGGGTAAAGCCGGCGCCCCGCCCGGCCGGAGGCAAACCGGGCGGAGCGCCGGCTATAGCGGTTTAACTTGAAAACACCGCTCAAAGCCGCCTTTGCAAAACACAAAGAATACAGTTTTTGGCGTCCGCTTGCGCAGCCGCCCGGAGCGGATTAACTTTTTCAAACTCGATCCGCCCCAAAGCCGCGCAGGCTATTTTTCACCCACCAGGGCGGCGATCTGGTCCATATCTTTGTCGCCCCGGCCGGACAGACAAACCAGAATGATCTGGTCGCGGCTCATGCCGGGCGCGATTTTCAGGGCATGGGCCAGGGCATGGGCCGATTCCAGAGCCGGAATGATGCCTTCTTCGCGCGACAGGGTGAACAAGGCCTCCACAGCCTCGTTGTCGTCAATGGTCGTGTATGCGGCACGGCCGGTGTCGTTGAGCAGGGCGTGTTCCGGGCCCACGCCGGGGTAGTCCAGGCCGGCGGAAATGGAATACACCGGCAGGGTCTCGCCTTTTTCGTCCTGCAGAATGTAGCTTTTATAGCCGTGCAAAATGCCGGGCGCGCCCAGGGATATGGTGGCCGCATGCTCGCCCGGCGCAAGGCCCTTGCCGCCGGGCTCAACGCCCACCAGCTTGACCGCCCCGTCAGCGATAAAGCCGGAGAAAATGCCGATGGCGTTGGAGCCGCCGCCCACGCAGGCCAGCACATAGTCAGGCAGCCGGCCAGCCTGCTCGAGCATCTGGGCGCGGGCTTCCTTGCCGATGACGTGCTGGAAATGGCGCACCATGGAAGGGTATGGGTGCGGGCCCACAGCCGAGCCGAGCACATAGAAAATTTCGCCCTCGCTCTCGAGCCATACCTGCACGGCCTTGTCCACGGCTTCCTTGAGGGTGCGCTGCCCGTCAGTGACGCACACCACTTCCGAACCCATCATTTTCATGCGCAGCACATTGAGGCGCTGGCGGCGGATGTCTTCCTCGCCCATGTATACGGCGCACTCAAGGTCGAGCAGGGCCGCGGCCGCGGCCGTGGCCACGCCGTGCTGGCCGGCGCCGGTTTCGGCGATGACCCGGCGCGCGCCCATGCGCTTGGCGAGCAAGGCCTGGCCCAGGGCGTTGTTGAGCTTGTGCGCGCCCAGGTGGTTAAGGTCTTCGCGCTTGAGGTAAATCCGGGCTCCGCCCAGGCGGTCGCTCAAGTTGCGGCAGTAAAACAACGGGGTTTGGCGGCCCACATAATTGACCAGCAATTCGTTAAGTTCGGCCGTAAACGCGGGGTCCGCGCTGTAATGATTAAAGGCTTCCTCCAGCCTGGCCAGCACGGGCAGGGCGGAATCGGGCACATATTGGCCGCCGTAGGGGCCGAAATAACCCTTGGGCGCGGCGCTTAAGTTGTCGGACCGGGCAATGACGGCGGTGTTCAAAGTGGACATGGTGACTCTCCGTTTTTAGTTTGTTTGGGCGGAGAGTCCTTGAGGCGGGGAGGCAATAAAAAAACCGCGAGTTCGGATTTCTCCGCCGCGGTTGCTTAATGCTTGGCTTATTTGTTGGTTATTGTAAATACGCGCAAAGACCACGGCTCATTTTAGCTGAGCCGCCACCAATTTTGGGCAAAGGTGTTGATCTTCAAGTTACGCATGCAAAACTTATGGGCACTCTTTAAAAAAATGTCAATAAAAACCCTGAAACAAAGTCAGATAATTTTTATTCTTCCTGCTCTTTTGTTGGCCCGGCCTGGACCGCCTTGCCTTCGTCATCCTTGATTTCAGCCTTTTTGGCTGGCTTAAGCGGCTCGCTCAAAAGGTGCAAGCGCCGGGGCATGAAAATAAAGGTGTATATGGGGCCGGACAACAGATAGCCGATAATGATCACAAAGCCCAGGAGCTTGGGCTCGGCCGCGATGCAGGCGAACAGCAGCATGACCGTGACCATGGACGAAAAGGGGTGGACTTTAAGAAAGCCGTATTCCTTAAACGCGAAATAGCGCACCCGGCTGACCATGACCACGGCCAGCAAAAAGGTGAGCGCCAGGCAGATGTAAGGCATGGCCGGCCAGATCCAGGCGGGCAGCATGGGCGAAAAAAGCACGAGCAGGGCAATGGTGCACCCGGCCGCCGGAATGGGCAGGCCGGTGAAAAATTTCTTGCTGCCGCCCGAACCGGCAATGTTGAAGCGCGCCAGGCGCAAAGCCCCGCAAGTAACGTACAAAAAGGTGATCACCAGGCCCACCCGGCCAAAATCGACAATCTGCCATTGAAAGATCAGAAAGCCCGGCGCCACGCCAAAGGCCACGAGGTCGGCCAGGGAGTCGTACTGCACCCCGAATTCGCTGCTGGTGTTGGTGAGCCTCGCCACTTTGCCGTCCAGGCCGTCCATGAGCGCGGCGAACAAAATGGCGATGGCCGCGCCTTCATAAGCGCCCTGCGCGGTCCAGATAATGGCCAGCACCGCGGCGAATAACGAGGCCGAAGTCAGAAGGTTGGGCAGAATGTAAATGCCTTTGTGAAAGGGCATGTTTTTTTGTTGAAGCATGTTCATACCTTGGAAGCCGGCCAGCGCGGGTCGGGATTATGCGGTTTTGCGGGCAATGACCGAATTGCCGGCCAGCACGGTTTCACCGACGCTGACCGAGGCTTCATAGCCTTCCGGCAAATAAACGTCCAGGCGGGAGCCGAATTTGATCAGTCCGAAGCGCTCGCCCCGGCTGAGCCTGTCGCCCTGCTCCACCCGGCTGACAATACGCCGGGCCAGGAGCCCCGCGATCTGGACCACGCTGAACATCCGGCCGTCGGCGTCTTTAACGGCGTAGGCGCAACGTTCGTTGTCCGTGGAGGCCTTGTCCCAGGAAGCGTTGAAGAATTTGCCCGGACTGTACTTGATGCGTTCTATTTCGCCGTCTATGGGGCAACGGTTGACGTGAACGTTGCCCACGTGCATGAAAATGCTCACGCAGGTTCTGGCCTCGCCGCTGAGGGGATCGGGCATGGGTTTGGTGCTGATGACCCGCCCGTCGGCCGGGCTGACCGCCAGACCCTCATCCTGCGGGACAACCCGCTCCGGATCGCGGAAAAAGTTGCAGGCGAACACAAAGGCCGCGAAACAGACCAGGGTCAGAATGCCGCAGCCGAGCAGGGCCGAGGCCAGGGTGGCCACGGCGGTGATGCCGATAATATGGTAGCCTTCAGGAGCAATGCCGATGGAGGGTGTGCGCATGGGAACAAGCCGCCTTTGATTATGCGTCGGGCATAGGGTTTAAAGGAATATTCGCCGGGAGCAGCGGGTTCATTATTTCAAGTTAACCTATTTTCGCGCCTTTGGCAAATCAAGCAGGCTCTCGCACAAACGCCCCGCGCCTTCCCGCGCCAGGCCGGCCGCCAGGCACACCAGCAGGGACAGGGGCACGATAAGCAGAATATAAGGAAAGATATCCGCCTGGGGCACGGCAAAAGGCGCCGCAAGGGGCTTTTGCAGCGCACCCGCCCAGCCGGGCCAACCGCCGGCCGCGTACACGGCCGACAGGCGCGGGTAAAAAAAGGTATCCGTAATATACGAGCACAGGTAAATATCCAGAGAAAAACGGGACAACAGCTCGCAAACCCTGTTCAGAAGCCGATTTTTGATTTCCAGATCATAGCAGGTGATAAACAGCAGCACGGCCAGAGCCATGACCGCCGCTGAGTCGTAATAGCCGAAAATGGCCATAAACTTGCCGCCCCCGGATGCCCACATGGTCAGCGCGGCTTCCAGGACAATAAAGCCAAGAACCAGCCCCAGGCCCAGTTTTTTTTTAATTTTGGGCTGCTGTTCGCGGATATAGGCGCCCAAAAAATAATAAGCCAGGGGATAGACGCCGGTCCACCAATCGGGCAGGAACAAGTTTTTCCAACCCAGGCCGTCCAGCAGGCCCGGCAGCCCGGTGACCAGGACCATGACCAGCAAAAGCCCCTGTTTGGCGCGCTTGTCCGGCAGGGCGTGGTAAAGGGTGTTCATGAACGGGGCCAGCAGAAACAGGCCCACATACATGCGCACATACCAGCCGTAACCGATGGCTGAAAAAGTGCAAATGCTCCTCAGCCAGTGCCAAAAATCCCCGCCCTCGCCCTGGACCAGTGTTTTGAACAGCACGGCCGCCACGGCGAAAAACAGGTATACGCCGAGCACAAAAAAAATTTTCTTGAAATAGGCCGCTTCCGGTTTTTTTTGCCACTGCAGGTAGCCGGTGAGCAATAAAAACAACGGCACGCAAGTGAGAAACAGCCAGCGCAACGCGGTTTGGGCAAACATGGACGGGCCGGTTAAGGGCGTTACGTAAAAGGCCGTGTTCATGAAAAAGTGCACGGACAATACAAAAGTTATGGCCAGAGCCCGGATAAGATCAAGTCCGCCAACTCTCATGGGCAAAATATAAACCTATTTTATCCGGGCAGACAAGAAAAATCCGCGTCCGCCCTCACGGAGGGGGGGCCGGGGGCCGGCGGACACGGATTCAGGAAAGCATGCCGGGTTCCCGGCACGGCCTTAACGCCGGACCGGCCGGCGCGCAAGCGCGACCGGCCCGACGGATGGGGGAAGGGGCCGGACCAGGCGGAGCGTGATGGAATCTCCCCGCTGGTCCAGCTTTGGGGTAAGCATGAATTACGGCAAAACCGCTTCTTCCAAACCTGAAAGAATGCTTATTGGTTTACCGCGCGGCCAATTCCGGGCACTTGCAGCTGTTCAGATATTTTTCCAGGCGCTGGTCCTTCTGGTAAATGCTGGAATACGAATAGGCCAGGCCCTCAATATTGGTGGGCGAGCCGCCGGCCACTTCCAAAAGGCGGGCGAACAGCTCTTCCCCTATCTCGGCCGAGGTGGCCCTGCCCTCCATAATGGCCCGGGCGTCAATATCCTGGTCCTCGGTAAACAGCACAGGGTTGCCGCTGATGCGAATGGCGGGCACAATCTGGTTGTCGAAACCGGCCCCGCCGCTGGTCCACATGATCATTTGCGCGCCCATGGCCGCGAAATGCGTGCCGGCCGCGCCGCACAGGTGCGACGCCTCCGACAGGTAGAAGCCGGGCTTGCCCGGCCGCTCGATGCCGTGTTTGTTGAATTCCAGCACGCCTTCCACCGGATGGGTGCCGTATTTGTGCAGAGCGCCCAGGGTTTTTTCCTCAATGGTGGTGATGCCGCCCACGGAATTGCCCACGCTCATGATCTCGGTTTCCACGCCGGGCACGCTCCAGCGGGCTTCTTCCGCCTTGATGATCCGGTCCAGCTTGTCCCGGATCGCCGGAGAAACGCAGCGCTCCAGCATAAATTTTTCGCCGCCGATGAGCTCAATAATCTCGCCGCCGATGACCGTGCCCCCGGCCGCAAGCAGCTTGTCGGCCGCGTAGCCGGCCACGGGGTTTGAGGCAAGCCCCGAAGAGGCGTCGGACCCGCCGCACTTCACGCCCACGATCAATTTGGAAACAGGCGCGTCGGTCCGTTTGTCCCGGCTCATAAGCCCATGTAATTCTTTGGCCAGGGCCTTGCCGTGGGCAATGGCCCGGCGCGAGCCGCCCTGGTCTATAACCCGCATGGCCCGGCAGGGCTTGCCGCTTTCGGCAATGCCGGCGGCAATGTCTTCGGGCAGGATGCTGCCGCAGCCCATGGCCACCACCAGCACCCCCCCGACATTGGGATTTTTGCCCACGCCGATAAGATTGTGCACCAACTCCTCATTGCCGCCCAGCATGCAGGTGACGAAGTTGGTCAGCACCGCGGCCTCGGCGCCGTAATCAGCGGCCACGGCCCGGCACACGCCGTCAATGCATTCATCCACGCCGATAATCAGCAGGCGGTTGCGCACTCCCACGCCGCCGTCGGACCGCACATAGCCTTTAAAAGTAAGTTCGCCCGCCATCATGCCACCTCCGGCCGCGTATAATTCATCTCCCGCAGGATATCTTCCACTATCTCATCGGGAATGTTGATGCGCTCGCTCTTCACGTTATGCACGTGCACCAGCTCGCCCTTGCGAATGGGCGCGCTCACCCTGCCGCAGGCGGCGCCGTATTTGACCATGCTCTCGCCGGGCGCAAGGTCGCGCAGGGCGATTTTGTTGCCGGCCGGGATGGTTTCCAACGCCTTGATCGCGGGCAGCTGCCCGCCCTGCTTGTCAATGAGCTCCACTGCGGCGCCGGCGGAGCTTTCGGCCAGCAAGGTAGCCACATTGTCGGAGTCGGACATGACAATGGCTTTGCTCATAAGTCCCTCCAGGGAAAATATTTTAATGCCCGGCTCCACTGCCGTAAGCCGGTTTGAGGGGGAAACCCTTAAAGGTTTCCCCCTCCCGTTATTCCATTAGTCATCAAGCAGGTTAAGCGAAGCTCTGTTGTTTTTGTAGTCGCTGACCATCCAGCGGATCATGCCGTAAAGCATGTAGATCAGAATGAAGGTCAATGGCGTGGCCGTGGCGATGGCGCAGGTTTTGATGGTGCCGATGGGCGCCTTGATGAACATCATGCCCAGGGGCACGGCGGCCAGCATAACGCACCAGAACAAGCGGTGGAACGGCGATGGGTCTTCGTTTTCCTTAAGGCCGGGCGTGACCGTGGCGGCCATGGTGTACGCGGCCGAGTCCAGAGTGGTGGCCAGGAACAGCACGGACACCACGGCGAACAAAAGGATGAAGATGGTGGCCGCGGGCAGGGTGTTCATAACCATGACGATGGAGGCGTTGTCCTTGCCGTCGGCCAGCATCTGGGCCACAGGCACCAGTTCGGTGATGTTGGCGTTCATGGAGAAGCTGCCGATGACCCCGAAGAAGAAGAAACAGCCCGAAGCGCCGCTGACGAGCGTGTTGATGATCACGCTGCGCAGGGTGCGGCCTTTGGACACGCGGGAAATGAACAGGGCCATAAACGGAGTGTAGGTGATCCAGTACAGCCAGAAGAAAATGGTCCAGCCTTCGGGGAAGCCGCTGTTGTCAATGGGGTCGGTCCACAGGCTCATATGGATGTAATTCTGGAACATGAGGCCCAGGCCGTTGACCGTGTTTTTAAGAATAAAGGCCGTGGGCCCGAAAATGAAAATGCCGATGCAGAACAGAATGGCCAGATAGGTGTTGCCGCTGGAAATGCGCTTCATGCCCTTTTCAATGCCCACATAGGAGCTCAAGGAGTAAACCACGGAAATCACCAGAATGAGAATCACATTGGTGGTGAAGGTGGGCGTGATGTTAAAAATAGAGCAGACGATTTCCGCAACCATGGGCACGGACACGCCCAGGGTGATGGACAGACCGCCAAAGCAGGTGAAAATGAAGATCACGTCAATGATGCGGCAGACCACTTTCCACAGGGGACCGGGGTTATCTTTGTTAAGCACGGCCGTGCACACGGCGGAAAGGCTCAGGCCCTTGTTCTTGCGCACATGGAAGTGGTAAGCCACGGGCAGGGCCGCCACGCAGTAGGTGGCCCAGGCGCTGATGCCCCAGTGGAACAGGTTGTAGGTGGTGGCGAATTCATAAGCGGTGGACGTATGCGCGGCAATGCCCAGAGGCGGGGCATTGTAGTAATAAGCCCACTCCACAAAAGCCCAGTAAACCGTGGCCGAGCCGAGGCCGGCGCAGATCATCATGGCCACCCAGGCAAAGGTGGAATATTCCGGTTTTTCGTTACCCAGGCGGATTTTGCCGTATTTGCTCACGGCCACGCCAAACAGGAACACCACCACGCCGAACACGAACACCAGCACGGGCGTGCCGAATATAGCCGTGAACGCGCCGAAAATTTTGTCGGCCACCGCCTTGCTGCCTTCCGGGAAAATGGTCAGCAGGGCCACCAGCCCCAGCACCGTGCCCACCGAGATGAGCAGGAGCGGCAAGTCCAAACGGGTTTTGGCATTACTCATGGAAACTCCTTTCCGTTTATAACTATACAGTTAAAGTCCAAAAATGCGGGCCTCCCCCTTGGCTGCCCACTTTCCTAGCTGATGCTTGCCGCGCCTTCATTATCGCATACCCTTCGGCCCCGCGTCCTGCGCGGCGCTCAGGGGTCGCACCCCAAAAACGCGGTTTTGGGCTGCTCGCGCTGCGCGGCTCTTCATATCTGCCGCACTCCTTAGGCAATGCGATATTTCTTAATGCAATCCCAGTCCAAAGCGCCGCCCAGGCCAATAAGATCGGGCACGGCCAGGGCGCCGTCCTTAAGCTCGGGCATGGGCCCGGTAAGGTCAGTGAACAGCGGACTGGCGCTCTGCGAATATTCAATGAGGTTGCCGTCCGGATAGGCGGCCAGGAACTGGATGGTGGCCTGCAGCAAAATGCCGGTGGAAAAACCGTGCGGCACCAGGCGCATGCCGTTGAGCTCGGCCAAATGGCCGATGCGCACCATCTCAGAAATGCCGCCGCAGCGGGTGATGTCGGGCTGGACAATGCCGGGCCGGCCCCGCTCCATGAAATCTTTAAACTCCCAGCGCGTGGCCAGAATTTCGCCGCCGGAAATGGTCTGAGGCGCGGCCTGGGCCAGGCGGCGGTAACCGTCGAGGTCATCGGAGGGCACGGGCTCCTCCACCCAACCGAGGTCAAACTCCTCCAAGCGCTTGCAGCAGGCCAGGGCATTGTTCCAGGTTTTCCAACGCGAAACCATGTCGATCATCACCCCGGTATCGTCGCCCACCTCGGCGCGCACGGCCTTGACCACCTTGTAGTCGTGCTCGATATCAAAGCCGAATGACCCGCCGCCGAATTTCATGGCCTTAAAGCCCCGCGCCTTCACCTCAACGGCCAGGCGCCGGTTGTCGTCGGGGTTGTCCACAGGAATGAACGTGCCGTAAGCCGGGATATGATCGCGGAATTTGCCGCCCAAAAGCATGTGAATGGGCTGCTTGTAATACTGCGAGGCAATGTCCCACAGGGCGATATCCACGGCGCTGATGGCATGAATGCCCACGCCCCGGCGGCCCATGTACGATGAGCTGTCGTACATCTTGCTCCACAGGCGCTGAATTTCCAGGGGATTTTCGCCGATGAG
The DNA here is from genome assembly GCA_031547425.1 of Desulfovibrionaceae bacterium. Taxonomy (GTDB): domain Bacteria; phylum Desulfobacterota; class Desulfovibrionia; order Desulfovibrionales; family Desulfovibrionaceae; genus JAVBRZ01. The sequence continues at coordinate 9,220 of JAVBRZ010000037.1, forward strand.
CACTTCGCGCAAACCAAAGCAGGCCAAATTGGAGTGAGCCGCTTCAATAAAAGACTTAACCACATAAGGAGAAGTGTCGGACTCGCCCACGCCAGTGATGCCGGCATCGGTATGCACCAGAACAAGAACGCCGTCCCAACCCCACTCGCAGGGCTGCCCGGCCGGGGGAACACGCAAAATGATCGTCTCAATATCGATAATACGCATAAGCTCTCCCAGGGTCATCCGCCGGCAAAGCGGACAAATCTGTTGCTGAGGTTACACAACACAACGGCCCGCGCCGCAACTGTCGTAAATTCAAAGATTTTCACAAAGCAAACATTGTACCAAAAAGTACAAATCGCATAATATCTTTAAATATCAATATGTTGTTGGAGAAGGAATGCGAGATGGACAATAATTTTGAGTTAAAAACAGCTCAAAACTGCACGAAAGCGCTAAATCCGCGCCGCCAGTAACGAGTCAAAAACGATTCAAAGAATCAATTATGACTCAACACGATATTTGCGTAGCAGCCGGCTGGCCTTGGACTGGGTGATCTCCAGGTCTTCGGCCATTTTGCGGGTGGATTTGCAGCGGGCGTAAGCTTCGAGAATGATCTGGCGTTCATAATCGCGCAGGGCGGCGTCCAACCCCTGGACCAATTCCGGAAGCGGCGGGCGCTCGGCGGCCTGCGGCGGGCAATCCTCCGCAGCGCCGGCCACCAGGGGCGATTCAAAGAGCACGGGTGAAAGATCAGCCCCTTCAATGGTTGTGCCGGGGCTGGTGACCACCAGGCGCTCGATAACGTGGGCCAGCTCGCGCACATTGCCCCGCCAGGGGTTTTGGTACAAAATATCCAGGGCTTTTTCCGAAATGTGCCGCCGTTTTTTATACTGTTTGCCGTAAACCTGGAGGAAATAATAAATGAGCGGCACCACGTCCTCCGGCCTGCGGCGCAGGGGCGGCACGGTAATTTCCACCACATTAAGGCGGTAGTAAAGATCTTCGCGGAAAGTGCCGGCCTCGATCATACCCCGCAGGTTACGGTTGCTGGCGGCCAGGATTTTCACATCCGCGGGGATGGCCGTTGCCCCGCCCACCATGCGGTATTCGTTTTCCTGCAGCACGTGCAGGAGCTTGGCCTGCACCACAAAAGGCAACTCCGAAATTTCATCGAGCAGGAGCATGCCGCCCTGAGCTTCGGCAAATAAGCCCTGGCTCTGGGCCACCGCGCCGGTAAACGCCCCGCGCACATGGCCGAACAGTTCGGATTCAAATAACTCCATGGGAATGCTGGCGCAATTGACCACCACAAAGGGCTTGTCGCGGCGTGAACTGTTGGCGTGGATATATTTGGCCAGCAAGCTCTTGCCGCTGCCCGACTCGCCAAGGAGCAGGCAGGGGGTTTTCATTTCCGCCACTTTTTCAGCCAGGCCGAGCACTTCGATCATCAGCGGACTCTGGCTGACCAGGCCTTGTTGCAGGCGCTCCGGCGGGTTTTCGCTGGCTTCCTGGATATCCTGAAAACGCTCGATCAGGCCTTCGTGGAAATCATCGCGCACGTTCATCGGCACGAACTCCACTTCCCCGTTCTCATCAAACAGCGGCGTGGCAATGGTGAACAAATCGGCTCCAATATGAGTCTGCTGCTCCTGCTTGAGCGGTTTTTTCAGCTCATAAACCGTGGGCAGCACCGACCAGTTCCAGCAGCTGTTTTCGCGCACAAAATACCAGAAACTCTTGCCGATCATCTCTTCCTGCCGGAAGCCGTAATGCCGCTCGCAGGCCTTGTTGATGTAGATGATCCGGTAATTGTTGTCGTAAACAATGATCTCATCGTGCAAATTGTCGATGATCCGGGCAAAAGTTTCAAAATCCAGGCCGAAGTGTTCCGCTTTCATGCCCGCCTATATACACCGCGCCGGCACGGGCCGCAAGCCGCGCGGCAGCGGCGCCCAAACTGCCGGTTGCCACCGCCCGCCTGAAGCGCTATGCTCTAAAACCTATCTCATAACCCGCCGCAAGGAGCGCCCGCATGGACCTGATCATCAGAAACGCCCGGCTGCGCGAAGCGCAAGGCCTTCGCGACATCGGCCTGGCTGACGGCGTCATTAAACGCATTGCTCCCAAAATTGAGGCCCGGGGGCAAAAAGAAATCGACGCGGCCGGCAACCTCGCCTGTCCGCCCTTTTGCGATCCGCACCTGCACCTGGACGCCGCGCTGTCCGGAGGCAACCCCCGCTACAATGAAAAAAGCACCCTGCTGGAGGGCATCGCCATTTGGGGCGAGCGCAAAACCAGCCTGAACCGGCAAGAACTGGTAAACAACGCCAAAGAGGCCGTGCTCTGGGAATTCGCCAACGGCGTGCAGTTCATCCGCACCCATGCCGACACCACCGCGCCGGGCCTGATCACTCTGGAAGCGCTGCTGGAAGTCAAAGACGCCATGCGCGAGCTGGTGGACATCCAGATTGTGGCCTTTCCCCAGGACGGCCTTTTTTCCGGCCCTGACGATGCGCCCCAAAAACTCATGGTCCGGGCCATGGACATGGGCGCCGACGTGGTGGGCGGCATCCCGCACGGCGAAATCACCCGCGAAGACGGCGTGCGCCAGGTGGGACACGCCTTCAGCCTGGCCGAAAAATATGATGCTCTCATCGACATCCATTGCGATGAAACCGGCGACGACCAGTCGCGTTTCATCGAGGTCATTCTCAAAGAGGCCCTGCACAGGGGCTTAGGCCCTAAAGTCACCGCCAGCCACACCACGGCCCTGCATAACTATAATAATGACTACGCGCTCAAGCTCATCCGCAACGCGGCAAGGGCCAGGGTCAACTTCATCACCAATCCCCTGTCCAACGCCGTGCTCGGCAACCGCACCGACGGCTATCCCCGCCGGCGCGGCCACACCCGGGTCGACGAGTTGGACGCCGCCGGCGTCAATGTCTCCATCGGGCACGACAACATTATGGACCCCTGGTACCCCATGGGCACGGGCTCCATGCTCCAGGCCGCGAATCTGCTCATGCACATGGCGCACATGAGCGGCCGCGCCCAGATCCCCAGGCTGTTCAACATGATTACCGACAATTCCGCCGTGACACTGCAAATTGAAGACCGTTACGGCCTGGCCGAGGGCAAGCCGGCCAACCTGCTCATCCTGGACGCGGCCGACGAATTTGAGGCCCTGCGCCTGCTCTCTCCCTGCCTGTATGTGATCCGGCGCGGCAAAATCGCCCTGACCAGCAAACCGGCCGAGCGGCATCTCAATTATGCGGGCCTGGACAGGCGCATTGATTTCAAACTTAAAAACGGCGAGAATTCCGCCGGCTTTTAAACCGCGCCGGAAGAAAACCGCCCCCAAACCGCCCTATGCAACTTTCGCCTTGCCTTTACCCCCTACGCAACGATAGTGCTTAAAGCATTAACCTTATTATTTTAACTTCAAGGAGACTGCTATGAGTGACGCTGACAAAATTGCCCTGCTGGACAAATTCGCCGCGGCCTGGAACGCCCACGACGTGGACGCCCTGATGGCCTGCATGGCCGACGACGATACTTGCGCCTTCTACGGCGCGGCGGGCCCAACGCCCAAAGGCGGCGTGTCCGAGGGCCGCGCGGCCGTACGCGCCTCCTATGAAGCGGTCTGGAAAAAATTCCCCGACGCCAAGTGGCACAACCCCACCCACTTCGTCTCCGGCGAGCGGGGCGTCACCCAGTGGCTGTTTACCGGCACCAGCGCCGACGGCAAGGAAAAATCCCAGGTCCACGGCTGCGATCTCTTTGAATTCAAAAACGGCAAAATCAAAATAAAAGATACGTACCGCAAGCAGATGATTTAACGCGACGGGGGGGGGGGGGGGGGCCACGGCGCGAGACGCGGGGGGGGTTGAGAGAACCGGCCCACCCCCCAGCAACAGAACGCAGG
>JAVBRZ010000110.1:0-8297 GCA_031547425.1 Desulfovibrionaceae bacterium
TATGGCCACGGAGCGTGGTGTGCTGCAAAACCTGATTTTCGACAACCAGGTGCTGTTCAGCCACAGACTGGCCGCCGCCGTGCTGGGCGCGGTGCTCAAGCTGCCGCCCGTGGCCCGCAATTTGGCCCAAAAGCAGCTCAAGTCCCGCTATGTGGAGCGGATGCTGGTCAAGATGTGAGCCTGCGGCATTGAAATAAAAGTCACTCATTCCAAAGCCCAAGCGGTGTGAGGGATGGGGGAAGGTTTCCCTCCTCCGGCGCGTCCCCGTTACAAACCGCCGCGGCCGCCCTGGGTAAAATACCATTTGTACAGGGCCTGTTCGGCGGTGTTTTCCGGGTAGTAGCGCAGGTCAAAGGAAAACTTTACTTGCGGCGTGCTGAAGAAGAACAGGCCTCCTCTGGTCATGCCCAACTCGTAGCGCTTGTCGTTGATGAACAGGCTTTTGCCGTAATAGGTGCTTTGCTCGGGCAGGGCCAGGAGGTCGCCCAGAGTGGGAGCGATATCCACGGCCGAAGCCAGGGCATGGCGGTCGATGTTTTGCAGGGGGGCGAGGTCGCGCGAGATGAACACCAGAGGGATATGGCGGTTGCCGAAGCGTTTTTCCGGCAGGTGCGCGGCCGCCATTTCGCCGCCGTGGGTGATCTGGTGGTCGGCGCCGATGATGAGCAGGGTGCGCGCGTCGAGCATGCCTTCAGCTTCGAGGCCGCGCACAAAGGTTTCCAGGGCCTGGTCCGTGGCGTAGAAAGCGCGGGTCAGGGGCGTGTCGCCGATGCCCGGGGGCGATTCGCGGTCGCTGTAAAAGGGCGGGTGGGTGTTGATGCTGCACAGAATGGTGATGGTTTTTTCCGCCTTATTGGTCTTGAGCCAGATAAGGGCTTTTTCAAAGATGCGCTCGTCGGTGTCGCCCCAGGGGAAGCCGGTGTTTTGCGGGGGCAGGCCCATGGTTTGTTCTTTGCCGTAGATTTCATCCACCTGCATGGTGTTGAGGTAGGTTTTGAACTTGCTGCGGAAATACACGCTGGCGCCCATGAAGTAGGCGGATCTGTAGCCGCCTTGCTCCCTGGCCAGGCTGAAGATGGTGGCGGGCTTGAATCCGGCCGCGTCATCGCCGCCGAAATTTGGGCGTCCGGCAAAGGCGGCGTAAATGCCTTCGTCCGTGGTGAAGGCTGAGGAATGGAAGTTGCTCAAAGAAATATTGGCCGGGTCGCTGAGCAGGGAAAAATAGAAAGGCATGATGCAGGCGCCCGGTTTTTCCACTTTGCAGCTCAGAAAATCGTAGGACAAAGATTCGAGGAACACGTAAATGACCCGGTCATAAGCGGCTTGAGACAGGGGCGCGGCCTGTTTGCGGTCCAGCACTCCGAATGATTCAAGCAGACTCAGCTCTTGCGTGGAGTATTCATAGCTCGCCAGAGTGGAGGCTGACGGCGGGAGCAGCGCTTCCGCCAAGTTGCGCACGGCGCTGTCCGCGACAATGACCAGGGCGGCGTCGCGTTCCATGTTGATTTCGTCGGTGAGATAGTCGCCGCTTTTGGGAATTTGGGGCGCCGCGCCGCAAATAAGCAGGGCCAGGCAGAAAACAGCCAGGGTGGCGTCCGCGCGGGCGCGCCAGGGGTGGCCCGGCAGTTTCCTGAACAGGATTTGAAAGCCGATCAGACAGACCAGGCAAACGGCCAGGGCGATGATGGTGAGGTCCATACGCACCAGGAAGGCCGCCGGGTCGGTATTTTCAATTAGAGCCCGCTGGACGCGGAAATAGGTTTCCTTGACATAGCCCACATCCAGGGCATTGCAGAACAGCAGTATGGCCGCGACCAGCCCGGCGGCGCTTTTGCCGCCGCGCAAGGCGGCGAGATAGGGAAAGGGGGCCAGGAACGCGAAGTCTTTAAGCGCGCCCAAGGTTGCGGCCAGATAAGCCTGCGCGACGCCGCCCAGCAAAAAATCCCCCACCATAATCAAACGGCAGAGAATAAGCAGGCCCAGAAGCGCGGCAAAAGCGGGCTTGCGCCACAGCGTTGCGAAACACAGTCCGGCAAGCGACAGGGCGGCCGGCCAGGCGACAATGGCTGGGAAGGGGAACCACAAGTTGAACATCTGCAGTCCTATGTCCCATAATGGCCGAGATGTCCAGTTATTGGACGCGGTTGTTGATTATCATTTGAATATCCGGAGAATTTCATTTAAACTATAATGGCGCGGCAATGCTTCGCGGAGGAGTGAGACATATGCACAAAACAACAGCGGCATTCCGGGGCATGGTGGTTGCGCCGCATTATCTGGCGTCGGAAGCGGGCTTGAACATCCTGCGTGAAGGCGGGAACGCCGTTGAAGCCGCTGTGGCCACGGCCGCGACCCTGTCTGTGGTCTACCCACATATGACCGGCCTGGGCGGCGATGCGTTTTGGACCATCCACGATCCGGCCTCGGGGCGGGTGGTCTGTATTGACGGTTCCGGCTTGTCCGGGCAACGGGTCAGCCCTGATTACTTGCGCGCTTGCGGGCATGATTCCTTGCCGCAACGCGGACCGGCGGCCATGCTCACCTGTCCGGGCGCGGTTTCAGGCTGGAGCACGGCCCTGGATTTGGCCGCCGGCTGGGGAACGCCCCTGGCTTTGGATCGTTTGTTGGAAGAAGCGGCCTATTACGCTGAGCATGGTTACCCGGTAAGCGGCGGCCAGGCGGCTTATCTGGCCGAAAAAATCGACGAATTGCGCGGCCAGCCGGGGTTTGCCGCGCATTTTCTGAACAACGGCCAAGCGCCGGCTCCGCACAGCCGGCACACGCAGCCCGCCCTGGCCCGCACCTTGCGACGTCTGGGCCTGGAAGGGCTGGATTCTTTTTATCGGGGGAGGCTCGCGCAAAACATTGCCGCTGAGCTGGCCGGGCTTGGCGCGCCGCTGACTTTGGATGACCTGGCGGCGCAGCAAGGCCTGCTCATGGCGCCTTTGGAAGTTGAGGTCAGCGGGGCGCGTATTTACAACACGCCGCCGCCGTCGCAAGGGGTGGCTTCACTACTCATTCTGGGCATTTATAACGCGTTGACTTCAGCGGCGAAAGCGCGGGGCGGGCAGGGTAAAACCGATGGGTTCGCCCTGGTGCATGACCTGGTGGAATGCACCAAACAGGCGTTTTTCTTGCGCGACGCTCATGTGGCGGACCCCGGCCATTTGCGGCAGGATATGCCGGCGCTGCTCAAACCGGAGCACCTGCGCCAACTGGCCGCCGCGGTGGACAGAGATCTGGCCGCGCCTTGGGGGACGGGGCCCGGCGCCGGGGATACGGTCTGGTTCGGCGTTATCGATAGCGCGGGCCGGGCTGTGAGCTGCATCCAGAGCATTTATTTTGAATTCGGCAGCGGCGTGGTGCTGCCCGAGACCGGCCTGGTCTGGCACAACCGGGGGCTGGGCTTCAGCCTGGATCCGGCGCACCCCAACCATATCGGTCCGCGCAAGCGCCCGTTCCATACTTTGAATCCGGCCCTGGCCCTGTTCGCCGACGGCCGGGTCATGCCTTACGGCTGCATGGGCGGGGAGGGCCAGCCGCAATCCCAAGCCGCGGTGTTCGCCCGCTATGCCTGGCTGAACTATGATTTGCAGGCGGCTATCGCCGCGCCGCGCTGGGTGCTTGGCCGCACCTGGGGCGACAGCGACACCAGCTTGAAAATAGAAGATAATTTTTCGCCGGAAATCAAGAGCGCCTTAAAGGCGGCCGGGCATGCGCTCACCGAACTTGAGGCTTTTAATGATCTTATGGGCCATGCCGGCGCGCTGGTCCGGCATGTTGACGGACTTATTGAAGGCGCGTCCGATCCGCGTTGCGACGGCTCGGCGGCGGCGTTTTAAGCGAAGAAAGGTCAAATTTGTAACCCGAGCACGGCATGAATATCCTGTATACCAATTTTCACCGTGAGGATGGCGGGGGGCATACCACATACATCCTCTCTCTGCTTAAAGACAGCAAGCACAATACTTTTGTGGCTTGCCCGGCCACGAGCATGCTCTATAAAATTTTGCAAGAGCAGGGCTACGCCAATCTCATTCCCATGGAATTTCCGGGCAAGCTCAAGCATTTCAGGCACGTGGCCGGCAACGCCTTAAAGCTCAGACGGGCCATCGTGGAGCACGATATTGACATCGTGCACACCAACGGTTCGCCGGACAACCGGATGGCTTTATACGCCCGCCTGCTCACCCGTAAAAAATTCAAAGTGGTCTTTACCAAGCACAATACCATTACCATTAAAAACGCCGTCTCCAGGCTGCGCTTGAGCAGGTTTAACGCCGCCACCATTTTTGTCGGCGATTTTTTGGAATATCTGGGGCTGGATAAAAGCAACCCCCGGTTTCACGTCATTTCCAATTGCATTGACCTTGAATACTGGCGCCGTAAAGAGCCGGTCAGCACCGGACGCCGGCTTACTTTGATCAGCAATGCGGGGGCCAGCAAACACAAAGGCTGGCATCACCTCATGGAGGCCATTGCCGGCTTGCCGGAAGCGGACCGGCAACGCCTGCGCGTGGTCATGCTGGCCAGGCACGAACCGGAGATGGCCGAAGAACTGGCCGGAGCCGGGCAGATTTGCGAGTTCCATTTTCCGGGTTTTTTAAACGACGCACGAGTTGAACTGGAAAATGCGGACATTGGTTTTGTGCTTTCCTATAAGGAAGCCTGCAGCTTTGCCTGCCGGGAAATGCTGGCCATGGGGCTGCCGGTGATTACCAGCGACTTTATGGTTCTGGTGCGCAACATTGACGCCAGTTGTGGCTGGGTAAGCAAAGCTAAAGACACTATGTCCATTCGTGAGGTGCTGCGGGCCATTTTGGATATGCCGCCGGAACGGATTGACACCATGAAGCTGGCGGCCAGGCGCAAAGCGGAAGCCGAGTTCTCCATTGCTGATATGATCGCCATGACCAACGCGGTCTATGCCGGAATCATGGGGACGTAAGCGCGGCCGGCGTTTGCTCGTCAGCCGAGCCTACAGGCGCATTTTTAAATATAATCCGCCGAGCAGCGGCCGGCTGTACAGGCGCAGCCGGCCCAACAGCCAGGAATCGATTCTGTTCTTGACCTTAAAGCGGCTGATCGCCAGAGGCGCGCCGGGGCGGTTGATGCCCAGTTTGGTGGTGTAAAAAACCTCGAAGCCGGCGGCGAGCCCAGCTTGCCTGGCTTCTTCGCAAAACACGCCCCAGGGCCAGCAAAAGCTTCTGATCTTGCGGCCCAGTTCCCGGCCGAGCACGGCCTGGCTTCTGTCCACGATTTCGGCCAGGCGCAGGCGTTGCGCATCCGGGCTTTCAAATTCGCCAAGCTTATGCTTGTGTTTTTCCACCAGGGCTTCCAGTTCAGCCACCTTGGCGGGTGATTGGAAAAATTCCAGCGCGGCGGTTTCTTCCTGGGGCACAAGGTTTTTAATGGCCTCCACCATTTCCGGGGCTGGGATAAAAGCGCGGTTGGCCAATTCCGGCACGCGTTTAAAGTCGGGCAGGCCCCAGCAGGACGGCGGCACGGTATGGCAAAAAGTGCGCAATTGTTCTTTAGGCCGCACAAAGCCCGAGAAGGACGGGCCGGCAAACACGCTTTCATGCCGGGTGGAATGCGCGGCAATGGACATGACCCCGCTGTTTTCCATGCGCCTGGCTTCGTCCCAGTTAAAGAACAAGTCGCGCCGGACCGTATGGCCAAGTTTGCCCTTGTGCAACAGTTTGTCGATCAGGGGCAGCTCTTCTTGCGCGCAGTTGCCGTTCCAGACGTCTTCAATGGTCGGGCGGAGCGGACTTTGCCCGATACGGGTCTGCGGCTCGCAATCCCGTTGCGCTTCGCTGATTCTGTCCGCCACGGCGAAAATAACGCCTTTATGCCCGTATTTGCGCATGATCGGCCAGGCGTACACATAGTTATCCAAAAAACCGTCGTCAAAGGTCATCAGGAAGGATTTTTCCGGCAGCGGAGCGCCGTTGATCAAGAAGCCTTCAGCTTCGGCAAGGCCTATGCCGAACCACCCTTTGGCCGCCAGACTTCGGCACTGTTCCTCAAAGATGGCCGGGCGTACGGACAGATGGCTGGCATCGTTGCTGATAAGATGGTGCATGAGCACAGGCAGGCTTTTTAACTGGCGTTTGTGCATGGCTTTGACTCTTTAGGTTTGAGGAATCGGGCGCGTTTTTGGGCTGCATGTTGGTGCATGTCGGCTGCGGTTGCTCTTAAATTTCCAATAGTTTTGATTTACCCTGGGCAGAGAGTGAATTCACGCCGGCGGAGTTTTGTCGTATCGCGGGCGCCAGGCCGTCAATAAGGCCTATGGCCAGAAAAATGATCGCGGTATCCCAACTGCGGTGAAAACCATACCCTCCGAGGCCGTAAATCCAGTATAAAATAAGCATAAGCAGGGGCGCCAGGGCCAGGGGGCATTTCTTTATGCCGTTGTAAACAGCGCGTACGGAAAGGGCGACAAAAACAATTAGCCCGGCCAGGCCGGTTTCCGCAAGAAGGCCCAGAACAAGTTGGTGGGCATGCCAAAAAATGGATTGCGCCCTGATCTCGGGAAAACGCAAAAGGTTTTCAGGCAAGCTTAAATGTACTTCCAGAGTCTGGCGGAAGCTGTCCACGCCAAAACCGACCAGAGGAGATTTTTGGAATATTTCCCAGGCAGCTTCCCAAATATCTTCCCGGCCATTGAGCAAAAAATCCCAGGAGGACTTGGTCACTGTGGAAACAATTCTTCCTCCGCTTGTTGAAATTCCGATTCCAAAAATACAAGCGACGATCAGCAGAACGAGCAGACCTTGTTTTGGAGTGCGCCTGATGAAGAAGATCATGGCTATGCACAGGGCCCCGGCCAGAGAAAAAACAGCGGCGCGGGATTGGCTGTGCCAGCACAATAGCGTCAAGGCCGCCAGCACAGCCGCCAGGAAAAATTTTTCCCGCCGCGCCAGCAAAGGAAACAGGCCTATGGCGGTTATCGCGGAGATTGCGGCAAGCAGGCCGTAGCGGTTAGGGTGTTCAACATACATCTTTAATTTGGCGCCGCCCGCCAACAAGGACTTCATATTTTCAGCCGTGAAAAACGTCCACAGAACCAGGCTTATTGAAGCCGCCGCGCAAAATACAGGAAGCAGCACAAGCAACAGTATCGCTTTGCGTTCCAGACAATCCGCGGCAACATATCCGATACTGAGGCAGATAATCCAGTCAAGGGTTTTCAGGCCCTGGTCTCCATAGGGAGTAACCAGCCATGCGACCGCCGCGATAACCGGAAAGCACAGCGCAATGCGCAGTTGGGTGGAATTGAACAGGCGCCGCCGGGCATCGGGCGTAAGCCATAAATGAGCCAGCAGGCCGAGAAGCGCAATGGTTCGCGCTTCGTTGACATGCCATTCAAGGGCAAGGCAGGTTAAAAAAATGCAATAACCGGCCGTCAGGGCATATTTACGCACCCAGTTCATAAAAACGGCAGTTTGGAGCATAATAATTCCACGATAATGCACCCTCACCTGGGGATTATTACTGTTGGCAAAAAGTGAGGAAGATGGTACCTTTGCGTTGCTTGGTAATTATATGGGCAAGGCGTCGCCTTGGCAATGAACTTTATAGCCTTTTGCCTCACGCCGCCAGCAGCGGAAGCGCGGAACCGTTTTATTTCAAAATCGGTCATCCTCTGAAAAATAATCGGGTTCCGCTGCCGTTTTGTTAAGCGGCGAACCGGAATTTCACGGTTTATGGCGTCGCGTGCGGCGCCTAACTTTGTTTTGAGCGCGGCTTGTCGTTTCAGTCAACAATGGTCGGGGATTGGTCGGGCAATATATGGATATTATTTATGCTAAGAAATTTCGTTTTCCCAATGAATCAGCCAATGCCCTCCAGGCTCTGAACATGCTTGCCGCGTTTTCAACCTGTTCGCGGCGCGTATCCTCTTTTTTTTCTTTTAGCGAAGCTTTGGACAGCCCGGGAACATTTTTGCGGGACTGCTACGGCCTGGATCCCGGCAAATTCGGAGATTATACCATTGTTCCCCGCGCGCTACGCGGGGTACGCTATCCTCTGTGGCTGGGCCGGCGCATTTTGTTCGCCGGCAATGAATCAGCCCTTTACGCAAGGGAAGAGACTGAGGTCCGACGGGCGGGACTGTTTCGCCACCTGCACATGCCGGCGCTTCCTCTGTTTTATGAAGTGCATAAATTTGATTTTGACGAATGGGATGGTTTGCTTCAGAAAGAGCAACGGCGGGAAGAGATCCGCCGGGTGTTGTCACAGGTAAACGGGGTGATTTTTGTCGATGAGAGTCTGCAGGAGCAGGCCGT